>CAZPJP010000025.1:0-37002 GCA_964586915.1 uncultured Anaerolineales bacterium
GTGGTATGGTTGGTGGGCATCGTGCTCGCCGTGATGCGATGGTCGCGCCACCCACACGTCTCGCTCTTCGCCGTGCTGGGGCTGGCGGTCCTTGGGGTGCAGGCGCTCTTCAGCGGCTTCGTCTTCCCGTGGTTACAGGTCGCCCTAATGCGCTCGATGCTACTTCGGCGGGTGGGCCTTGTCCTCGCCATCGTGCAGGGGCTGGGAGCCCTCGTCAGGGCCATTGGATGGGGCCTGATGCTTGGCGCCGTTTTCGTGGATCGCGAGCCGGCTTCTGCTTGAGGTTGACTGCTCGGGCAAGCTTGCGAAATAGGACGGTGTTGTGCCTTCGCCAGAACGAATAGGAGGCAACGATGGGGATCTCGGTAATGTACGCATTGGGTGCTGGCCTAGCGCTCCTGCTCCTCGTCACGGCGTGCCGCGCAGCGCCCGCGTCGCGCAGCGAGCCGCTGGAGACAGTGGAACTGCCGCGTCCCGACACCACGGGTGAGCAACCATTGGAGTCGGTCATTGCCGCGCGGCGTTCTGTACGCGCCTTCACGGCGGAGACGCTGTCGTTGGCGCAGGTGGGACAGCTGCTCTGGGCAGCCCAGGGCGTGACCGATCCCGCGGGACTCCGGGCAGCGCCCTCGGCTGGGGCGCTTTATCCGCTGGAGCTCTATGTCATCCTGCCGGAGGGTCTCTACCACTACCGCCCCGCCGAACACCACATGGCGCGCCTGGCGGATGAGGACCTGCGCGAGACTGTGTGGGAGGCAGGCCTGCGCCAGGATGCATTGCAACAGGCGCCGGCCATCTTCGTCTTCGCGGCGGTCTATGAGCGGACAGCTGCCCGCTACGGCGATCGAGCAGAGCGCTACGTGCATATGGAAGCGGGCCACGCGGCCCAGAACCTGGCGCTCCAGGCGGTAGCCCTGGGGTTGGGCAGCGTGCCCATCGGCGCGATGCAGGACGAGCAGGTCCAGGCGCGGCTTGACTTGCCGGCGGACCACGCGCCGCTCTATCTGATTCCCGTGGGCCATCCCCGTGACTGATCGCGACGACCCTTGATCCCTACTCAAGCTTCCGGCGGATACATCATCATTTCCACCTGCCAAAGCCGATCCAAGGTGAGCACCAGACTCAGTCTAGTGCTCACTACCAGAGACCGCTGGCGGTCGCGGTCGTCGAAAGGAGGCTAACGCGTGTCGTGGCTCGATGAGATCAAGGATCGGTTGCGGCATATCAACAAGCGGATCGTCAACCCCATCGCCCTCTCCTTTGCTGGACGCCCCTTCAGCCCATACGCGACCGTGCAGCACACGGGCAGACGATCGGGGAAACTGTACACCACCCCGGTCGTGGCCATCGAGATGTATCCCTACGTCTACGTGCCCCTACCCTACGGCACAGAGACCGATTGGTGCAGAAACGTGATCGTCGCGGGCGTAGCCACTCTGGTCAACAAGGGACGCGCGCTCAAGGTCCATCGTCCAGAGATCCTGGACGCCGAAGGGATCGAGGGCGTCTTCCCACCCTGGATCCGGTACCTGCTCGACAGGGCCGAGACCGACCACTACCTCAGGTTGGTGCGCGCCTCAACCGCGCCGGAACCCGCGTCCGTCTACAGCGCGATCGTAGCGCGGCACCCCACCACCCCTGCAGTTCTGGTCTTGGCTGGCGCGGTGCTGGCTGTCCTCCTGGGAATCAGATTGATTCGCCGGCGAGAGCCGTGCAACCGCCGCCCATAGAAGCTTCCTTCCAATGAGAAATTGCCCGACCTGCTGCCTTGAATGAATCCCCCGCGTACCGCATAATAGAATAGAAGGACGACGAAAGAGAGCCAGGGACAGCTTCAAGATCAAACGCACTACGACAGATTGTGAAGAGACAACTCCGAAAGCTGACACCTGAAGGCCAACGGCTGGTTTTCTGCGAAACGAACCCATTTCGCTTGCCGAGCCGCCTTCCAAGCCAGCCCCAAGAGCTGACACCTGAAGGCCGATAGCTGATCTTTTTACGAAACAAACCCATTTTCTCCGCTGAGCAGCCCCAGAGATCGCGAGAATCTCATCCGAACAGGTTGCGCCCAAGCCGTTTTGTTGTATGCTCTGGGATGGCGTCCCGCCCGGAGGCGGCACGCACGAAAGCGCGCCCACGGAAGCGGAGCGACGCCATCGCCGCAATGGATAGCAGAGGACGCTGAGTTCCAAAACCGGGGCCCGCTCTAGCGCGATGTTCTTCCCAGAGCAGCGCCTACGCCTGCGAGCTTTCAGAACACTGAGTCTACGTACGTTACTTGGAGGCATAAAGCTATGACACTATCGTTTGTACAAGATCCACAATACTTTCTGACGTCCGAATCGGTGACGGAGGGCCACCCCGACAAGATCTGTGATCAGATCTCTGACTCGATCCTGGACGCCATTCTGGCCGAGGATCCCGACGCGCGGGTGGCCTGCGACTGCGTGGTCACGACCGGGCTGGTCGTCGTGACCGGCGAGATCACCACCGAGGCCTACGTCGAGATCGCGGATATCGCTCGACAGACTATCCTGGACATCGGCTACGACCGCGCCAAGTACGGCTTCGACGGCGAGACGTGCGGCGTCCTCGTCTCCATCAAGGAGCAGAGCGCCGATATCGCCATGGGCGTCGACGAGGCGTTGGAGCATAAAGAAGGTCAGATGACCGAGGATGACAGGATCGAGGCCATCGGGGCGGGGGACCAGGGCATGATGATCGGTTTTGCCTGTACTGAGACCCCCGACTATATGCCCCTGCCGATCTCCCTCGCCCATAAGCTCACCCATCGCCTCGCCGACGTCCGGAAGAACGGAGCGCTCGACTACCTGCGGCCCGATGGTAAGAGCCAGGTCACGGTTGAATACGCCTTTGGCCAGCCCAAGCGGGTCGATGCGGTCGTCATCTCGACCCAACACCATCCCGATGTGACACGCGACCAGATCATTGAGGACGTCATCGAGCACGTGATCAAGCCGGTCATCCCAGTCGAATTCCTCGACGAGAGGACCCGCTATTTTATCAACCCCACCGGTCGGTTTGTGACCGGCGGTCCCAAGGGCGACGCCGGGCTGACCGGGCGCAAGGTGATCGTCGATACCTACGGCGGCGCAGCCCGTCACGGCGGCGGCGCCTTCTCTGGCAAAGACCCGACGAAGGTAGACCGCTCTGCATCCTATATGACCCGTTACATCGCCAAGAACCTCGTCGCCGCCGGCGTCGCCGAGCGCTTGGAGGTCCAGGTGAGCTACGCCATCGGCGTCGCGCGCCCCACCAGCATCAGCGTCGAGACCTTCGGCACCGGCAATATCCCCGACGAGAAGATCGTTGAGCTGATCGAGACAAACTTCGACCTGCGTCCCGGCGCCATCATCCGCGACCTGGACCTGCGACGCCCGATCTTCAGACAGACCGCCGCCTACGGCGCCTTTGGCCGCGACGACCTGGATCTACCCTGGGAGCGGCTCGACAAGGTCGACACGCTCAAGAAGCAGGCCGGATTAAGCTGACCTTCCTGAGGTCGCGCCGCCGCGCCAAAACCAGCAAGATGGGGATGCCGGGCTCCCTTTTCCCAACACGGAAAGGGAGCCCGTTCACAGAACGCTCGTTCACAGAACGCTCGTTCGGAGAACGCTCGTTCTGTGAAAGTATGAACGTTCCACAAGGATTCCTATAGAGCATTGACTTGACCAAGAAACCGAAAACACGCCCAAGTGATCGCCTCTCACACCTGGCCTCCCCCCTCAGCCTGAGCACCGCAGCACTGGCGAGCTGGCTATACGTCAGGCCAAGGAGGGGAGGTCTTGCCATGGGGCTTATCGGTTATGGGCTGAAGATCGTGACCGGAGCGTTAGCCCCGCTTGTCGCACTGATAGCCCTGATCGGCGCAATATTGTCACGGCGCCGACGCCGTCCTTTTGCCGGATACCTGGGCGCTGTCGGCGCCATCCTGGCGGGGCGGTTCGTCCGGCGGGTCAGCGCGCCGCACGACGGCTTTGAGGAGGCCTTTGGGCCGGATTGGAGGGCGCGTCTGCCCGCGCTGGCCCTCTCCAAGTCGGGCGGCTCGTCGCGATGGCTGACAAAGCGTTGGAAGTTAGGCCAGGTCGGAGCCCACCCAAGACCCCAGCGGATCGGAAACCTGACCTTTGCAACCGTGCCCGGCGGAGATCAACCCCTTTTGTGCGACCTGTGGCTGCCGGCCACCGGCACCTCCCGCTCTGGCCTCGGCCTCATCTACCTTCACGGGGGCGCGTGGCAAGCCTTTGACAAAGACGTGTTGACGCGTCCCTTCTTCCGTCACCTGACGACACAGGGTCACGTAGTGATGGACGTCGCCTATCGGTTGGTGCGGGAGACCGATATGCGCGGTATGCTCGGCGACGTAAAGCGGGCTGTGGCATGGCTGAAACAGAAGGGACCCGGCATCGGCGTCGATCCGTCCAAGGTGGTCCTTGCCGGCGGATCGGCCGGCGGACATCTGGCCCTGCTCGCCGCTTACACCCCGAACGACCCGGACCTCGACCCGCCGGACGTGCGAAACACCGACACGGCCGTCCGCGGTGCCGTGGCCTACTATCCCGTAGTGGACCTGCGGACGCTCAGCGACCATTGGTCACAGCAGTCTATGCATCCGCTGGCTACCGCGCTGGGGAAAGCCCTCGGCTATTTTCCCCGCGAGGGATACCAGACGTGGTCCAAGCTTGCACAGAAGCTCTTCGGAGCGCCCCTCGACGCGATCTCCGGTGAGCTCCTCCGCTTCTCACCGATTTCCCACGTCGGCGCCCACTGCCCCCCCACCCTGATCCTTCAAGGCCTTCACGATCACGTCATCCCGATCGAGGACGTCCGCGCCCTCACTCAGGCGCTGCACGACGCCGGACGCCCGGTGGTGCTGGTTGAGCTGCCTCAGGTCGAGCATGCCTTCGACCTGGTCGCGCCGCAGATCTCGCCACCGGCCCAGGCGGCCCTCTACGACGTGGAGCGGTTCCTGGCCTTGATGGCTCAGAAAGATTGAGCCCCCGTCTCCGTTGGGGAGCTTCGCCGAACATTGCTCCCGCCGCCGTACGACCGTATAATGACCCCGAGGCGATTCTATCGCGCTATCGTTCCAAGTAGGAACCCTAACCAATGGGGAGGAAGACTATGGCGACAAGACCGCTCCGCGTAGCCATCATCGGGACCGCCCGGAGATCCGGTTATATGTACGGCCCTATTCTACGGGGCCTGCCTGACGACATTGAGCTCGTCGGCGTATGGGGACGCAGCAAGGACTCATCCCAGGACCTGGGCGAGCTCCTGGATGCACCCTGGTTCACCGACATTGACCAGCTGATCGAGGAGACCCAGCCGGAGATCGGCATCGTCTCCGTCGCTTACCACGCCAATGGCATCGTCGGGCGCATGGCGGTGGAGCACGGCCTCCACGTACTACTCGAGACCCCGATCGCCCACGACCTCGAAGAGGCCGACGCCATCATCCGCATCGCCGAGCAGAAGGGACTGAAGGTCGAGGTGGCTGAGCAATTCCACCGCCGGCCGCTCGAGCAGCTCAAGCTCAAGCTGATTGCATCCGGGCTCTTCGGCAAAGTCTACGTCTCGTTTAACGACTACGCCGGCCACGGCTATCACGGGATCAGCGTGATGCGCAGCTATCTCGGCTTTGACGCTAAGCCGGTACGTGTCACCGGGGCCGTGCACGACTACGAACTCGCGCCGCACTATTCCATGATCGCGGATAGACACGGACCCCGCACTGAGACTCAGGAACACGGGATCATCGAGTTCGAGGGCGGGCAACTGGGCGTCTTCCATTGGACCGGCGTCGGCTACGACTCCCCTCTGCGCTGGTGGCGGAGCAGTCGCTTCATGGCCGAGAAAGGCATGGGCATCACCGTGGGTGTCGGCTTGGATGTCGAGGAGCGTCTCTCGCTCCTAGCGCCCGGCGGCGAAGGCCCTCAGTTCATCACCGTCGAGCGTCGCTGGGAGCGCTGCGATGGCGGGGCGCTCGTCGCGATGGTAGCCCACACGGGTGACCCCGACGTGCCTATCGTGACCTGGGAGAACCCCTTCGCGCCGCAGCAACAGGGCCAGGGTGTGCAGTGGCACGACGATGAGATCGGCGTCGCCGGCTGCTTGATGAGTCTCGTCAACGCCGTCCGCAACGACACCGAGCCGACCTACGGGCCGCATCAAGCCCGGCTCGACCAGGAGCTCATCCTGGCCATCCGCAAGTCCTCGGAGATGGACGGGCAGCCGGTCGAGTTGCCCCTCTAAAGGAGGCCCGTTATGAAGTTCGATCTACTCCCGCCACGGGAGAAAATCGTCACGATTATGCAGCGGATCTATGGCTATAGCATGACGACGACATCCGGCGGCAACCTGTCGATGCTGGACGCTGAGGGGGATATGTGGATCACGCCCGCGGGGATCGACAAAGGGGCGTTGACGCCGGACGACGTGATGTGTGTCAAGCCCGACGGCACGGTGATCGGGCCGCACGCCCCCTCGTCAGAGTATCCCTTTCACCGCGCGATCTACGCCAAGCGCCCGGACTTCAGGGCCATCGTGCACGCCCATCCGCCTGCGCTCGTTGCGTTCAGTATCGTGCGCAAGGTGCCCAACACCCGGATCATCCCACAGGCACATTACGTCTGCGGCACCGTCGGCTACGCTCCGTACGCCCTGCCCGGCAGCCAACAGCTCGGCGATGTGATCGCCGATACCTTCGGCGGTGGCGTGGATGTCGTCCTGCTGGAGAATCACGGTGTCGTCGCCGGCGGCGAGGATCTGCTCACGGCCTTCCAGAGGTTCGAGACCCTCGATTTCTGCGCCCGCACCCTGATACAGGCCCAAGAGCTGGGACAGATCCGCTCGCTGACCGACGAACAGATCCAGCAATCCCACGAGCGTGGCAAGCGACTACCCAAGTTCAAACCCAAGACGCACACCACCGCGGAGCTCACACTGCGCAAGAAGATCGTCGACGTCGTCCACCGCGCTTACGACCAGCGGCTGATGACGAGCACTGAGGGGACAGTCTCCGCCAGGGTCGGAGAGCGCAGCTTCCTGATCACGCCTTTCGGCGTCGATCGCAAGTATCTCGATGTGGACGACGTCGTCTTGATCCGCAACGGGCGACGAGAACGCCGCAAGAAGGCCAGCCGGGCCGTGCGCCTCCATTTGACGATGTATGACGAGCACCCGGAGATTGGCGCCATCATCACGGCACAATGCCCCAGCGCCACGGCCTACAGCATCACCGGGCGAAAGCTCGATACCCGCACCATTCCTGAGAGCTACATCGTCCTGCGGGATATCCCCCTGGTTCCCTACGGAGAGCAGTTCGGGGATGGACGTGCGCTGTCGCAACGCCTCTCGCCAAGCGTGCCGGTGGTGCTTCTGGAGAACGACGCGATTCTGACCACGGGACGCGATCTGCCACAGGCCTTCGACCGCTTGGAAGTCGCCGAGTTCAGCGCCCGCGCCCTGATCGACACGTCGCACATCGGCGAGATGGTACCCATCGGTGACGAGGCTCTGGCGGCGATCGAGGCCGAGTTCCTATCTTAAGATAAGCACGGCGGGCGGTGGAAGACCACCGCTCCCAAGGATTTGGGCAAAGCGACGCCGTCGCCTATAATCATCTCTGGTCTACCAAAGGAGGAGGTTTTACATGGAGTATCGAAAGCTTGGACGAAGTGACCTCGAGGTCAGCAGCATCTGCATGGGCTGCTGGGCCATTGCCGGCGGACGCCTCTGGGGTGAGCAGGACGAGCAAGAGGCCATAGCAGCACTCCACACCGCCGTGGATCTTGGCGTCAACTTCTTTGACACCGCCGAGGCGTACGGCAACGGGGACTCAGAGGAGCTGCTGGGCAAGGCATTCCGTGGGATGCGTGATCGGGTCATTCTGGCTACAAAAGCTTCGCACGACCATATGCGCCCGACCGACCTGAGAAAAGCGTGTGAGGATAGCCTGCGCCGCCTGCAGACCGATCACATTGACGTCTACTACCTTCACTGGCCCAATTGGGACGTCCCCTTCGAGGAGACGATGGGAGAAATGGGGCGCCTGAAGGACGAGGGCAAGGTCCGCTTCGTCGGCTGCTCCAACTTCGGCCAGAAAGATCTCACATCGATCCTGGAGATCAGCCATATTGAGGTGGATCAGCTAGCCTACAACCTGCTCTTCCGCGCCATTGAGTTCGAGATCGTACCCACTTGTCTGGAGCACGACGTAAGCGTGGCTGCGTACAGCCCACTCCTGCACGGCATCCTGACCGGGAAGTTCGAGACGCTCGCGGACATCCCCGATGGGCGCGCCAGGACGCGGCATTTCTCATCGGAGACCCGTCCGATGACACGGCACGGAGGACCCGGCGCCGAAGAGGAGACGGCTCAAGCCCTTGCCCGCATCCGTGCAATCTGCGACGACGCCGGACTCCCCATGGCGCAGGTCTCCCTCGCCTGGATACTGCGCCAGCCTACCGTAGCCACCGTCATCGCTGGTGCCCGCAACCCTGAGCAGATCAAGACCAACGCCGCAGCGGCAGAGCTTGAGCTGCCAGACGATGTGGTGCCAGCTCTGACCGAGGCGACCGCGCCCCTCAAGGATAAGCTAGGGCCCAATGCTGATATGTGGGAGAGCGAAGAGAACAGCCGGATCCGCTAGGGAGGACGCTGAACCATGACCACTAAGACCCAGAAGGAAACAACCACGATGCGCGCCGCCGCGCTCTTCGGTTTGCACGATGTGCGCGTGATCGACGTACCCCGTCCGGCCCGTCCGGCTCCTGACGAAGTGCTGCTGGACATCGCCGCCGTGGGCATCTGCGGCTCGGACCATCACTACTATAATGAGGGCGGCATCGGCGGCGCCATCGTCGACGAGGGCATGATCATCGGTCACGAGTTTTCGGCGCGCGTCGCCGAACTCGGCGCCGGTGTCCATCATCTCGACGTCGGTCAATTAGTCGCCGTCGAGCCCGCCATCTCCTGCGGCACCTGCGAGTTCTGCCAGAAGGGACATCCCAATATCTGCCCCAACGTGCTCTTCGCCGGCTCGCCTGACCACACCGGCGCGATGGCAGAGCAGATGCTCATGCCGGCCGACAACTGCTTCCCGCTGCCAGAGGATGTGAACGCCATCGAGGGTGCTATGCTCGAGCCCCTTGGCGTCGCCATCCACACCGTGGACCTCGCGCACCTGAAAGTCGGTGAGACCGTCGCCGTCCTGGGCGCTGGGCCCATCGGTCTGCTCACCGCAGCCCTCGCCCGTTTGTCCGGCGCCGGCGCTGTTTACGTGACCGAGCCCGTGGGCTATCGCCGTGCCTTCGCCGAAGCCTACGCCGCCGATATCGTTTTTGATCCCGACCGCGAGGATGTCGTCGCAGCTATCCTGGAGGCTACCGATGACCGTGGCGTCGACGTCGCCTTCGAGGCCGCTGGCGCCGCGCAGACGCCCGACCAAGCCGCGCAAGTCGCTCGCCCAGGTGGCAAGGTGGTCGTCGTAGGCATTCCCGACGATGACAAAATGACGATGACCGCCTCGGTCGTCCGCCGGAAAGGGCTGACCATCAAACTCGTCCGCCGGATGAAGCATACCTATCCTCGCGCTATCCAGCTCGTGGCGTCCGGGGCTGTGGATGTTGCCACCCTCGCGACCCACGTCTTCCCGCTGGAGAGTATCGACAGGGCGTTCGAGGTCGTGGATGGCTACAACGACGGCGTCTTACGAGCCATCATCGACATTGACGCCTGAAGACGTAAAAGCATAAGCTCACATCCCTGTATCGGAGGTTACTATGCTCAAGATTGGTATCGTCGGAATGGGCGGGATGGGATGGTTCCACACCGCGCGCTATTTGCAGCTTCCCAACGCCAAGATCACGGCCATTGCAGATATTGTGCCGGAGCGCCTCGAGGCAAAGGACGCGGTCCAGATCAACATTGCGCAGGGCGAACAGGCCTTCGATTTCAGCGACGTCGCGCGCTATTCCGAGGGCAAAGACCTGATCGAAGAGGCAGACGTGGACGTCATCGACATCTGCCTACCCACATATCTGCACGCCCCGTACGCCATCACAGCCCTGAAGGCCGGGCGTCACGTCCTCTGCGAGAAGCCAATGGCGCTGGGCGTGGCGGAAGCGGATCGGATGATCGCCACGGCTGATGAAACAAACCGGCTGTTGATGGTCGCGCAGGTCATCCGCTTCTGGCCCGAGTACCAGTTCTTGAAGGAGCGGATCGAGACAGAAGCGTATGGCACTCTGCGCTCCCTCAATATGTGGCGCATCGGCGGCCGGCCCGGGTGGTCGCCCGATAATTGGTTCCTCGATCCCGCGCTAAGCGGCGGGGCCATCCTTGATCTCCACATTCACGACGTGGACTATGTGAACGCCGTCTTTGGAAGCCCGGATCATATCTATGCCACCGGACGCATCTCGGAAGCCGCTAAGGCCTATGACGTCATCCACGCCTGCTTCTCGTACGCAGGCGGACCGCAGATCCATATGCACGCGGGTTGGTCCCCCGCTCAGATCCCGTTTGAGGCAGGATTTGAAGCCTGGTTTGATCGGGCCTACCTCCGCTACGCCGACGGGAAGCTAACCATCTTTGATGACGCTGACAAGATCGCGCCGCACGACGCGCCCATCGAGTCCGGCGATGGCTATCGCAACGAAATTGCTTACTTCCTGAATTGCGTCGAGACCGGCCGCCGGCCCGAGCTCTGCGCGCCCAAATCTACCCGTGACTCGCTCGTGTTCATCCAAGACGAGTTGCGGGCTATGCGACAATAATTCACAGGCTCGCCCGTGAACCCCACAAGCAAAGGAGACTGAAATGACAAAGCTCAAGCTGGGTGTTATGGCCCCTCTGGAAAAGGGCCCTGAAACGACGATCAAGGACGTCCACGAGTTCGGGCTGCCGACCTGTCAGGTCGTCTGCTGGCAGTCGGAGCTCTTCACCAACACCATCGCAGAGCGGCTGATGACGACCGCGGCAGACCACCATGTGGAGATCACCACGCTCTGGGTGGGCACGCCGGGACCTCATGTCTGGGACTTCGTGCGCGGTCCTGTCTCGATCGGGCTAGTACCGCCAGAGTACCGCGAGGAACGCATCGCTGCCCTCAAGAAGGGCGCCGACTTCGCCGCGCAGATCGGCGCGCCAAGCATTACGACCCACGTGGGATTCATCCCTGAGAATCTGACCAACCCCCTCTATCCCGGGCTTCTGGATGCGCTGCACGAGATCGTCTCCTACTGTGAGGACCTTGACATCGGGTTCTGGTTCGAGACAGGGCAGGAGACGCCCATCGTGATGCTGCGCGTCTTCGAGGACCTGGGATACGACAACCTCGGCATCAACCTCGACCCGGCGAATCTCCTGATGTATGGGAAGGCGAACCCGACCGACGCTCTCGACGTCTTCGGCCAATATGTGCGTGGGGTGCACGCTAAGGATGGTGAATACCCAACCAATGGCCGCGAGCTGGGTGTCGAGAAGCCGCTGGGTGAGGGGCGCGTCAACTTCCCCGTGCTTATCCCCAAGCTCAAGGCCCTCGGATACGCCGGTGCCCTCACGATCGAGCGAGAGATCAGCGGCCCGCAGCAGATCGAGGATATCCGCGCTGCCATCGACCTGCTCTCGGAGTTGACGTAGATCCAGCCACATCACTGGATCAACGACGTGGGCGACACGCGCGCCGGATAGGCACCGTTCGCTCACGTTGTTGATCCTTAATCAGCAGAATAGGAGAGAGTCAATGGTTCTGGAGAAATTCTCGCTTGAGGGTCAGGTCGGCATCGTGACCGGCGGCGGGCAAGGACTTGGCAAGACTTTCTGCCACGCCTTCGCTGAAGCTGGCGCGGACATCGTCGTGGCCGAGATCAACCCCGAGACCGGGCCGGGAACCGTCGCCGAAATCGAGGCGCAAGGACGCCGTGCCCTTTTCGTCGAGACCGATGTGCGTGATCAGGTGAGCGTCGACCGGATGGTCGCTGAAGCTCTGGCAAAGTTCGGAAAGATCGATTTCTTGATGAACAACGCCGGCATTGTGCAGCACCTAGAGGCCGAGAAGGTCGAGTTGGACGACTGGCGCAACGTCCTCGACGTGAACCTGACCGGGGTCTTCGCCTGCGCGCAGGCGGTCGGCCGGCATATGATCTCGCGACGCAGCGGTCGGATTATCAATATCGCCTCGATGTCAGGCCTGATCGTGAACTATCCCCAGCGTCAGGCCTCCTATAACGCCTCCAAAGCGGCCGTCATCCACCTGACCAAGTCGCTGGCGGCGGAGTGGGCCCCCTACAACATCCGCGTCAACGCCATTGCGCCCGGGTATATGAACACCGCGATGGCGCAGCCCTTCTTCGACGATCCGGAGTACGGCGGCGTCTGGATTGACGCCATCCCCATGAAGCGACCCGGCGAGCCGGAGGAGCTCGGGCCCGTGGCAGTCTTCCTCGCCTCTGACGCTTCCAGCTATATGACGGGCGAGACCGTGGTCGTCGACGGAGGATACACAATCTGGTGACCGCCCTTTGACGCTTTTCAGAAACCTGCGCTGGTGGTTCGCCGGTCGTTTCGTCCCTTTCTTCAGAGGGCCGGACCCGCGACACGTTCGCCAACGCAACATCTGGCATCTCTATCAGGATCTCATCTGGCTTGGATTTGCCTCGGCGGCAAGCACCTACATCAACGTCTACGCCATCCGCCTGGGCGCCTCCAAGGAGTTGATCGGGCTCCGAACCTCAATTCCCAGCCTCGTGGTGGTACTCTTGCGCATCCCGGCCGCCCAATGGATGGAGCGGACTCCAAACAGGAAGCCGCTCATCGTGCGCAGTCTGGCAGCGTCGCGCCTTCTCTATCTCCTGATCTTCTTGCTGCCTTGGCTCGCAAACCTGCCACTGCTGCGCCAGGTTCCGCAGGCGCCGCTGCTGGTCTGGGTGGTTATCTTGATGGGCATCCCCAGCGTCCTATCGGCGGCTGGCTGGGACACCTTCTTCGCGGAGGTGGTGCCGGAGCAGAGACGGGCAAGGGTTGTGAGCGCACGCAACACTATGACCAACTTGATCACGCTTACCGTCGTGCCGTTGATGGGCAGCTTTCTCGACTGGGTCGTCTTCCCACTCAACTATCAGATCATCTTCCTGCTTGCGTTTGTCGGCGCGGTGGGGAGCACGTGGCACGTGAACCGGATCCAACAGGTCGGACCGCCCCGCACCGCCAAGGATCCGCGCCCCTTCAACCTCAAAGAAGTCCGCGAGATCCTCAGTGGATCGCCGGAGTTCGCAGCCCTGGTGATCGGCACCTTCGTCTACCAATGGGCAATCTCGATCGCCTCCCCTCTGTTCAGCATCTACTTCATCGAAGACTTGGGCGCCTCAGATAGCTGGATCGGATGGCGCACAACTCTAGCCAGTGTCGCCTCCATCGCGGCCTACCGGTTCTGGCCACGACAGATCGAGCGCCGTGGCGAGCGTCACGGCGATACGAAGATCCTGGCATTGACAGCGCCGATGATGGCGCTCTTTCCCTTTTTGACAGGCTTGACGCGGACCCTCACCCCTAACCTCTTCATCGTCCTGATTCCCCGGATCTTCGGCGCAGCGGTGATGCTCGCACGCTACAACATACTGCTACGGATCTCACCCACCGACCGCCGGCCCACCTACATTGCGATCTATGCGATCCTCGCCAACATCGCCGCTTTCATGGCGCCCCTGATCGGTGTGCGCCTCGCGGACTGGATCGGCATCCAGGGGGTCTTTTTCGTCTCGGCGGGTCTGCGTCTGACAGCGGCATTGGTCTATCAGCGCCTGCCGAAGCTGGCGTCTATACCATCAAGTGACAAATCTCCGACCTAGCGGTGACCATTGAGGGTTGTCCCAAGGAGCACACCTGATATACTTGAAGCTTGATCATGACATTGCCCCTAACTCGATTTTATTGAGGAGTCGTTAGCTAACTATGATTAAAGCGCTTTATCGGATCGTTGGCGTCATGCAGTTCGCCGCCGAGCGCCTGATCCACCACCCCGGACTGACGTTTCTGGCCCTCCTCGGCGTGGTGCTGGCGGTCGGGCTCGTAAGCAATGCAGCCTTTTTCGCCCAAGCTGTGGATCAGGTCATCTTGAATGAAGAGCTTGATGCCTTCAGTGCGATGACGGGCCGCCCCGCATTCTCTACCGCCGTCTACACCTTTCCCTCCGGACAGAGTCCGATCTCCGTGTCGCTAGCCGAGGAGTTGGGCGAGAACGTGGCTGGAACCCTCTCCTCCGAGGTGAGGTTGCCGGTGAAACACCGGGGTATGCAGGTGCACAGCGGAAATATGATGATGCAGCCCGTGGGAGGCGACACGCAATACGCAGAAGGGGAGTTCCTTGGCTCCGTTGACGTCGCCTATGTCGAGAATGTCTCGAGCCATATGACCATCATCGCCGGAGAAACACTGGATCCGGATGCCAGTTCGGGCGAGGCAGTAGACGTTTGGATGCACACTCGCCTGGCCGAGAAAATGGGAATGAACGTCGGCGAGGTGCTCAATATCGGCGTCAACCTCCGGGCAGAGCCCTCGCGCATTCGGGTTGCCGGCATCTGGCGAGCGACCGATCCCGAAGAGGACTACTGGTTCGAGAATCCTGACGCCACTCTACAGAACGTCCTAATAGTGCGACGCGGGGACTACATCCAGCGCATACAGCCACTGGTACCCTCTCAGAGCTGGTATGTCAGCTGGCACATCGTCTTGGATGGGGACAACGTCTTTCCCGAGCTGGCTCAAGAGCATCTTGAGGGCTTCAACCGCGCCGAGGTCATCATCAATAGGTACCTGCCCAAAGCGAGGATCAACACACCCCCATTGGATCCTCTGAAGTCTTTCGTGACACGGGGCGACACACTGACCGTCATCTTGCTGGCGTTCAATCTTCCCGCTTTTGGCTTCTTGCTCTACTTCTTGGTCCTCTCATCCGGCATCATCGCACAGTGGCAACAGCGAGAGACAGCAACGCTGGTGGGTCGCGGGATGCGAACGTCGAGCATTCTCACGCTTACGTTCTTCGAAGAGATCATCCTGTTGATCGTGGGCACGCCACTGGGCATAGGGCTGGGGATGGTGCTGGCCCGTGTGATGGGGAACACATCCAGTTTCCTCTCTTTCACTTCGCGCGCACCCCTTCCTGTGGCGATGCGCGGCTTCAATCTACCGGTGACGCTCGCAGCCTTGGGCGTGGCGATGCTGGCCCGCTTGATCCCAGCGGCGCGGGCCACCCGCCTGAGCGCCATCGAGGTTGACCGGGCGCGAGCGCGCCCCACGCAAGGGCCCTTCTGGTACCGCGCTTACCTGGACTTCCTGCTCTTGTTGCCTACGTACTACGCCTATCGTCAGGTCTCGCAGCAAGGGTCGCTCTCAATGCTGGTGCAGGATTCGCCCGCAGATCTCTATCAGGATCCCCTCTTGATCCTGGTCCCGGCGCTCTTCATCCTGACGGCCGGCCTGATGACCCTGCGTCTTTTCCCCTTATTTATGCGAGCGCTTGACTTCATCGCTAACTTGATCCCCTGGTCCACGCCGCATCTGGCTCTGCGCCAGCTGGCTCGCCGGAGCCACACTTACATCAACCCGCTGCTCCTGGTGATCGTCTCACTGGCGCTGGGCGTCTACACGCTATCGATGGCAGCGAGTCTCGACCAGTGGCTGATCGACCGCATCTACTACAACGTCGGCTCCGATCTTGCTTTCACCCCATATCCCAATACGGACTCGGGGGAGGCTGTCACCGTCGTCAGCGGCGAATGGATTCCATTGCCCCAGGACTTTCAAAAGATCGACGGGGTCGAGGCAGCGACGCCGATCGGTGTCTATCCCATGAGCACACGACTGATGAACAGCGGTGATATCCGCGGTCGTTTTATGGCCCTGGATCGACTCAGCTTCCCCCAGGTCGCCTGGTTCCGAAGCGACTTCGCCCGCGAGCCTCTTGGTGGGTTGATGAACCGGCTGGCAACCTCGTCGGATAGCATCCTGGTCTCCCGAGAGATCTATGAGGAGAATCAGCTTCGCGTCGGGGACGAGATCAACCTTAGCATCGGTGTTAACTATGCCTTCCATGTCGTGGACAGCTTTACGGTGGCGGGGACATTCGAGTACTTTCCCACGGTCTACGAAGACGAGCGGATCACGTTTATCGGCAATATAGACCATCTCAACTTCTACTTCGGGATGACCGTACCGCATAATATCTGGCTCCGTACGGATCCTAGGGCCGACACGGAGGAGATCCTTGCTCGCATTCCTGGTGAACTGAACGTGATGCCTGGGAAAAAGGGAGACTCCGTCGGAGCAGTGCGGGAGGAGCAAGGCAAGTTTGAGCGTGTAGGCGTCTTCGGGACGCTCTCCGTAGGCTTCCTCGCCGCCGTCGTAATGGCCATTATGGGCTTGCTCATCTACACGTACGCGTCGCTGCGTGAGCGCCTCCATCGTTTCACCATTCTTCGGGCGGTGGGCCTACTGCAGAGCCAGATTGCGGGCCAGGTCGTGATGGAGTACGCCTTCCTGACCGCCTATGGATCCATTGCGGGCGCCTTGATCGGCTCCTTCGCCTCCAGCCTCTTCGTACCGCTCTTCCGGATCACGGGCGAGGAAAGGATCCCCCTGCCGCCGCTGATCCCCATTATCGCTGAGGATCAGGTCCGTGTATTGGTCGCTGTCTTCGTGGCGATCATCATCGGCCTGGAGGTTTTCGTCATCACGCGGGCCCTGTCAAAACGCGCCTTCAGTATGCTTAAGAGCGCCTTTGGCTAGGCACATAACCGAGCCGCAACTGACGCCGGGCAGAAATTGCCCGGCGTTTTGTTTTTTTCGCAAGATGACGCTACAATCGACTTGGAGAACATTGTAGCTCGTGGCTCTACCTTCCTGAGCCAGAGATCAACCCATCTAGTGATAAGGAGTTCGTATGGCCGAAAAGATCCGTATTGGCATGATCGGTGTTGGACAGATTGGAAAAAGCCACCTCAGACGCTACCAGGAGATCCCCGACGCTGAGATCGTTGCCCTTGCCGACGTGGACGAAGCTGAGGGCCAACGGGTCTCCGAGTTGTTCGACATCCCTGACGTTTACACAGACTTCCACAGGATGCTGGAGCGGGATGACCTGGACGCCGTGGATGTCTGTCTGCACAACAACCTTCATATGCCGGCTACGGTGGCAGCGCTTGAGGCCGACAAGCACGTCTACTGCGAGAAACCAATGGCCGGCACCTACAAGGATGCCGAGACGATGTACAACGTCGCGCAGCAGACAGGCAAGAAGCTCTCGATTCAGCTGAGCACCCTCTTTAGCACGGAGACCAAGGCAGCCAAGTACCTCATCGACGAAGGCCTGCTGGGCAGGATCTACCACGCTCGGTCCACAGGCTTCCGCCGTCGCGGTCGCCCTTTCGTCGACGGCTACGGCTCTCCCAACTTCGTGCGCAAGCAGGTCTCTGCCGGAGGCGCTTTCTACGATATGGGCGTCTACCATATCGCGAACATGCTCTACCTCCTGGACAATCCCGAGGTGCTGCGGATCACGGGGAAGACGTACCAAGAGACTCCCATCGATCCGCAACGTCACGAGGTCAGCCATTACGATGTCGAAGAGCTGGGCATGGGGTTCGTCCGCCTGGCGGACAATATCGCCCTGGACATCATCGAGGCATGGGCCATTCACCTGGACGGATTCAATGGCTCCTATGTCGTGGGCTCAGAAGGCGGCGTAAGGCTGGAGCCATTTGGCTTCTACCATAACGCGGGCGATCTGGCACTTAACAGCAGCGCGGACCTGGGGCAGTTTGACTATCGCCTCCACAACGTGCACGAAATCGGTGATGTCTTCGATGGTCCACAGCATCATTGGATTGCGGCGCTGCAAGGCCGTGTTGGATTGCTGCCGACCGCGGAGATTGCGCTGAACACGATGCTGATCTCCGAGGGAATTTACCGGTCGGAGCAGCTCGATCGGGAGGTGACAGCTGCTGCGGTCAGGGAGATGTCGACATCGACAGCAGTCGACATCTGATCGGCACCCCTCGTCCTGAGGCTTGCCTCGTCTACAACCTCTGTCAGGGCGCCGTCCCATCCTAGGTGAACGCGGACGGCGCCGAGGTTCGAGAGATGGGCTTTGGGAGCTCGCAAACCCTGCAGACGTCCACCCGGGACGTCCTGCGATACACTCAGATCATTGGGCGTTGTGTGCAGTTATCGGCCAGCCGCTTTAACCCAATCGTACCAGAGCAAGGAGGTCACAAAACGTGGAGGGATATGGGAAACGACTGAGGATCGCGATGGTGGCATCGGAGTGTGTGCCCTTCGCCAAGACAGGAGGGCTGGCCGATGTGGTCGGGGCTCTCCCTAAAGCACTCAAAGCGCTGGGACACGACGTGTTAGTGATCATGCCCAAGTACGGCTCCATTGACAGCGATCGACACCACCTTCGCCCCTACTTCGAGCAGATGTGCGTCTGGATGGGCAACACTGAGGAGTGGTGCGCCGTGCAGACGACCCGCACCGACGGAGACGTGGCGACCTACTTCATCGAATCCGACAAGTTCTTCGCCCGCCCCGGCCTTTACCATGATGCGGATTTCCAGGATTATGACGACAATCCGCGCCGCTTTTCCTTTCTGACACGGGCGGCGCTGCAGCTATGCCACGATATGCGGTTCGATGCTGATATCGTCCACGTCCACGATTGGCAAACGGCACTCGCGCCGGCCTATCTCAAGGTCTGGCATTGGAACGATGCCGTCCTGGGCAAGACGGCCAGCGTTCTGACCATCCATAACATCGGATATCAGGGCGTCTATCCCACCGAGCACTATGATTACATCGGACTGCAATGGGGAAATTTCACCCCGGACAAACTCGAGGACCACGGCGGGATCAACTTCCTCAAAGGCGGCATCCATTACGCGGATCTGGTCAATACGGTCAGCCCAACCTACGCCGACGAGACCCGCACACCGGAGTACGCGCACGGCATGGCGCCCTATCTGAACGATAAAGACAGCGACTATATCGGCATTCTCAACGGCGTCGACTACAGTCAGTGGGACCCCGCTGTGGATCCGCTCATCCCGGCTCGATACTCACGGCATGACCTCCGCGGCAAGGCGACCTGCAAGGAAGAGCTCCAGAAGCGCTTCCTGCTTGAGATCGACCCCACGGTCCCCGTGGTTGGGGTTGTCAGCCGGTTCGCCCATCAAAAGGGCCTCGACATCCTCGCGGCTTGCCTTGAGCAGATTATGAATGACATGCGCGTGCAGTTTGTGGTGCTGGGCTCCGGCGACAAAGAGCTGGAGCGCTTTTACGGCGGCCTACCCACCCGTCACCCCGGTCAAATCGGAAGCCACATCGGCTACAGCAACGAGCTGGCACACTGGATCGAGGCAGGTGCTGACTTCTTCATCATGCCGTCACGGTACGAGCCGTGCGGCCTGAACCAGATCTATTCGCTCAAGTACGGCACGCTCCCAATCGTGCGAAACACCGGCGGGCTGGCTGACACAGTCGAGCAATATGACGAGCGGGTTGGGAGCGGCACGGGGTTCAAGTTCGAGAAGCTGGATCCCAACGCACTCTACTATGCCGTAGGCTGGGCGGTGAGCACGTGGTATGACCGCAAACACCACATTGGAAAGATGCGGCGCAAAGCGATGGCGCAGGACTTCTCTTGGGACAAAAGCGCCCGCAAGTACGTGGATGCCTACGCTCAGGCGATCGCACATAAGAAACACCTACAGAGCCCTGGACCTTAGGAGGCCCACGACAATGCGACTTGGAGGACCCGTCTTTGCGAATGAAATGACACCCGAAGCCTGGATAAGGGGGTTGCAGGCAGCGGGCTATGGTGCCGCGTTCTGTCCCGTCTCAGCGGATACCGAGCCCGACGTGATCCAGGCCTACGTCGAGGCAGCGGCATCCGCTGATATCGTGATCGCAGAGGTCGGAGCATGGAGCAATCCCCTCAGCCCTGATCCCACAGAGCGCGCGGCGGCGCTGGAGAAATGTGAGACACAGCTGGCCCTCGCAGACAGAGTTGGCGCTCGCTGCTGTGTCAACATCGCCGGCTCCCGTGGCGAGCCCTGGGACGGTCCACATCCCGACAATCTCAGCTCTGAGACGTTTGAGATGATCGTTGAGACGGTCCGCGTTATCATCGATACCGTCAATCCCCTCCACACCTACTACACATTGGAGCCAATGCCTTGGATATATCCGGATACTGCGGATAGCTATCTAGAGCTGCTCGATGCCGTCGATCGTGAGCGCTTTGGTGTGCACGTCGATATGGTCAACGTAATCAACAGCCCACAACGCTACTTCGACAACGCCGCTCTGATCCGCGACTGGTTCGCAAAGCTCGGCCCGCATATCCGCAGCTGCCATGCCAAGGACACCCTACTTTCCAGCCGCCTGACCACTCACCTCGACGAGGTTCGCCCGGGCCAGGGAAATCTGGATTACCGAACACTGCTCCGTGAGCTTGGCAAGCTGGATCGCAATATGCCATTGATGATCGAGCATCTCAAGACAGAGGAAGACTACAGACTCTCCGCAGCGCATATCCGCGGCGTCGCCAACGAGATTGGGCTGCAGTTTATCTAGAGACACGTTCCTTCCCGACGGTTGGCCGCCCGTAGCATTCGAACACACTGACTGATAGGAGGTCGCTATGCAATACGGCGTCTGTGCCGATCCCGACGTCGCCCCTGCCCTGGCAGAGGCCGGATTCGACTTCATCGAGCTTCACGTCCAGAATCACTTGAAAACGACCGCATCAGAGGGAGCTTTCCTGGAAGAGCTGCCTCGGATCAAAGCGGCGCCGCTGCCCGCCCTGGCCGCTAACTGCTTCATACCCGGTCATCTCAAGATCACGGGACCAAGCGTCGATTGGTTGGCGCTGGAGAGCTACGTCACGACGACCTTCGAGCGCGCACAGGCCGCCGGGATCGAGACCATCGTCTTTGGCTCCGGCGGCGCGCGTCAGATCCCCGAGGGCTTTGATCGCGACAGAGCCTGGAAGCAATTGGTGCAATTTGGCAAGATGGTTGGACCGCTGGCCAAGACCCACGCTGTGACAGTCGTCGTCGAGCCACTCAACACAACCAAGGGAGCCTGCAACGTCCTCACTTCGGTCGGTGAGTCGGCGAGATACGTGAGAGATGTGGATCACGCCAACGTCCGTTTGCTGGCCGACGCTTACCACTGGAAGCTGGACCAGGATAGCTACGCGGAACTTCTCGCCAATGCGCCACTGCTGCATCACGTTCATGTCGCGACGGTAACATCCCGGTTAGCGCCAGGACTGGAACCCTGCGACCTCGGCGATTTCTTCCAAGCGCTGCAACTCGGCGGGTACGACGGACCGATATCGATCGAGGCACGGTGGGATGACATTGAGAGTCAGGCAGCTGCGGCGTATACGGCGCTGACCGAACTCGTCGTGGTCGAAGCGTGACGCTGTATGAATGCGCGCCGCAGCCTGATGGGTGTCCGAAAAAGGGATCATAGATGACAACTGCGAAGGTCCACATTTGGGAGAAATACGAGATCACGCTGCAGGCTCACGAGACCTACGATAATCCCTATACCGACATCACGGTGTGGGTGGATCTTGAAGGCCCCGATTTCGACAAGCGCGTCTATGGCTTCTGGGACGGCGGCAACACCTTCCGTGTGCGCATCACCGCGACCCAGGCCGGTCTCTGGTCCTGGCGCAGTGGCGCCAGCCAGCCCGATGCCGGTTTGTGCGGAGAGCGGGGGCGGCTTGAGGCAGCACCCTGGTCTCCAGAGGAATTAGCCGCAAACTCGTGCCGCCGTGGATTTCTTCGCCCGTCGTCCAATGGCCACGCGCTAACCTATGCAGATGGCACATCGTGTTTCCTGATCGGCGATACGTGGTGGGCGACACCCACCTACCGTTACCGTTGGACTGATGAGCCCGAGGGCCTGCCGGTGGGTCCCAAGATGGGCTTCAAGGACATGGTCCAGTATCGCAAAGCACAGGGATACAATCTGATCGCGATGATCGCCGCCTTCCCAGCCTGGGCCAACGATGGCAGACCGGCGCGCATTTGGTTCGACGAGAAAGCAGGCATCGGGATACGCGACGCGTGGCAGCAGGCCGGTACCCACTCTGCTAAGGACATGCACAATGAAGGCGGTCGTCCCTTCCTCTTTCCCGGCAGAGTTCCGGGATACGAAGATATCGTCCCCGATTTCGATCGGATCAACCCGGCGTATTTCCAGTACTTGGATCGCAAGGTCGACTATCTCAACGCCGAAGGCTTTATTCCCTTCATCGAGATCGTCCGCCGTGACATAAGCACGGCCTGGCGCACATTTTACGAGTGGCCAGCGTCCTATGCTCGCTACATACAGTATGTCTTCAGCCGCTATCAGGCCAACAATTGCATCCTCAGCCCTATCCACTTCGACTGGGTCGGTATGTCCATCCCCTCCCGCGATTACAACGAGCCGGCCAACCGTGTGCTCGAGACCGACGGTCCGCCCCCGTTCAGCAACCTTTGTTCGGCCAATTGCAGCGGATCGACGCTGATCAACTTCGATCAGCCTCCGTGGCTGACCCTCCACCAGATCGGCAACTGGCGCGATCACGTGCACCACTGGCTGTTGACCCAGATCTACAACGAGGCCGATCCTGCGTGTCCGGCGCTCAACGGCGAGCCTTACTATGCCGGCTGGCCTGACTACCGCGGATGGCCCGACTATGAGGGTTGGACCGAGGAGGACTTTGTCGGCGGCACCGATGTCGACGATGCTGCCTGTCGCTCGGGTATGTACGGAAGCTTCCTCTCCGGCGGTCTGGCAGGACACATCTACGGCGCGCAAGGAATCTGGGGTGCGGATATCGAGCCCGAGGTCGCGCGCAACACGATGTGGGAGGCGCTACAATGGGACTCCGGCGCCCAGATGACGCACCTCAGGACCTTCGTATTCTCCACAGGTGCGCGCTACCAGGATCTCGAGCCCAACGCCGATCTAGTTACGCCCAACAAGACCAGCAGGACGACCGGCAACGAGGGATGGGCCTATTGCGCCCGCACCCCAGGTAAAGATCTGTTTATGATCTACTGGGAACGAGGCTATGCCGAGACAACAGCGCCACACTCCGAGTTGAGGGGGGCCAGAGCGAACCAAACCTACCGCGCCCGATGGTTCAACCCCCGCAGCGGAGAATGGATTGACGCCGGCGTTCCCTTAGCAGATGCGTGGTGTCGCGTCACCTTACCCAAGTTGCCTTCATCCGAGGACTGGGCCATGAGCCTGACCCTCGAACCCGGGCAGGAGGCATGATATGCAGCTCACGACTCCCGAGAGCGTCGGGGTCTCTTCTGAGCGCCTGGCACGCGTGGACGCGCGTATGCAGCGCTACGTCGACGAAGGTAAGCTTGCCGGCCTGATCACGACCGTCGCCCGCGCTGGTGAGACCGTGCATCTGGGCCAACACGGCCTCATGGATGCAGAAGCCGGCAAGGCGATGCAGCTCGATGCCATCTTCCGCATTATGTCAATGACCAAGCCAGTGACCAGCGTCGCCGCAATGATGCTTTATGAAGAGGGACACTTCAACCTGAATACCCCCATCCACGAGTTTCTCCCGGCTTTCGCCGAGATGCAGGTCTTCCTTGGCGAGACAGATGAAGGGCTGGCGTTGACCGATGCAGTTCGCCCCATCACGGTACGGCACCTGCTTACTCATACAAGCGGTCTGAGTTACGGGGCGGAGCCCAACCATCCCGTGGACAGACTCTATCAGAAAGCGCGCGAGCGTATGCGCGATCCCAATTCCGACACCACGCTGGAGGACGTGATTCAGGCCGTTGCCGAGCTCCCACTTGTCTTCCAGCCCGGCACCAACTGGCGCTACAGCTTCAGCATCGATGTGCTGGGACGTCTCATCGAGGTCGTCTCGGGGCAATCGCTGGACACCTTCTTCCAGACCCGTATCTTTGAGCCCTTGGCGATGGTGGATACGGCATTCTGGGTCCCGCCCGAGAAAGCCACCCGGTTGACTGCTGTCTACGGACCGCCGGATGAAGGTCGGGAGCTCAAGATCGTGGAATCAGCGCAGGAAAGCCGGTTTCTCCAGCGCCCTCCCTTCTTGATGGGAGGTGGCGGGTTGGTATCCACAGTCCCAGACTACGCTCGCTTCGCCCAGATGTTGACCAACGGCGGCATCCTCGACGGCATACGCGTGCTGAGCCCGACCTCGATGGCGCTCTTCCGCACGAACTTGATGCAAAGAACAGCGCTGGAGCACTACCGCTTCAGACAGGGCAGAGACAGTGGCTATGGGTACAGTCTGGGCGTACAAGTATTAATGGATGTCGCGCCCACGGGGATGGCGGGCTCGGTGGGCGAGTTTGGGTGGCTCGGGGCATACAGCACCTATTTCTGGATCGATCCGGCTGAGGCGCTGTATGGGCTTCTCATGACCCAGTTTGCTCCCAACCAACACTACCCGATCAACTCCCAGTTCAAGCAACTGACGTATCAGGCGCTGGTTAAACGCAGATCTCCATAGGCAACGTTCCACCTAAGCGAGGGAGCGCGAACAGATGGCTCGCTTCATTCTTGCCCACGACCTAGGCACTACTGGCAACAAGGCAACGCTCTACGATGCTGCGGGGGAGCTGGTTGGAAGCACGTTCTATTCATACGGAACCGACTATCCTCACACGGGCTGGGCCGAGCAGAGTCCCGAGGACTGGTGGGTCGCCGTTTGCAGCTCCACCCAGCAGTTGCTGAAGCAGACAAGCATCCCAAAGACAGAAATCGCGTGCATCACCTTTAGCGGTCAGATGATGGGGTGTGTCCCTCTGAACCGGGAGGCACGCCCACTGCGAAAGGCCATCATCTGGGCAGATCAGCGCGCGGTCGAGCAAGCGCGATGGGTCAGAGAGCGCATCGCCTTTGAGGACATCTATCGAATTACAGGGCACCGGCTGAGTGCGTCGTACTCCTTGGCCAAGATCCTATGGCTGCGCGACCACCAGCCAGAGATCTATCAGCGAGCTTACAAGTTCACGCACGCGAAGGACGCGATCGTTGCGCGCCTCACCGGCGCTTTTGTCACCGACCCCTCCGACGCTTCGGGTATGAATCTCTATGATCTCAACGCGGGAACGTGGTCGGGTCGCATTCTCGATGCGGTTAGGCTTGACCCGGGTCAGCTGCCAGAAGTACGCCCATCCAGCGCTGTGGTCGGCAACGTCAGAAGCGCCGTCTCTGCGGAGGTCGGCGTGGCAGCGGGCACGCCGGTCGTGATCGGCGGTGGCGACGGCGCGTGCGCTGCCGCAGGCGCAGGGGTAGTATCCGAAGGATCCACGTACAACTACCTGGGCTCATCCTCCTGGATCGCGCTGGCGACAGAGTCCCCAATTTACGACCCGGATTACAAGACCTTTACCTTCGCCCATCTCGTACCCGGTATGTTCATGCCCACCGGAACGATGCAGGCAGCAGGCGCCGCCTACGAGTGGACGCGGGATCAACTCTGCCCTTACGAAGTTCAGGCGGCATCCGCACTCAAAATTAGCCCCTATGAGCTGATGAACGCACAGGCCTCAGAATCGCCTCCGGGCGCAAACAGCCTGCTCTTCCTCCCTTACCTGATGGGCGAGCGCAGCCCGCACTGGAATCCTCAGGCCCGCGGAGCTTTCGTGGGCCTCACGATCCGCCACACCCGGGCCGATATGATCCGGGCCGTTCTCGAAGGTGTGGCGATGAACCTGCGCGTGATCTTGGATGCCTTCTGCGCACAGGGTGCGGAGGTGGACGCGATCCGTCTGATCGGCGGCGGGGCTCGAGGCGCTCTCTGGAACCAGATCATGGCCGACATTTACGGCGTACCCGTCCACCGGCTCGCCATTCTGGAGGAGGCAACGTCGATGGGTGCGGCGCTGGCTGGCGGTGTTGGCGTCGGTGTCTATCCTGACTTCACGATGGGGACAAAGATGAATCCCATCGCCTTGACCATCGATCCTCAGCCCAAGGCCCAGTCCATCTATGCTGAGCTTCTCCCACTCTTCCGACAGACCTATGAGGCGCTGGCGCCAATATACGCACGGCTGGCCGAGATGGAGTAACCAGAGAGCAACGCAGATCGGCTGAATCTGTACAACCCAGGCGGCTACACCAGGCCACGCTGTTCAGGTCCGGCTGATACAGCACCCACGAGCATCAAGGGAAGTCTGGGCTGCGACCCACATTCACAACCAATATTCGGTCGGGTCCCAGCTTGATGCTCGTGGTTGCGCTCGCGCCCCGTTGCATCGCCAGTGAGACATACCGTAGCTTTCGGGCCGAACAGCGGTGAGTCCCTGCACGCTAGTCCGTGGTGAGCAGCGCTGCCTCCACAAACGCTACGAGATCGGCCTTCAACTTGGCGAGAGAGGGACGATGAGCATACATCATATGCCCGGCCTCATAGTATCCCATCGTGACGTGATCCTGAAGCGTCGGATCGAGCTCGAGGTGGTTGAAGGTATACTCCGTCGCGAAATAGGGCGTGGCCAGATCGTAATAGCCATTGGCCACAAAGACCCGCAGATAGGGATTGGCAGTCATCGCCCGCCGCAGGCTCTCCGAGACGTTGACGTACTGGTTCTGGTACTTGCTGTAGTCCCAGGGCTGCACCTTCGCCGTCAGGATTTCGTACACACGATCGGTTATGAACCCGAGGTCCGCTCGGAGGTAGTGATTGAGAGCGCTGGTATAGGCCCCCTGCATCGTCGCATAGCTGGGATCGTACTCATGCCGTTCGCCAGCGGCGTCACGGTCTATACCCTTGATCCGCGCGTCGTATCGCCCGATCGTGCGACGTTCATGCCGCAATAACTCCTTAACGAAGCGATGAATGTTGATCCGCAGATTGGTCTGCTCGATGTAGGGCTCACCCAGGCCAGTGTAGCGGGCCAGCGTAGCCACAGTCTCCGCCCGTTCCTCCTCGGGCAGGGCGTCCCCTTTCATCAGGGCTAGTGTGTAGTCCCCACCCGCGTAGCCCTGGACCTGACGCAGGAGTTCGTCAAGGCGCATCGCCTGAAGGTCCTCGGGCAGACGCTGATGATACCATGCCGCCGCGGCGTAGGTGGGCAGAAAAAGCACGTAGGGTAGATCGTTGCCCAGTCCAAAATGAATGGTCTGGAAGTTGAGGACTGCCGAGACCAGCATGATCCCGTTGATATACATGCCGAGCTCCTGCTGAAGATAAGAGGAGAGGCCCGATGCGCGCGTCGTGCCGTAGCTCTCTCCGATGAGGAACTTGGGGGAGGCCCACCGCTGGGCGCGAGCAGTGTACAGCCGGATGAACTCGCCAACCGACTGGATGTCCTGCTCAACGCCGTGGAATTGCTCCTTTTCCTCACCTTTCACGGGCCGGCTAAATCCAGTGCTGACGGGGTCAATGAAAACCAAGTCTGTGATGTCCAGCAACGAGAACTCATTGTTCACGAGCTTAAAGGGTGGCGGCAGCGGATACCCCTCCTCGTCCATCAGCACGCGCCGCGGGCCAAGCACACCAAGGTGTAGCCAGACGGAGGAGGAGCCCGGCCCGCCGTTAAAGGAAAATGTGATGGGTCGCTGTGCGACATCGACGTCGTCCTTTGTATAGGCGACGTAGAAGACCGAAGCTTTCGGGTTGCCCTCGTCGTCCTTGAGCAGCAATGTCCCGGCCTTTGCGGTATAGCTGATCGTCTGGCCATCGATGATCACGCTGTGCTGGGTTACCGAGAGCTTCTCCTCCAACTCGGCGGATTGCTGATCAATGGTCTTCGCGTTTGTCTGATCTTTCTTTTCTTTCGTCATTGGGCCTCCAGTAACTATCTGAGTGGCGTGGTAGGCTATCAGCGCTCACGGGGATGGATATGGAACCGTGACAGTATAGGTTTGGTAGGAGCAAAGTCAAACCTATGGTACCATAGGCGGTGCGTATCTGACATCAACACCTCATACCAGCACACAACACCAGGAGGAAAGTGTGAACGATCATCGCGGACCGGACGCTTCGGCGATACCCCACACTGTCGATGGCCCCGAAATCCCTTACGATTTCGACCGGATTACCGACCGTCGGGAGAGCAACAGCATCAAGTGGCAGTGGTATGATGAAGATGTCCTCCCTATGTGGGTCGCGGATATGGACTTCCGGTCGCCCCCTGCTGTTATCCGCGCATTGCGCGCTCGGGTCGAACACGGTGTCTTTGGATACGAGAAGAGCCCACCTGACCTCCGGGAACTCATCACGGAACGGCTCAGCAAGCTCTACAATTGGGAGGTGGCGCCCGAGGCGATCATCTTTCTGCCCGGCATTGTGGCGGGCTTCAACGTTGCGAGCCGGGCCTTTGTGGCTGCCGATGAAGCCCTGATGGTCCAGACACCCGTCTACATGCACATCCTACACGCCGCCGAGGACGCAGGAGTCCGGGGACAGGCGATGGCGTTGATCCAGGGAACCGATGGGCGCTACGGCGTCGATCTCGATCTCTTTGAAGCGACCATCACCGAGCAGACCCGCCTTTTCCTGCTCTGCAACCCTCATAATCCGGTGGGGCGCGTCTTCACACGAGCGGAGCTCATCGCGATGACCGACATCTGCCTGCGCCACAACCTGGTCATCTGTTCTGATGAAATCCACTGCGATCTCATCTACGAGGAGCACCAGCACATCCCCGTCGCTACCCTGGGGCAAGAGGTCGCTGCGCGGACGATTACGCTGATGGCGCCAAGCAAGACCTTCAACATCGCCGGTCTTCATTGTGGCTTTGCCATCATCCCCGACGCCGATCTGCGGCAGCGGTACAAGAAGGGACGGGGAGGGCTGGTCGGAACCCCAAACTTAATGGGGTACACCGCCGCGAAGGCTGCATACGCCGAGGGAGGGCCGTGGCTCCAGGCACTACTGCGCTATCTGGAGGCAAATCGGGATCTGGTCGGGGAGTATCTCGCGGGGGAGATGTCACAACTCAAGATGGTGCCCCCTGAGGGCACCTATCTGGCGTGGATTGACTGCCGCGAGGCAGGACTACCCACGTCACCCCAACGTTTCTTTCTGGATAACGCTCGCGTGGCTTTCAATGATGGGGGTGCATTCGGCCCGGGTGGTGAAGGCTTTATCCGCCTCAACTTCGGCTGCCCGCGAGAGCTTCTGCTGGAGGGACTCAACCGAATGCATCGAGCGCTCACCGACCTCGAGTTGAACAATTGACGGCGTCGCGAGCGGGTGTATGGTTGAGGGTGGTCCTCCACCAAACCGGCAGATGACCCTGCGGCTCGAGATCTACATCACCTATGATGGGAGAGAAGAGCGATGAGAATGTCACTGTGCGTGAAGTCTATACCCCGGCTCGCCGGTCTGCTTGCAAGCGTGCTATTCTTGCTGGCTGCGCCCACATCCGCCCAAGAGACACTATCCGTTACGCCCCCACAGCTCATCCTCAGCGCAACTCAAGGCGAGGTGCTGGAGAGGGCCTTGTTGATCCAATCCTCGGAACCCGTTAGAAGCATTGAGGTGGTGCCTCTGGATCTCTCGCGCGCCGACCAAGGTTCCCACATCCCAGCCTCAGCCGTGCGGGTGGCGAGCGAGCCAACGAGTCTTGGGACCCAGGGACAATTGACCGTGCCGATCAGATTTGATTTCGGGCAGATTCCTCCCGGCAACTACAGCGGAGAGCTGCTCATCACCTATGCGGGCGGAAGCCGTTCGGTTCCCGTCCAGATTTCTGTTAAGTCGCCGCCCTGGTTACCTCTGGGCGTTCTTGTTTTGGGGGTGGCCCTAGGTATTGGGATCTCCTGGTACCGAAACAAAGGGCGTCCTCGCGATGAAGTTATGGTGCGCACGAGCCAGGTCCGGACACAGATGAAGATCGACCGGGAGCTTCACCAGCTCGGGACGCCGTTTCTGCGTCGCATGGAAGCAGATCTGGTTGACGTCGAGGTGGCGCTCGAAGCGCAGCAGTGGGATCAGGCCAAGGTCGCCGCTGATGAGGCGGCTAAGATTTGGGGCCGCTGGCGCCGTGGGCGACCGGACTGGATCGTACAGCTGACCGCCTACCAGGACCTCATCGAGCGCCTCAGAGAGATCGGCGGCGAGATCCCTCACATCAAAGCGCTGCTGCAGTCGGCCGAGGCTATCCACCGGAGTGCGCCGGACCTTGCGGAACCTCAGGCCTTCCGGGAGGCGCTCGAGCCACTGGTGACCAAGACCAATATATATCTGAAGCTCGACGCACGCCTCGAGATGCTGGCAAGGCTTGGACCCCAAGGTCGTGCCCTGTCGGAGGTGCTCCGACAAAGGTTACACCGGACATCGCCCCTTGGTGAGACGGGGGCGGGTGAGATCGCAGTTCTAGAACAGGAGATTGGGGACGCCCTTACTAGGTTGCGACGCGCGGAACTGACAGATCTCCTAACCTCGCTCCTAAGACTTCATCAAGCGCGCTATCCAGGTGAGGAGCCGCCCGAGCTCACTGCTTTCCAACCGCGCGTCGACGAGCTACAACCGGAAGCCGACAGCGCTTACCTGGCGTTGCGCCTGGAGATGATCGAAACGCTCGAAGACCTCTCAACCCGCGCGTCCACTGAGGCAGTGCCGGACGCTGCCGCCGCGACGCCCTTCGACCTCGCCGACTCCGTTGCCATGAGTGTGCGGCAGATGATCACACCGCATTCGCTGACGGCGCTACCAGATGTGAGGGTACGTTCGTTGGAGCAGGAAACCGTAGCCGCGGGCCGCCGCTTGAGATGGTTCACCTGGATCACATACGGGGTCGCTGTCACCCTTCTGGCGCTGGCGGGCTTCGTCGAGCTCTATACGCTGAAAGCAGACTTCGGAGCCCAAAGCATTATGGATTACCTCACGCTGCTGGCATGGGGCTTTGGCGCGGAGGCTACCCGCTTTGCCATCTCAGATATGATTCGGAGCTGGGGAGCCGTGCAGCCATAGCCGATCGTAGCCGATGTTCAGAGTCGTCAACATCAACGCGGAGCGGACATCCGCATAGCTAATCTGCCTGTGTGAGGGCGCCATCGACACATAAACGGAGGTGACAGCCATGATTATCCCGATTCAACTCGGGCCTATGGCCAAGGCGCTCCTCCTCGCCGACGACCTCCTAAGAGGACGACCGCTGCGCCCCCGTACGCCTGCCCCTCCCTTTCTCGCCTACAGCCTCGCGGACAACTGGCGCAGTCTGCGACGCCTCATGGACCTTGGGCACAAGCTGACTCATATCTCACATTGGGGACCGCTTGCCCCGGATGCAGTCCGCACCTTCCTAGATCGCCAAGCTTAGCATGCAGATCCCTCGACAAGGGCGGGATGGAAAGACGCCCAAACATGCAGAAGCATCGATTGCCAATGAAAAGCCCCCGCCGAAGCGGGGGCTTGATCGATCAAGAACCGCGTTGCGGGTCGTCAGCTAGAAGACGTGGAACGCTGCGATCACCGGCGCGAAGAGCGAAGAGACCAGCGACATCACGGTGATCAACGTGTTGAGCGACGGACCGGCGGTGTCCTTGAAAGGATCGCCAACGGTGTCGCCCACAACACTGGCCTTATGCGCGTCAGAACCCTTACCGCCAAAGTAGCCGCTCTCGACGTACTTTTTAGCGTTGTCCCAGAGCCCTCCGGCGTTTGCCATCAGCAAGGCGAAGAGGATGCCGGTGAAGATGGCGCCGCCCAAGAAAGCCCCAAGCGCTTCAGGTCCCATGACGAAACCCACGACCAACGGCAGCACCACAGCGAGGAAGGCGGGAAACACCAACGATTTCAGCGCATCCTGTGAAGCGAGCGACACGCAGGTCACGTAGTCCGGCTCCTCCGTCCCGGCTAGGATACCCGGGCGTTCACGGAACTGGCGCCGGATCTCCTCGATCATATCGAAGGCGTTGTGGGTGACGGCGAGCATCAACAAAGCGCTAAAGAGCGGTGGGGTCGCCGCGCCCAGGAAAACACCGGCGATGACCATAGGATCGAGCAGACTGATTCTCAGCGGCTGTGCGTCGGCAACATTCATCTCAACCATAGCCTGGTAGATCTCACTGGCATAGGTGGAGAAGAGCGCCAGAACGGTCAATGCAGCGGCACTGATCGCGAAGCCCTTGGTGATGGCTTTGGCGGTGTTGCCGGCGGCGTCCAGCACATCGGTGATCTCGACGACCTCGGGATCCATCCCTGCCATTTCAGCAATGCCTCGGGCATTATCCACGATAGGGCCGTAGGCGTCGGCGGAGACGATCATACCGGTGATCGACAGCATGCCGACGGCACTGATGCCGACACCGTAGACACCGGTGAGAATAGGTGAGGTCTCGGCGACAAAGTAGGCGATCAACATAGCCACCACAATGCCGATGGTAGAAGGAACGATGCTGATCAGACCGTAGCTAAAGCCGGTGATGATCGTAATCGCAGCCCCCGATTCAGAGACCCTGGCCGTTTCGACCACGGGTGGCCGATCATCGCCAGTGAAGAAGTCAGAGGTAAAACCGATGACAACGCCGGTGATCAAGCCGGCCAACGTAGCCCAGAGCGCCGCCAGGTCGATCCCAGCGATCAGAACCACGACAACCACCAACAGGGCAAAGATCACTGTGGTATAGATCGTGCCCATGTTCAACGCAGTCCCGGGCTTACCGTCCTCATCCCGAACCCGTACGAATTGCAGCCCAATCAGTGAGGCGAAACTCCCCAACATACAGAGGATCAAGGGGAAAATCGTGTACATGATGCGTTGATCGCCACTGAGACCGGGCAATGCAGCGCCCAAGAGCATTGCTGCAACAGCACTGGCGATATAGCTGTCGATGATGTCCGCACCCATACCAGCCACGTCGCCCACGTTGTCCCCAACGTTGTCAGCCACGACGGCGGGGTTACGAGGATCATCCTCAGGAATCCCAACCTCGACTTTCCCCACGAGGTCAGCCGCGATATCAGCGGTCTTCGTATAGATGCCGCCCCCTGCCTTCGCCAACAAGGCAAGCATCGAGGCACCAAAACTGAAGCCCAAAACCATCTCCGGCGTCTCCGTGATCAGATAGATCAAGCTCATGCCAATCAGAGCCATCCCTACCATCGCCAGACCCATCACGGCGCCGGAGTTTATGCTGACTTCGAATGCCGGGATAAGGCCCTTCTCAGCCGCGGTAGCGGTGCGAACGTTACCTTTAACGGCGATGGACATCCCCATGTATCCAGCAATGGAAGAGGCCACCGCACCGAAGATAAAGGTGACTGCGATCGTCAGCCCGTATCCCGCGTTCACCTGAAGTCCAAAGACGATGGCCAGGACGACTGCCATACCCAATGACAACAGCGTTAGTGCTACATATAACTTCACCAGGTAGGATTGCGACCCTTCCTCAATCCATCGAGCGACGCGACGCGCCCGCTCAGTGCCGGGATTTTGCTGCACGACCCAGCGGTAATAGAAGACCGCTGCAGCGACAGAGATGATCCCGGAGATCAAACTAGCAACAACCCAGACATTCATCTTCTCCAACCTCCTATCATACTCATCCTTACCTCATTTCCACACAAAGAGGCCCCAGCTCCCCCCAGAAGCTAGCTTCTGGTGATCCTCCTGCCACAGCCAGCTCCGGAGGGAAAGCTGTGAGCCTTTGGCGGTACGTTTAGCGGGCGCCTCGACTATGGGATCTATGATCTCAGGAGCCCCGTTACCCACCCCCTACCTCTCAGCAGGGCAGCATTCCACATCACATGTTGGCCGACCGCCACCAGCGGTAATGCTTGCTTCGCAGCTCATCTTGAGAAGGCAGGGGGAAGCAACGCAATCGCGACCGATTTCCCACAAAGATCCCGGTCTTAAGCGTCCTGTAGGGGAATGTGGCCGGGCTGACACGATCGACCATCTTCGTATGTACTGTCTTGGTTCGTAGGTCGACCAGGCACTGGCGAAGGTGATCGATATTGGCGTAGGGTAGATCGCCGACGCTGCCATATTCCGGATTCTCCGCCAACTCCCCCAGTCGCAGCTCGGCAAAACAGACTGCAGGCAACGTGAGCAGGGAGGTCGGGGTTCGCACAATCAGATTGAAGAACTCTTGCGACCCCAGTGTACTGACCACGAGTGGATGTACCGGTGCGATCTCTTGATACAGGTGCAATCCGGGTGTGTCCTCAGGGCAGGTCTCAGCCGCGTCCAGCGGCAGCACACGACCATCCTGGGTCACCAGGTACATTTTCAGGAGGCTGTCTAGCGCCACCCGCTCGAGCGCTCGATAGACTGAGATGTAGACTGACCGCTTCGGACTGCCGTCCTCGTGAGGTATGCAGCGTTCCAGCCCCTCCTCAATCGGCAGCTCGTCGGTCCGGAAATCGGGATCCACCTCAAAGAAGATCGCCTGACCGCGTGACTTCTTCTGTGATCCCACAGCGTAATAGACACCAAATTCCTCGGGGGAGAGCTGCGATGCGATCAGGGCCTCCGGGATCATCGACAGGTAGAGGTGCTTTGTGTATTCAGCCATAGTCTTCCCTCCTATAGGTAGCTTGGACCCTCTGATGCAAGAGCAATCATCTGAACGAATAGGCTGCCCCACAGGCAATAACGCTCCTTGAGGCAATTATTTACTAGAGGTAGTTGGGCGTAGTCAGGTATAGATCTTCGCATCAGTCCGCATGGCTTGATTGTATTCGCAGGCACGCGATCGAGTCCCCCTCATCGCCATTATACCACGGTTGCTGTGCCCCGCTACGAATGACATCGTTCGCGATCGTCCCTCACTATACTTATTCGACGATTTCGACCAGAGCAATTGGGCAAGCGTCTAGATCGCCGTATAATCGGTCGGTGGTCAGCCGTCAGCTTCACGCAGCAGTATATCATCATTCCCGAGAGGTGCGAATGAACCCAGACAAGCGGCCAATTCCGCCAGGCGTCGGATTGACAACCGGCGTTCTCGCGGTCTCGACAGCCTCTACATTCATCCGTCTGGCACAGCGTTCGGTGCCTTCCCTGGCGGTTGCTGCTTGGCGCCTGACGTTCGCCTCAGCCCTGCTTGCGCCGGTCGCACTTGTGGTCTCCCGTAAGGAGTGGCAGCGCCTTGGGCGTCGCGAATGGGGATGGATAGCGGCCTCAGGCGCTCTGCTCGCCGTGCACTTCTATACGTGGATCACGTCTCTGGCGCTGACTTCTGTCGCGGCCTCTATTGCGCTCGTAAGCATGACGCCCCTCTTTGTCGCCCTGCTCTCCTATCTTTTCCTGCAGGAAGCGGTATCGCGGCGTACTCTGATCGGCATGGTCATCGCCGTCGTTGGCTCCGCCGTGATTGGCCTGGAGGACTTCGGTGGTGGAAGCCATGCGCTCCTCGGTGATGGACTCGCCCTTGTCGGATCGATCACCGTGGCGGCGCACCTCATCATCGGGCGGAGGTTACGCGCGCGCCTCTCGCTGGTTAGTTACGTCTTTCCAGTCTATGCCATCGCTGCTGCTGTCTCGGTCTGTATGACCCTCCTGGCTGGCCTGCCCCTGTCAGGCTATCCCTCACGCGCGTGGCTCTGGCTTTTCCTGGTCGCCCTCATCCCGCAGCTGATCGGGCACTCGTCCTTCAACTGGGCGTTGAAGCTCCTTCCCCCAACGTACATTGCTCTGGCAACGCTGGCGGAACCGATAGGATCCACCTTGCTGGCGTGGATAATTCTGCGTGAGATCCCTACATTGGTCACGGCGTTCGGCGGCGCACTCATCCTGGTTGGTATCGCGATCGCTACTTTGAGACCCCGTGACAAGCACACTCCGCACCGCGAGCCAAAGCGCGTACGCCACGTCTAAAAGACATCGACCCAAAATGCATCAAACGCAGGACTATCCAGCTTCGCACACGCCGCTTGACCTGGCGCTGCGCTGAACACCTAGTCGACTCGGAGACCACTATGAACCTCTTGCTGCTCTTTGTCCTTGGCACGATCTGGGGCACGTCCTTTATGTTCATTAAGATCGTCGTCGGTGAAGTTGGGCCCCTCACGCTGGTAGCCGGCCGACTTGGTTTGGCGGTTGTCGCCATCTGGGTTCTCCTGCGCCTTCGACGGATACCCCCACCGCGCGGCGGACGCGTCTGGCTAGCCTTTGCCGTCGTGGGGTTGCTCAACGGCGCGCTGCCCTTCGCGCTCATCTCGTGGGGTGAGCAGTACATTCCCAGCAGTTGGGCCGCGCTGCTCCAGTCGACGACACCGATCTTCACCATTTTACTCGCCCACGTCCTCACACACGACGATCGGATCGATCTCCCGAAGATCCTGGGCGTTGTCCTAGGCTTCATCGGAATCGGGCTTCTGATGTGGCCTGAAGTGCAGGGCGGGATCAGCACCTCAGTCTTGGGTATAGCGGCCATCGTTGGGTCATCCGCCTCCTATGCCCTGGCGAGCATCTTCGCCCGAAAGCACCTAGAGACGCAGCCACCGATGGCCTCGGCCGCTGGTCAGTTCACGATGGGGTTTGTGTACATCCTGCCAATCGCGCTCTTAGTCGAGCGACCGCTGAGGATTGCTCCGTCAGGGCAGGCCCTTGCCAGCTGGATCACACTCTCGCTGGTGGGCACCGTAGTTGCCTACGTGATCTATTTCGAGCTGCTTAAGCGCACGAGCGCGACCTTCACGACTATGGTCACCTACATCGTGCCGATCAACGGCCTGATCCTAGGTGCGCTCGTTCTAGGCGAGACGCTCACGCCTATGGTCGTGGCGAGCCTAGGGCTGGTGCTCGCCGGCGTGTTGCTGGTGCGACGATGAGCACAGCTTCAAAGCAGGTCACGCTGAAGATCAGTGGGTGCGCGCAATCGATCCCGCAGACCCGCACTTTGCATGGCGAAACCCATGCTTAATGGTACAATTCAATTTCGAGCTATACCAAGTACGAGGCGAGGTGCATGTTATTCAACAATGTATGCATAGAAGGTATGGGATAT
>CAZPJP010000026.1:0-36479 GCA_964586915.1 uncultured Anaerolineales bacterium
GGAGACCCACGTCGAGGATATGGAGCGCCGCCGAGAGGCCCACTACGCCGAGACCAGGCCCACGCCCCTCCCCGAGGAGGCCTACGGCGACAACTGGGTCGCCGACAACGGCCTGCGTATGCTGGAGGCGTTTCCAGCAGACCGACCGTGGTTCCTCCAGGTCAACTTCCCGGGCCCCCACGACCCGATGGACGTGACGGCGCGCATGCAGGCGCAGTGGGAGGGCGTTGACTTCCCACCCCCACACGACAACGACCAGTTCGACGGGCCAACGCATACGCAGATTCGTCGCAATTACGCCGCGATGGTCGAGAACATCGACCGGCACCTGGGCCGCTACCTCGATGCCATCACGGCCCGCGGCGAGATCGAGGAGACCCTGGTTGTCTACAGCAGCGACCACGGCGAGATGCTCGGCGATCACAATCTGTGGGCTAAGGGGACCTATTACCAACCCTCGGTGGGCGTCCCGCTGATCGTCGCGGGCCACGAGGTGGCGCCCTCCCAGCGCTTCGACGGCGTCGTCAGCCTCCACGACCTGGCGGCGACCTTCCTGGATTATGCGGGGATCACGCTCCCCGACGCGATGCTTACCGTCCCCGAGATCATGGACAGCCGCTCGCTCAGGCCGGTCCTGCGCGGTGAGGCGCAGGCGCACCGGCCCTACGTCATCTCCGGCCTCGTCACCCCTGGGCGCGCCTGGCACCTCATCTATGACGGGCGCCATAAGCTCGTTCAGATCGAGGGTGAGGACCCGCTCCTTTTCGACCTACAGGAAGACCCGTGGGAGGATCACAACGTCGCCGCCGAGGCGCCGGATCTCGTCGAACAGCTGTCGGCGCACCTCGCCGGGCACCTTTGAAGCGTGAGCGTTGCGCTTTGCTACAGCAAGGCGCATCGCTCATAGAATACCAGGCTCCGGGCAGACTGCCCCCGGAGCCTCCCAAGACACCCGGTCGTCAGCTCTCAGCCCGTTGCCGAATCCCCTTGACGATCTCGACCACGATGAAGACGATGGTGCTGAACCCCAGGCTGATCAGAAGTTGTTCCATGCTGAGCGGCACCGTGTCGAAGATATTCTGCAGGAAGGGCAGGTAGACGACGGCCATCTGGAGCAAGAAGGTGAGGAGCACCGCGCCCACCAGGGCAGGATTGCTGAAGACGCCGATTTGGACCAGGAGCAGCCGATCGGAGCGGATGGCCAGGGCATTGCCCATCTGCGCCAGCGCTAGGGTTGTGAAGACCATCGTGCGCCAGGCGCCACTCTCGAGCGACAGAGCCCCCGTCCACGCGGCCAGGAGCTCGGGCAGAAGCGCCACTGCGCCCATCAGGATGCCGACCCAGAGCAGGTAGGTGCCGAGCCCGCGCGCCAGGACGCTCTCGTCGGGTGGGTGCGGAGGCCGCTTCATGGTGTCCGGTGCCGCCGGCTCCACGCTCAGGGCCAGACCGGGCAGGCCATCGGTCACCAGGTTAATCCACAGGATTTGGATCGCGTTCAGCGGAATCGGCAGGCCTGCCAGCGGAGCCACCAGCATCACCAGGATCTCACCGAGGTTGGACGACATCGTGTACTTCACGAACTTGCGGATATTCTCGTAGATGGTGCGCCCCTCCTCCACGGCGTGCACGATGGTGGCGAAGTTGTCGTCCAGTAGCACCATATCGGAGGCCTCTTTGCTCACGTCGGTGCCGGTAATGCCCATCGCCACGCCGATGTCGGCGCGCTTAAGGGCCGGGGCATCATTGACACCGTCGCCGGTCATCGCCGCGATCTGCCCTCTGTCCTTTAGGGCTTCGACGATCTTGACTTTGTGCTCGGGGCTGACCCGGGCATAGACGGAGATCTCCGTGACGCGGTCCCGCAGCTCCTCATCAGACATCGCCGCCAGTTCCCGACCCGTGATCACAGGGCGCTCCCCCTCCTCCGCGACCTCCCCGTTCTCCGGCCCGTCCGCAATCCCGAGAGCACGCGCAATATGCAGCGCCGTCAGCGGATGGTCGCCGGTGATCATCACCGGGCGAATGCCCGCGGTCCGGCACTCGGCCACCGCCTCGCGCACCTCAGGCCGCGGCGGGTCGATCATACCGAGGAGCCCGACAAAGATCTCGTCCCGTTCCAGCGTGTCCTCGTTGGCCTCCTCAGGCACCTCGTCTAGCGACCGCATCGCCACGCCCAAGACACGCATACCCTCCTGGGCCAGCCCATTGTTCGCGTCCTCAATCCGGGAGCGCCACGACTCATCGAGCGCCTCGATCTCACCCTCGTTCCAGACACGATCGCAGATGTCCATCATCTGGTCGACGGCGCCCTTGGTGAAGACGACGTATCCGGCATCGAGGACGTGGTCGGGTAACCGGTCGAGGGGCGCGTTCTCGGTGTCGTCGGCCTCCGCCTCGACCTCCTCCGGCACGCGGTGCACCGTCGTCATGCGCTTGCGCTCCGAGGTGAAGGGGACCTCCGCGACCCGGGGCATCAGCTTCTCCATAGCCGCTTTCCACATACCCAGCCGCGCCGCGGCTACCACCAGCGCGCCTTCGGTCGGATCGCCGACAGCATGATAGCTGCCCGAACCGTCCTCATCGGGCTGAAGGCTGGCGTCGTTGCACAGAGCCCCACCCGCCAGCAGGAGCGCGATATCACGATCGGGCTCCACGACGGGCTCCTCGTCGGGGGAGAGCGTAGCACCGGTGCGTTCCATCTGCGTGGTGAGGTTCAGCGTCGTGCCGGCGATGTCCAGGATGGTGACGGTCATGCGGTTCTCAGTCAGCGTGCCGGTCTTATCCGAGCAGATGGTCGTGACCGCGCCCAGCGTCTCCACGGCGGGAAGCTTGCGGATCAGGGCATTCCGGCGCACCATCCGCTGTGCGCCCAGCGCCAGCGCGATGGTGACCACGGCAGGCAGGCCCTCGGGTACGGCCGCGACGGCCAGACTGACGGCGGTCAGGAACATCTCATCGACGGCGCCGCCGCGCCAGAGGCCCACCGCAAAGACAATAACCACTAGGATCGCAGCGCCGACGGCCAGCCACTTGCCGAGCTCAGCCATCTTGCGCTGCAGCGGCGTCTTCTCTTCCGTGACCTGCTGCAGCATGTCGGCGATGTTGCCTAGCTGCGTCCGCATCCCGGTCTCGACGACCACAGCGGCGCCTCGGCCATAGGCAATCGCCGTGCCCATAAAGACCATATTGCGGCGATCGCCGACCGCCAGATCCTCGTCCTCCAGCGGCGCCTCGATCTTGTCCACAGGCACCGATTCGCCTGTGAGGGCCGCCTCCTCGGCACGCAGGTTGACCGACTCAATCACCCGCGCGTCCGCCGGCACGCGATCCCCGGCCTCGAGCAGGACCACGTCCCCCGGGATCAAATTGGTCGCCTCCACCTCGCGAATCTGGTCGTCGCGGCGCACGCGCACCGTGGGCACCGATAGCTCCTTGAGCGCCGCTATCGCTCGCTCGGCACGGTATTCCTGCGTGAAGCCGAGGACGGCATTAAGGACGACGATGATCAGGATCATGATCGCATCGGTCATCTCGCCAATGGCAAACGAGATCACGGCCGCGATGATCAATACCACGACCATAATCTCGGTGAACTGGCTCGCAAGGACGTCCAGAGGGCTGCGTAGCCCCCGCTCCTCTAGCTCGTTCGGACCGTAACGCTCCAGGCGTCGCTTAGCCTCCTCCGACGCGAGCCCATCTGATGAGGTCTCCAGTTGTTCAAAGACTTGCTCTCGCTGCAACGTGTGCCACGCGGTCATAACCTGGCCCTCCTTCGTGTCCATCAGCGGGATAGCTGCTCCATAACCAGCGTCAGGCTCATACACACCACACCGGCGATCGCCGTCTTCACACCGTAGGCGGCCTTGTTCTCCTGAGAGATGCGGGCCAGATAGGTACCGAGACCGAAGAGTGAAACCAACGCCATCCCGAGCGAAGCATAGAACGCATAGGTGATGGAAGGCAGAAGGGGAGCGAAGAAGAACGGAATGACGACCAGAAACGCTGCCAGGAACGGAGACAGCCCGTCTACAGCAGCGACAATCACCACGGCCGAGCGTGCCGCCTTGCCGATCTTGGAATCGTGAAGATCGGTGAGCGTGCTCTTTTCAAGTTCGGCGATCTCATGACGGCGCTCGGCCGCCTCGGTCAGGTACGCCCCCCATCCACCGGAAATACCGATCGCAACTGCTGTGGATAGCCCCGTGACGAGGACGACAGAAGCGTCCTCGATGCCCACGACGAAACTGCCCATCACGACGCCCACCATCGTCAGCACACCATCAAACGAGTTATTCGCGAAGGCCCTACGGGCGATAGCTCCCGCGCCGGAAAGCTCAGCGTACTCTCGCCACCGCTCAAACCACGCACGCACCAGCGCGATAAGCCCGTCCAGCCTCCGTCTGATCCGGGCACTGGCTATGAATACGTTCGCACTGTCTGTAATGACATGACTATCGCCCACCTCCTCAGTACTACCGTCCATCATCCGCTAACCTCCATAAGAGTGTATTGAGTCCACACCGCGTCACAGATCTCCCGACGATCCAACACCGGCAGGAGCACAACCCTTCACAACCGGCACGACGAATGCGGCGTCACAGAAAGCGTCAGCCAGATAGATCACGAGGACGCTCTACCAAGCACCAAGACTCCCTATCACGTGAATCGCCAGACTTGCTATCAGGCGCACTAAGTCACGGTTCCTTCCGGCTCGGTGGCCTCCCGGGATGAGCTTACATCGAGATCTAGACCCGGGCCAGAGTCCTGGGGCGTGACCAGCACCTTGTCGATGCGCCGTCCGTCCATGTCCACAATCTCGAAACACAGCCCGTGGAATTGGAAGGACGCTCCCTCCGTCGGAATCCCCGCCAGCCCCGCCATAACGAAGCCACTGACCGTCTGATAGCCACGATAGACTTCGTCCATTTGTTTCTCGAGACCCAGCACCTCCCAGAGCTGGTCGATCCTCAGGAGGCCGTCGACCAGCCAGGTGCCATCGTCACGTCGCAAGGCGCGGGGCTCCTCAGGCTCGCCCTCGGCAGGGATCTCCCCGGCGATGGACTCCAGAATATCCATATCGGTGACCATCCCCTGAATGCTGCCATACTCGTCGGTCACCAGCGCGATGTGTTTGCCTTCCTTTTTGAAGATCTCCAACACCCGTAACGGAGACATCGATTCGGGAACAAAGAGCACAGAGCGCAGATTGGCGCGTGGGTCAAAGGGTTCGTCTCGAAGGGCACGCACCAGAAGATCCTTGGTATAGAGGATGCCAAGTACGTTGTCTGGATCCCCCTCAATGACCGGGAACCGCGAGTGCTGTGCCGAGAGCAGGATCTGACGAATGCTCTCCTCCGGATGATCCAGGTCGATCCACGTAACTTGAGGACGGGGCGTCATATACGCGTCGACGCGCCGCTCATCCAGACGCAATACGCTCTCCAGGATATCGTGCTCAGCCTCCTCGAAGACGCCTATCTCCGTCCCCTGCTCGATCATCGTCGCGATCTCCTCCGGGGTCACATCCGGTTCGGTGGAGGGTTCTACCCCGAGGAGCTGGAGCAGACCGTCTGTAGAGACGCTCAGAAGCCAGACAGCCGGGCGAGCGACAAAAGACAGGACCCGCATAGGCCCCGACACGAAACCGGCGACACGCTCGGGGTTGATGAGAGCCAAACGCTTGGGCGCCAGCTCGCCGACCACAATCGAGAGATAGGTGGTGCCGCCGACGACAATCACGGCACTGATAACCGAGGCATAGGGGGCGAACAGCGGCGCCTGGCCCAACTGGCGAGCGATGAAGCGCGCCAACGTAGCCTGCCCGAAGGCGCCGGCCACAACACCGACCAGCGTGATCCCAATCTGCACCGTCGCGAGGAACTGCGTGGGATCTGTCGCCAACTTGAGCGCTGCTGCAGCCTTTGCATCGCCCCGCTCCGCGCCCTGCCGCAATCGCGCCCGGCGAGCGGACACCACCGCGATCTCCGACATCGCCAGGACCCCGTTAAGAAGTGCAAGCCCGACGATGATCAACACTTGTAAGAATGGGTCTTCCATGACCTCCTCATTATCGATTCATGCCCTCAAACCGAGAGCGCTTCAAATCCCCTTGCTGTGAACACGCCATTGACCGGTTCACCGTGTTGCGCCCCATCCGCCCTTATATTACCGCGTAATCTCCCACGCGGTAAGCGGTACGGTGCCTGCCTCATAGCGGCCAGATCCAGAGCAGGATCGGCACGGTAACAAGTGTGATGAGCAGCTCTAGCGGCAGTCCCAAGCGCCAATAGTCCGTGAACTCATACCCTCCGACGTCAAAGACCAACACGTTTGCTTCATGGCCCACCGGCGTCAGGAAAGCACAAGCGCCGCCGACAGCGACGGCTACCAGGAACGGGTCGAGGGAGACACCCAACCCCCGAGCTACGCCGATGGCAATGGAGGCCATCAGCACCACGGAGGCGGCGTTGTTCACGATATCGGACAGCATCATGGTTACCAGCATGATGATAATCAAAAGAAAGGTCGGGGACAAAACGTCTGAGACCCGCAACACCTGATCGGCGATGAATTGATCTGCGCCAGTCTGTTCCATCGCGGCGCCCAGTGAGAGCATCGCACCCAACAGCACAACGATGGGCCACTGGACGCTATGGTAGGCCTCACGGATCGAGAGGATCCCCGCCACCACCATAGCTACAGCGGCTGCCGTCATAGCGGTGGGAACCGGTAAGAGGTCAAAGGTAGCGGTCAGCAGCGCGACAAGGAAGATACCCAGGCCCAAGATGAGGTTGTGCGGCACAAGATTGATCTCACGTTGCACTAAGGGCAGACACCCTGTGTTCTTCAGTGCTTCGGCCACCCGATCGTGATACGTCTGCAGGAGCAGTACGTCACCGGGTTCCAGCCGTATCGATCCGACTGGTTCGCGAATACTCTCACTGCTTCGCGAAATGGCCAGCAGGTTCACGCCAAAGCGCGCTCGAAGATCGAGGTCGCGCGCCGTTCTGTGCACCATCCGAGACTCGGGGCTGACGACACATTCAACGGTCTCGATATCATCAGCGTGTAGCCGGGCCTTGATCTGATCCCACAACCCCTTTTGGGAACCGGACGGTTCAGCCCCATCCTCGATCGGCTTTGACTCTGTGAGCTCAACGCCCGTATCGACGAGGAACTGCCGAAGATCTGCCGCCTCTGCCCGCACCAACAGAATGTCATCGGCGGATATGCGATCAGAACCCGACGGCGACGAGACACGGTCATCACTCCGCAGAATGGCCACAATCCAAACGTCGGCATCGGTTAGCTCACGAAGTCTACGCAATCGCTGCCCCGCCAGTCCTGATTCGGCAGGCACGCGTACCTCGGTGAGGTAGTCTGCCACCTCGAGACCGTTCTGATTCGCCGAGCCGCCCTCACGTCGTGGAATCAGTCGCCAGCCCACGAGCGCGATGAATGTCACACCGACCAGAGCGATGCCGATGCCTACCGGGGCGAACGCGAACATGCCGAAACGCTGCCCCAGCTGCTCGGCACGCAGCCCGGAGACAATTAGGTTTGTTGGCGTACCGATCAACGTGATCAGGCCCCCGAAATGGGAGCTGAAAGCCATCGGCAGAAGATACACTGAGGTGGGGCGATCGTGCTTCCTGGAGATCTGAACCGCAACCGGGATGAAGATCGCCAGGGCCGCGATATTGTTCATGAAGGCGGAACTCACAACCACGAGTCCGCACAGCGCGATCAACTGCAAGGCCAGACGATCGCCGACCTTCGTCATCCATCGTGCCACCACATCGGCCACCCCGGTGTTCTGCAGTCCCTGACTGACGACGAGCACCGCTGCGATGGTCACGACCGCCGGATGGCCGAAGCCTGCAAAAGCCTCCTCCACGCTGATAATCCCCGGGATGACCAGCAGGAGCATGCCCATAAGAGCGACTACATCGTAGCGCCAGATCTCGACTGCGAGCATCACCAAAGTGAACGTGATAATAGCAAAAACCAAAGCCTGTTCGAATGTCAAGGTTATCTCCTTTATGCGACAATGCTAACGCTGCACGTAATCTCTTGAGGGCAGAGTATGCAGCTCTACATAACCGCAACGCTTGCACACCCACACATCGAGTGGCTGATGGGCTTCATCATCGTGATCATGCGTCTCTACCTCGATAGACACCTGTGCATCGAGTCTGCCAGCCGTTCGAAGTATCTTGTGGCGCATCTCGCCACCACAGTTGGGACAAGCTGTCGGACGAACACGGGGCAACCGTCCAGATTCTGCCTCAAATTGACGTTCCTTCATCTGTGAACACACCCTCCCTAACATCCCCTAGTTTACACCATTTGTCGTCAGAGTCATCATAAGAGAGGGCCCCAGAGCGTCAAGAAAACGCCAAGTAAGCGCCAAGATGCCACAGAGCGTGCCGTAGGGACACGAGTCTACACTGTACGAGCGCCCAAATATGAGAGCACGTCACGCTGATGCGTACCTCCCGGAGCACAGCAGCCAGAGGACCAAGCTGATCTCGTCGGATTTGGCAGCTGGAGCTTCTATCAAGCCGTGATACGATGGTAGAGAACCTGACAAAGAGCAACTGATCTGCTAACGTTTCCCTGATGCAACGCCAGAGACCGTTTCAGGAGTGGTCCGTCGTCACGGAAGGTATGACTTACACGGTCCTCTGGAAAACACCTGCATGCTGGCATCATAATGTGAGCATCTCTCCCGCACCCGGAGGCCACCGATGAAGACGACGACCCTGCATATGATCGGCAACGCCCACATCGACCCGGTGTGGCTCTGGCAGTGGCAGGAGGGCTTCCAGGAGGTCCTCACCACCTTCCGCTCGGCGCTGGATCGGATGCAAGAGGACGATGATTTCTGCTTCACCGCGAGCTCGGCGGTCTTCTACGCCTGGGTGGCGCGCGTCGATCCGGAGATGTTCGCTGAGATTCAGGCGCGCGTCGCCCAGGGCCGGTGGGAGCTCGCCGGCGGCTGGTGGATCGAGCCCGACTGCAACATCCCCTCCGGCGAGGCCTTCGCCCGCCAGGCCCTCTACGGGCAAGGATATTTCGAGGAGGCCTTCGGGACGACCGCCCGGGTGGGCTACGCCGTCGACAGCTTCGGCCACACCGCCACGCTCCCCCAGCTCCTGAAGCTGAGCGGCCTGGATTGCTACATCTTCATGCGCCCCGGACCCCACGAGAAGGGGCTGCCGGGCCGCCTCTTCTGGTGGGAGGCCGACGACGGCTCGCGCGTCCTGACCTATCGCCTTCCCTTCAGCTACGCCACCTGGGGGGACAACGTTGAACCTCACGTCCGCCGCTGCGCTGCGGAGATGAAGCCGCCGATCGACGAGCTCGCCTGCTTCTACGGCGTGGGCAACCACGGCGGCGGCCCGACGCAAGAGAACATCGCGACGATCCGCCGGTTGGGCGAGGATCCGGAGCTGCCGGTGCTGCGCTTCAGTACGCTGACCGACTTCTTCGAACGCGTCGAGGACAAGGCGTGGCGCCTGCCTGTCGTCCACGACGAGCTCCAGCACCACGCCAGCGGCTGCTACGCCGCGCACTCCGGCGTCAAGCGCTGGAACCGCCAGGCCGAGAACGCCCTCCTGCGCGCCGAGACCTGGGCCGCGGTGGCGAGTCAGGTCACCGGGGTCCCCTACCCCGGCGAGGCGCTGGCGCGCGCCTGGAAGGACGTGCTCTTCAACCAGTTCCACGACATCATGGCGGGGACGAGCCTAGAGGAGGCCTACGATGACGCCCGCGACCTCTACGGGGAGGCCCTCACCCTCGCCGATCGCGCCCTCAACGACGCCGTCCAGTCGATGGCGTGGACGATGCAGATCCCGCACGAGGACGGCGTAAAACCGATTGTGGTCTTCAATCCCCACGGGTGGGCGACCCGGTCGGTGATCGAGCTGGAAGCGGGTCGCGTGCCATCGGAGGTCGCCCTCGTCGATGACGCCGGGAACGCAGTCCCGGTCCAACGCATCCAGTCTCACGCGACGGCGTGGGGCCGCACCCGCATCGCCTTTCTCGCCGACCTGCCGCCGCTGGGCTACCGCGTCTACCGGCTTCGCCCCCAGGAGGGCGGGTCGGATGCCAATGACACCGTCGGCGACGGGCCGTCACCGACCGGCGATCCAACCCCCACGATGCTGGAGAACGATCGGCTTCGCCTGACCTTCGATCCCGAGAGCGGCTACCTCACCAGTCTCTACGACAAGGCGGCGGAGGTCGAGACCCTGGCGGGCCCCGCTGCGCGCCCGGTGGTGATTGAGGACCGCAGCGATACGTGGAGCCACGGCATTCTCCGATTCGACGAGGCGCTTGGCACTTTCGCGCTCGTCAAGATGGCCGTCACCGAAACTGGCCCGGTCCGGACTACGCTCACCGTCGAGAGCGCCTGGGGGCAGTCACGGCTCGTCCAGGCGTTCCGCCTCTATGAGGGCCTCGACCGCGTCGACGTCCACGTCACCGTCGACTGGCGCGAGCATTTCAAGCTCCTCAAGCTGCGCTTCCCCGTGGCGTTGGGCCACTACAAGGTCACCCATGAGATCCCCTACGGCCACATTGAGCGGGCGCCCATCGGGGAGGAGGAGCCGATGCAGCGGTGGGTGGACATCTCCGGCAGCGCGGCGAACGGCGTGGCCTATGGCCTGAGCTTGCTCAACAACGGCAAGTACAGCGTCGACGTGACGGGCAACGAGATCGGTCTGACGGTGCTGCGCAGCCCGGTCTACGCGCATCACGACCCGGCCGAGATCGAGCCCAACCGGGACTACGCCTTCATCGACCAGGGTGTGCAGACCTTCACCTACAGTCTCTATCCCCACCGCGGGAGCTGGGAGCAGGCCGGGACCGTAAGACAAGCCACCGAGCTCAACCAGCCCCCTGTGGCGCTCATCGCCACGGGCCGGCCCGGGGGGCGGCTCCCGCTTGCTGACTCGTACCTCTCAGTGAAGCCCGCCAACGTCGTCCTGACGGCCCTGAAGCGGGCCGAGCAGGGTGACGATTTCATCCTGCGTGCCTACGAGTCGGCGGGCAGGGCGACCCGGGCGACGATCCACCTGCCCCTTTGGGAGCGCACCATCGAGGCGGACTTCCGCGCTGGCGAGATCAAGACCTGGCGCGTGCCAGCCGACGGAGACGGGGAGGCGGTCGAGGTGAGTTTCCTCGAGACGAAGGCCTAGACGCAAAGCGTGACGCAGGATGGAGATCGAGCTATGACGTTGCTCGCCCTGGACATCGGCACCACCCACTGTAAGGCAGGCCTCTTCGCGCGCGACGGGACGGCGCTGAGGATCGCCAGCAAGCCCACGGTCACGCGCAAAACGCCCGTAGGAGGGTCCTACTACGATCCAGAGGAACTGCTGCGTGTCGTAGCGACAATCGTTCAGGATGCAGTCCAGGACGTGCGGGAGCCGATCGCTGCGATTGGCATCGCCAGTATGGCCGAGACCGGGCTGCTGATCGACCGCCGGACGGGCGAGCCCCGCTCGCCGATGGTGCCCTGGTTCGATCCCGTCTCCCAGCCCCAGGCCGACAGGATCGCGGCGAACTCGGATCCGCGAGAGATCTACAAGCGATTCGGTCTGCGTTTGAGCTTCAAGCCCAGCCTCGTCAAGCTTCTCTGGCTCCGCGAAGCACAGGGGAGGACCACCGATAATGCCATCTGGCTCTCGGCAGCCGATTACGTGCTTTATCACCTGACCGGCACATGGGGGACGGATTACTCCCTCGCCAGTCGCACCCTGGCCTTCCGTGTCGACCAGAAGCGTTGGGATGACGACTGGCTCCGGACGTGGGGCTTCGGCGCCGATCTCTTTCCTCCCGCCAGTCTCGGCGGGTCGGTGATGGGCAAGACGACCGGCGCGTCCTTCGGCCTGCCCGAGGGCCTTCCCGTCTCGGTGTCGGGTCACGATCACGTCTGCGCAGCGCTCGCCGTCGGGGCCACGCATCCCGGCGTCGTCTTCGACTCGATGGGCACGGCAGAAGCCCTGGTTGGCGCCTTGCCGGAGCGCCCCTTGACCGACGAGGACTACCGGATCGGGCTCCACTACGGCTGCCACGTCGTCGACGGGCGCGGCTACTGGATGGGGGGCCTCTCGACGTCCGGCGGCGCCGTCGACTGGCTGAGATCGCTCCTGGGTAAGGCGCGCCTCTCCTACGAGGCGATTGGCGCGATGCTCGACGCTGCGCCAGCCGAGCCAACCGGAGTCCTCTTTTTCCCATACCTCCTGGGCAGCGGTTCGCCCCACAGCGATCCCAAAGTGCGGAGCGCCTTCATCGGGCTGGACGCCTCTCACGACGCCACGGATCTCCTCAAGGCGCTCTTAGAGGGCGTCGCCTACGAGATTGAGGTCGTCCGCCGCGCCGGCGAGAGGATGGCACGCGAGCCCATCGAGACGCTGGTCGTCGCCGGAGGCGGGAGCCGCTATCGGGCTTGGTTGCAGATCAAAGCCGACGTCTCCGGCTGCCGGATCCGGGCGCTGGCCCAGCCCGAAGCCACCCTGCTGGGTGCCGCGCTGGCAGCAGGCGTTGGCTGCGGCCTCTATCGAGACGCGGCCGAGGCCCTGGCGGGCCTCGATCAGCCCGTAGCCGGGATCTACAGCCCGGATCCAGCGCGCCACGAGGCCTATGCGGAGGTGTACGAGCGTGGCTACCTGGCCTTCCAGGAGCCTTTGAGGCAATATCAACCCAGGAGGCAGCGATGACGCTGGTGCGAAGCACAGAGATCTTGGCCTACGCGCACGAGGCACACTTCGCCATCGGCGCCTTCAACGCCGACAATATGGAGATGCTGCAGGCGATCGTGGAGGCGGCCGAGGAGGAGCGGGCGCCCGTGATTCTGCAGGTCAGCGAGCCGACGATACGCTATGCGGGCCTCACCCTGCCCGCCGCGATGGTGAAAGCCATCGCCGCCGAGGTCTCGATCCCAGTCGTGTTGCACCTCGATCACGGGATGAGCTTCGAGCAGAATGTGCACGCGCTGCGAGCCGGGTTCACCTCGCTGATGTTCGACGGTTCGCGCCGTCCCTACGAGGAGAACGTCGCCATTACCCGTCGGGTCGTCGAGATGGCCCATATCGCCGGCATCCCCGTCGAAGCCGAGCTGGGCAAGGTGCTGCAGGCAGGCGCGTCGGCCGATGAAGTGGCGGCTGCGATGACGGATGCCGATCAGGCCGTCGATTTCGTGCGGCGCACAGGCTGCGACGCGCTGGCCGTCGCGGTCGGGTCGATCCACGCCATGACCGACCGCCAGGCGGAGCTCGATCTGGAACGCGTACGGGCGATCCACGAGAGGGTTGAGATGCCCCTCGTCCTCCACGGGGCCTCCGGCGTCAAGCACGACGACGTCCAGGCGGCGATCGAGCTGGGGGTCTGCAAGGTCAACGTCGCGACGTACCTCAAGCAGGGCTTCGTCGGCACGCTGCGCGAGGAGCTGGCGGCAGCGCCCCACGAGGTGGATTTCCGCACCCTCTTCCTCGCACCGCGCGAGGCAGCCAAAGAGCGCGTCCGCGAGAAACTGCGCCTCTTCGGCACCAGCGGCCGCATCACCGCCACCGGCGCCCTCCGCAGTCCCCCAGTCCAGCGACGTGGCACCGTCCCTGACGAGAGCCGTGACATCGACTGAGTCCAAGACGCCAAGACACCAATCCCAAACTGGAAACTGGAAACCGAAAACGGGAAACTGAGAACAAGCCTATGTCCAACAACAGTCGACCGAGTATCCTACTGATCCACGCCGACCAGCACCGCTTCGACTGCCTCGGCGCCTACGGCAACCCGGACGTCCGGACGCCCAACATCGACGCGCTGGCGACCGATGGCGTGCGCTACGAGAACAGCTTCTGCCCCTTCCCCGTCTGCACGCCCTCCCGCTACTCGCTGTTGAGCAGCCAGTACGTCCACCAGCACCTGGGCTGGACCAATCGCTCGACGCTGCCACCCAGCATCCCCACCTTTCCGCGCGTATTGCGCGACGCCGGATACCGGACCAAGGCCGTGGGCAAGATGCACTTCACGCCGACCTACCTCGACGTGGGCTTCGAGGAGATGTTGCTCGCCGAGCAGGACGGCCCTGGGCGCTTTGACGACGACTACCACCGCTGGCTCCGTGAGGAGGGGCTCGTCGACCGGATCGACCTGATGGACCAGCGCAGGGAGTACCGCGAGCGGGCGCCCGACGTTTACTGGGAGACCCTGGGCGCGATGACGTCAGACCTGGACGAGGCGCACCACTCGACGACGTGGATTGCCGAGCGCGCACTGGAAACGCTGGAGACCTGGGAGGGCGGCGGCAACCTGTTGATGGTCGGCTTCATCAAGCCCCACCACCCCTTTGACCCACCGGCGCCCTGGGACGCGCCCTACGATCCCGACACGCTGACGCTGCTCCCGGGCTGGCTTGAGGAGCCGCCGGCCCGCGACATCGCACGGAACGCCGGATACTTCGAGCACGCGAGCCTCACTGAGGCTCAGGTCCGGCGGACGATGGCCTACTACTATGCCTCCATCACCCAGATCGACCACCACGTCGGTCGGATGATCGACGTCCTCAAGCAGCAAGGGCTCTATGACGACACCCTGATCGTCTACACCAGCGACCACGGCGACTATATGGGCTTCCACCACCTGCTGCTCAAAGGCAACTACATGTACGATCCGCTCGTCAAGGTCCCGCTCATCATCAAGCATCCCGGCGGGCTGCGCGCTGGAGAGGCCTCCGAGGCCCTCGTCAACAACGTCGACGTCGCGCCGACGCTCCTGAACGCCGCCGGGTGCACCGTCCCCGACGCCACGATGGGGATCGATCTATCCGATCCCCACGCGGGCCGCACCCACGTCTTCGCGGAGGGCTGGGCCGGCGGGGAGTACATGGTCCGTACGCCCGAGCATAAGTTGCTCTGGTGCCGTGACCCTATGCAGTCGCAGTTCTTCGACCTTATGCGGGACCCGCTGGAGATGGAAAACCGCATCCGCGACCGAGCCCACGCCTCCACGGTCAACCGGCTCCGCGACGGTCTACTGCAGTGGGCGCTCTTCGACGCCCCCTCGCGGCCGTACGTCGATCACGACGCGCCCGTCATCACCGGCGACAACGTCCCGGACCGCGCCGGCGATCACGCGGAGCAGATGGCGACGTACTTCCGCGCCAGGATGGGACTTGACTAAAGGACGTTCAGGCCTGGCCCCGTTTCCACTTGCCTGCCCTGCTCGCCGTGGACCACAGGGCCCTGTTGAGAGACGCCTCAGACCCGGGCTTCTTCACCATTGCGTAGGGTCGATGGCCGCTCTAGCAGGGGTGCACCCTCTGTCTAGCCACCACTTGCCGAAAGCGTGGTTTCCACGTATAGTTATGTATGGACTTCAGGAACGAGCACAACGAAAAGCAAGTGATCTAGAAACACCGTGACATTGGAGAGGTAAAATGTCCTATCGTGACGAAATACTGACTTGTGAGAAATGTGGTAGCACCTTCATCTACCGCGTTGAGGAACAGCGCCTGCAAGAGGAGATGGGGTTCGAGCGCGAATCCCCTGAGCTTTGCCCGAACTGCCGCGAGGAAACAACCACCGCTGGTCCCGGTTTGCGCCCCGGTGTGGTCAAATGGTATCGGGATGACAAACATTTCGGCTTCATCACCCAGCCGGACGGCACCGATATCTTCTTCCACCGGAGCAACATCGAAGGAGACCCGGATAACTTTGAGGAGAATACTCAGGTCTGGTACGAAGTAACAGCGACCGACCGAGGACCGCAAGCCGTTAACGTGCACATCAGGGAGTGAATCCCAGCTAGTCTCACCCCCTGGAGGTGCAGGAAGGCTTACTGGAAGCGGTCGTCCCGCACAAGATTGGCCGTCTGATCGCCGCCGATCAGTGCCACACACCTGCACAAAGCCGGTGGGCTCGCCGGCAGAGCTGGATTGACGATGCGCGTAGCGGTGAATGGCTGGTTCTGGAATCGTCCAGAGACCGGAAGTGGGCAATATGTACGGCGGCTGGTTCAGGCGCTCGAAAGCGTGGCCCCTCAGCTCTCCATCAAGGTCCTGCTTCCGTCCCGTATGCCCGTCGGCTCCCCGCAAGGTGACGGGGCAGCCGACTTCGTCGCGCACCCGATTCGCCATACTAGCCCGCATAAACTCTGGTGGGAGCAGATCCTTGTGCCACACTTGGCCAAGCGCGTGAGCGCCGACCTCTTGCATGCGCCATATTGGGCGCCACCCGGCGCCGCCCCTATCCCTGTCGTCGTGACGGTCCACGACATCATACCTCTGCTGTTGCCGGCCTATCGCGGTGGGCCGTTGGTCCGCCTTTACACGGCACTGGTCGCAGCGACGACCTCTCGGGCTCGTGTGGTGCTCACCGATTCGGAAGCGTCCAGGCAGGACATTCTCGAGCATATGCGGGTGATGCCCGAGCAGATCCGAACCGTCTACCTCGCCCTTGGTGAGGATCTCACCCCAGAACCGAAACCCGAAGACGCGGCGATCCGCGCGCGATTCGAGCTCCCTCCCGCCTATGTTCTCTACTTTGGGGGATTCGACGCCAGGAAGAATCTCGCCGCGGTCCTGAAGGCCTTCGCTATCGCGCGACAGGCAATGCCGGATACGGTGCTCGTGCTGGCGGGTCGCCTTCCCGACACAGATACCGACTTCACGCCTCACCCTCGGCAGCTAGCAAACGCACTCGCGCTGCCCGAGAGCGCCGTACGATACTTAGGGTTTGTGCCAGAGGCTGATAAGGCAGCGATCTATCGCGGGGCACGGGTCTTTCTCTTCCCCTCCCTCTACGAGGGGTTCGGATATCCGCCGCTGGAAGCCATCTCCTGTGGCGTGCCCGTGGTCGGCAGCGACACATCCAGCCTCCCAGAAGTCGTTGGGGATGGCGGCATTCTGCTGGCGCCCCATGACGTGGAGGGGATGGCAGGCGCCCTTCTTCAGATCCTCATCGATGATGCGTTTTACCATCAACTGAGGGAGGCTGCCCTCGATCAGAGCCGGCGTTTCTCGTGGGAGAAAACCGCTACCGATACCCTGACAGCCTATCGCGCCGCCCTGGTATGATGAGAGCATGCGGGGGAGATTGATGCGGGACAATAAGAAGATTGTGGTATAATCAATTATATGGAACCCCGTGACGTTCTGGCGCAGTTGCAGCGTATCCCGCTCTTCTGGGATCTAGAGGAGGAGGAGAAAGAGGCGGAGCTTCTCCGCCTCGTCCCCTACGTGCGCGAGCGCACATATGATCCAGGTCAGCGGCTACTCACCCGGACGACGCCGCCCAACAAGACAGTTCTGATTCTGAAGGGACGTGTCCAGGTCACGCGGAGGGACGATGCCCTTGAGACAGAGATCCAGGAGGTGGGTGAAAGGGGACCTGGGGCGATATTGGGGCGCACGAGTCTTCGGGTCGGCGATTTTGAGCGCTTGACGGTCGAGGCTCTGGAGGAGACCGAAGTGCTCACGCTCCCCTTCCGAGATCTGATCCGCACCTATCAGAAGAGTGAGTATCTGCGCGAGCATCTCGAAGGTCCGCTCAAGCCTGATCTCCTGGTAGACAGGCTCAAGACAATCCCACTCTTCAGCGCGCTCACGGATCGGATGGGAGAACTGGAGCTCTATCAAGTTGCCGAGATCACACACGAGCGCTACTATGAGGATGACGAATGGCTCTTCCGCCAGGGCGAGGTGTCGGACCGTCTGATCCTGGTGATCGGTGGTCAGATCGAGCTGACGGCGGTGGATCAGAATGGGGTGCTGCGGGAAGCGGGCACCCTTGAGCCAGGAGATGTAGCGGGAGAAACCGGGTTGTTGGTGGGCGATTTCCACGACGTGACGGCCATTGCGGCAGGCTATGCCCGGGTCCTCTACCTCTTACGCAGTGAGTTCGAGGAGCTACTCCAGGAGCGGCCCTATCTGCGTCGCGGACTCACCGTGTCGGAAGAGGTCGAGCGGCGACGACAGGTTCGCACCTTTAGCTGGCTGCGTAGCGACGAGTGGGTCGTGGCGGTCGTTCAACGTCATTGGTCTCGCCTCGTCCAGCTGATCGTGGCGCCGGGTCTGGTTCTGCTCCTGCTGCTGCCGGTGATGGTGGCGTTGATACTGAGAGGAACGACGTTCTTTCTGCTGCTGGCGGGGCTGCTCCTGCTGCCGATATTGGGATTGGCCCTCTGGATCGCGTGGCAGTACATCAACTGGCGCGACGACTACTTCGTCCTCACTACCCAACGCGTTGCCCACATCGAGCGCGTTGGGCCGTTCTCGACCCAGCTCGAGGAGAGTCTGCTGCACAACGTCGAGGATATTTATGAGGTACAGCCGGGGCTCTCGGCGAACCTCTTGGGCTACGGCAACCTGGTGCTGCAGACGGCGGGCGAGACGATCGACATCGATATGAGCTTTGTGCCGCGCCCGGCTCAGCTGCGGCGTCTGGTTTACCGGCAGATCGAGCGAGCGAGGGCGCGGGACGTCCTGAAGACCCGGGGGCAGATTCGGGATCTTCTCGCCCACCGCCTCGAGATCCGGGAGCTACCTGAGCTGGAGTCCGACACGGGACTCGCATCGCCACGCGAAGGGGAGCGCTATCGGGTCCGTCCCTCCATACTGTTCACATCTGTCTGGGAGTTTTTCTTTCCCCCCTCCCGGATTGAGGCTGACGAGGGCAACACCATCATCTGGCGCCGCTTCTGGTTGCCCGGACTCTTCCACTATGCGCCCGCGATGGTGGCGCTGCTGGTGACGACGATCGGCGGGGTCGCCTACCTCGCGACGCGCTGGGGCCAGCCCACCTTCGCCAGTTGGCTTGTCGGATGGCTCTTCATCGAGGCAGTGCTGACGGGCGTTCTGTTGTGGCTCGTCGAGGACTGGCGCAATGATTTCTTCCAGTTGACGCCCAGCCATATCATCCTCGTCCAACGACGCCCCCTCCTGCTGCGCGAGTCTCGACGCCAGGCCCGACTTGATCGCATCCAGAACCTGGCTTACGAGATCCCTACGATCGTCGCCCGGGCCCTTGACTACGGTCACGTCCATTTTGAGACCGCCGGCACGACGGGACAGTTCCAGCTCCGCTACGTGCACCACCCCGAGAGGGTTCAGGCGACCATCTCTAACCGACAGTATGAGTATCGCCAAAATCAGAGCGAGTTCGAGAGGCAACGCCGACAGCAGGAGCTGCTCACGTGGTTCTCCGCTTACGACGAGCTCCATCAAGAGACCAGCACGTAACCTGAAGAACACAGGCAGGTCGGCGGCGTCTCAGTCACAGAGGATTTAGGTCCCTTGTGAGCAGAACCCGCAGATCGACAGAATCTGCTATCATGTATAATATAGATGTCAATAATAGAAATACCGACAGGTTGATCAGAGGCCGAGTTCACGCCCGGACCACAAACCGAATATAGGCTATGTCTGTGGCCCAATCAGGCGCAATCGGATCCGATGGGGCACAATCGAATCAAATATGGGAGGCAACAGTGAGTGTGCGGGAGATAATTACGCTGGGAGATTCCCGCTTGCGCGAGCGATCGCGCCCTGTCCAGGCGATCACACCTGAGATCCAAGAGCTGATCGAGGATATGGTGGAGATAATGCATACTAACGACGGGATCGGCTTGGCAGGTGTTCAGGTGGCGGAGTTGATGCGCATCATTGTCATCCAACTCCCCGAGGACGAGGAGGTCTGGGGAAGCGGCGAGCTTTACATCGTCGTCAACCCGGAGATCGTAAAGGAATCACGTGAGACGGAGGTCGGGATCGAGGGCTGCCTGTCCATCCCTGGCTACATCGGCGAGGTGGAGCGCGCCGACGAAGTAACAATCCGTGGCATGGATGAGCATGGCAAGCCGTTTAAGCTCCGACCCCGAGGGTTCTTGGCAAGGGTATTTCAACACGAGATCGATCATCTCGACGGCGTCCTCTACATTGACCGGCTCGTCGCGCCTGACAGAATCTGGGAGGTCAAACCAGGGACGGAGGAAGAGGCCGAGGTTTCGGCGGAGACCTCAAAAGAAGCCGCTAAGGTGTGAACGCCTGGCGGCGAACGCCGGGCACGTGAGGTCGCCCTCGCCGCACGAGATTCGGCTCTAGAAAGCCCCCCAACGCGGGGGCTTTCTGTGGGCCATCCAGACCATAGATAGAACGGAACGCAAACAGGAGGAGAAACGTGGTAACGAAGGAACAAGTGCTCGAAGCTCTGGAAGATGTCATCGATCCGGAGCTTCGTCGAAGCATCGTAGATTTGGGCATGGTGCGGGACATCGCGGTCGAGGGCAAGAACATCAACGTCACGATCGCCCTTACCGTGCCGAACTGTCCTTTGCGTGATGAGATCGCGGCGGATGCCGGGCAGGCTGTTGACGCGCTTGAAGATAACCTAAATGTCGAGATCACCCTGACGGCGATGACCGACGAAGAGCGCGAACAGATGCGCAACAAGCTCCGCGGGCAGACTCAGCAGAAATCCGAGGCCCTGGCCGGCAATCTCAATCGGGTCAAGACCGTGATCGCTGTGATGAGCGGCAAGGGTGGCGTCGGAAAGTCCACGGTAGCCGCTATGCTCGCCGTCGGCCTGCGCCGCAAGGGGCACCGTGTGGGCGTCTTGGACTCAGACATCACCGGTCCGAGCATCCCCAAGCTGTTTGGGGTCCAGGAGCCGCCGACGATGTCGCCGCTGGGCATTATGCCGCCTCAGACCTCGATGGGTATCAAGATTATGTCGATCAATCTTATGCTCGAGGACGAGGAGCAGGCCGTCATCTGGCGTGGTCCGATGATCACCAGCGCGATCAACCAGTTCTGGAACGATGTCTTCTGGGGCGACCTCGATACGCTTGTTGTGGATATGCCTCCCGGTACCTCCGACGCCGCCCTCACCGTGATGCAGAGCCTGCCGGTGACCGGCATCATTCTAGTGACCTCACCGCAGGATCTGGCAGGCATGGTCGTCCGCAAGGCCGCACATATGGCCGGGCACCTCGACACACCGCTGATCGGTGTCGTCGAGAACATGAGCTATGCGGTCTGTCCGCACTGCGGTGAGCGCTTTGCCATCTTCGGAGAGGGCGACACCGCGGCCATGGCCGAGACCTTCAATACCCGCTTCCTTGGCGAGGTCGGCATCGATCCGGAGATGGCCGAGTTGGGGGACCAGGGCGCCATCGAGACGTACGACAACGACGATTTCAGCGAAGTCATCGACGTCGTGGACCGCATCGTCGAGAAAGCGCCAGCGCCGGAATTCGCCAAGGCGAGCTAACGCCCGGCGAGCTGATGCCCGGCGACCTGACGCTCGGGCGCCGTGACAGCACACCGAGCGTAAAGCGGCGGGGATCGACTCCCCGCCGCTTTACGCACTATGGAGCACGATCTCCTCTGAGCCCGCGCACCCAACTCAGTCCGTCACAGTGACCGTGGTCAGTACAACGCCATCGTCCACAGGCTGGCCTTGTGCATCGACAACCGGTACGACCTCAATATCAGGATACGTGTACATCCCGGCGCGCAGCGTGTAGCTTCCCGGCGACGTGGCGCGGGGAACCTGCATGGCGAAGCGACTCAACACGAGATCACCCACGCCCCAGTAAACAGACGGGAAGCCGGCATGGTCATCTTGGCTCAGCAAACGCCCTTGATCATCCAGCAACTGAACCGTAAAGTGGTACTCAGCGCCCTGCGGGGGAGGACCCTGCAGCCACCAAGCCAGCCAAATCTCCAACACCCCATCGGACTGCACGGTCCCCTCCAGTTCGTAGGCGGCGAAGACCACCTTATTGGCGAAGGGGATGCCGGCCGCGAGGGGTGTCATGGTGGCGATCGCTTCTGCCCGATCCCCACCCGACCACACGTAAGTGCGATAGGTTCCCCCTTCCGGCAGCGCCAGCTCCCACGCAAGGCGAACGGACGAGAGATCGGCAAGCCGGAGCAGCCCGGCGCTCAACGATCCAGCGCCGTCATCGCTCGCGAGATCCGACAAATAGACCGCGGGCCCGGTCTCAGGCAGCGGCACCGCGGCCCGCCCATCGGCAAACCGGTGTGGCACGCCGAAGAGCAGTGCGTCGAAAACCGTGGGCGTCTCGGTCATGAACGGCTGGGTCTCGTCGGCCAGCACGATAACTTCCCCACCTCCGGATAGCGCCATCGCCTGTCGCGCAGCCAAGCGACGGTAATGGAGCGGGACGCCGTACCCGCCCGTCGTCGGATGAACTTGCATATAGACTCGAAGCATGTGCGTGACCGCGACTTGCCAGCCGGCGCCTAAAAGCAGTATGCCAACCGCCGTCACCAACAGGGATCGGGAGAGTACCCGCCGTCCGGCACGCCCGAGACGTCGCAAAAGGGCATCATAGCCCGAAACCAACACCCCACCGATAAGGATGTACTGGACGGGATAGTGCATCACGAAATAATGGATCTGCGTCGGAGTTGATGGCCTCAACTGCAGAAGCACAGGTACGGCCCACCAAAGGAGCAAGAGCCCAAAGATTCGACGGCGCTCCCGTGTCCTACCAAAGCACACCTGATGTGCTCCGTATCCTAGAGCCAGAGCCATCAAGATGCTCAGAAGGTCATTGAACCACCAGAGCGCTGGGACCTCCTGCAGAAACGCCTGGTGGAAGGACCCAGCCTGGCCCTCGATCCCCTCGCTTCCCACCAGCATAGAGGCATACCGGATCGCATCCCAGGAGAATGCACTCTCACCGCCGGCGTAGGCGACAAGGCCACGCACATTTTGCCAGTTATGGCGCGCATCGTAGATGACGTACGGACCGAGCAGGAGCAGGAAAAACATCACGCCCACGGCCAAGGGGCGCCAAGCGACGCTGTCACGGTACAGGAGGATGAGCAGGCCAAGGAGTGGCACAAACGCTAATGCCTCGAGTTGGAGTCCTAGCAACGCAGCCAGGCTCGCAAAGGCGAGGACCAGGGCCCAGCGCCGCCCCCGCACGAAGGTTAAGAAAGCCGCAACGATAAAGGCCAGCGTGAAAATAGGCAACGTGCGCGCCCAGATCTTACGACTGTACAGGACAGCCCACGGGCTCACCGCAAAAAGCAAGGTCGCCAGAAGAGCAACTCGTCTCCCAAGAGCGGCCCGCGCGAGACGATAACAGACAGGCAGCGCCAGGACGTTGAGAAACACAATAAAGAGGACAGCTGCAAGCGGGTCCGTCCAGAATCGTAGCGGTATGGCCGTCAGATACAGGGTGAGGGGCAGGTTATCGATCCCCAGGGAAGAATCAACGCCCGCCACAGGCCGGTATCCCTCGTGGGCGATCGCCTGCCCCAACCTGGCCACCGTGGCTTCATCGCGCTTGAACTCCACCCACGTGGGGTGCGCCAGTCGAAGCGCAAACCCCAGCAGCAGCACGGCGCATAGTAGGACGGCGTGGCGACGGTTCGTCGTCAGCATTAGTCGCGCGTTCCTCTCGTCGTGGATATCGCAGTCTCAACGTGCAGCCCCGTCACGGGCTGCCCAAAGCGAACATATCATAGCGTACCCAACCCGCCAGTCAACGTCGAAGACACAGTGTTGCACGTTCATCGACGTCTGGCTATAATACAAGCAGATCGCATCTGCATACCAAACGCGACGAGTTAGCCGCCGTTTCCGTATCCGAGATCTGGGCACATTATCGTCGAAGCTGGACACAGCCTTGACCCTTAAGGAGGCTTTCAATGCTTAGCTTTATGAAAGACACCCTCGCTGTGATTATGGGCGGGGGCGCCGGCACCCGCCTCTATCCACTCACCAAGTTGCGCGCCAAGCCTGCAGTTCCCCTTGCCGGCTACTATCGTCTCATTGACATACCCATCAGCAATTGTATCAACTCCGGCATCAACCGTATCTACGTGCTGACGCAATTCAACTCCGTTTCATTGCACCGGCACGTCGTGCGCACCTATCAATTTGACAGCTTCTCCGGCGGATGGGTGCGCATCCTGGCGGCTGAGCAGACGCCTGCAAGTCAATCATGGTATCAGGGCACCGCGGATGCACTGCGTAAGCAGCTATTTCAGCTGCAGGTCCCCGAGCCGCGCAATATCGTCATCCTGGCTGGGGACCACCTATACCGGATGGATTACTCGCTCTTTGTTCAGTTCCATGCCACCAACGAGGCAGACATCACGATTGCTGTCCAGCCCGTCAGCGCCGAGGATGCACCACGTATGGGCATCCTGAAGGCGGACAGTGATGGTAGAATCGCCGACTGGGTAGAAAAGCCCTCCAAGGAGAAGCTCAAAGATCTGGCCAGCCTGGACGGAAGCCGCCCCTACCTGGCCTCCATGGGCATCTACGTGTTCCGCACCCATACGCTGACCGAGATCCTCCGCGAGGAGACCGGATCCGACTTTGGCAAGCATATTATCCCGGCTGCTATCGAAAAGGGTCTGCGCGTCTTTGTCTATCCTTTTGAGGATTACTGGGAGGACATCGGGACCATGCGCGCCTTCTATAAGGCCAACCTCGCGCTCGCCGGGCCAGAACCGCCCTTTGACTTCTTCGCGCCCGAGTGGCCGATCTACACACGCGCCCGTTATCTCTCAGGCAGTCGCGTCCTGGACTCCAGCATTCGCCGCGTGGTCCTGGCGCCCGGCTGCCGCATCAACAACGCGGCCGTCGCCGACAGCGTGATCGGCCTGCGCAGCATCGTGAATCCCGGCGCGCATCTTCATCGCGTCGTGATGATGGGGGCGGACTACTACGAGACGCTTGCCCAGATTGAAGAGAACGAACACCTCGGACTGCCCAATATTGGAGTGGGACCAGGGAGCGTGGTCGAGGCCGCGATCCTCGACAAGAACGTGCGCATCGGCAGGAATGTCGTGATCCGCAATCATGAAGGGTCCGAGGATGTGGAGACGGACACCTACGTCGTCCGGGACGGGATCGTTGTTGTTCCGAAGGGAGTTGTGATTCCGGATAACACGGTCATATAGCCGCTGGCCTGGAGCCTCCGACTGGAGAGAGCGGCGGAGCTTAAGCCTTGCCGCTCTCTGCCGTGAGCCAAGCCCCCCGCGCGGGTCGACTGGTGATCAAGCGCACATCGTAAGCCTCTGCGAAGTTGGTCAACCGTGCCTTCACCTCGTCGAGATACAGCGTCTCGCAGAGCAGGTGAACCGTCGGACCCGCGTCCAAGGTAAAGTAGACTGGGAGACCACCTGCTCGCCATCGGTGAACCCTCCGGATGAGATCCAAGGTCCCGGGCTCCAGGTAGTAAATGCCGCTCATCCAAGGCTTGGTCACAACCTGGGACGTCATCGCGACGGCGTGCAAGGACGCCGCTTCGCGCTCGGCCATGATGCCAAGCGCCTCAAGATCGCGTCCCAAGATTGCTGTCCTCACCCGATCGAGGCGATCCGTCACGGACGCCAGGCGCGCGCGGTAGAACGGGCTCGTCGGTGCAGCTCGATGCCCCTCTAGTGAGGTGACAAGCTTCAGTCGATCACGGAAGGCGACGCTCACTACCCGCATGTCCCAGTGATCCACCGGCGCCAGCGAGCGGGCATAGGAGCTCCTATCGTCCTCCCCTTTCAGCCATTCAACAAACCCCTCTGGCACCGATCGGCAGGCCGATCCACTGCCCTTGCGAGCCAGGATCGCGAGATCCCGCTCCGACAGGGTCAGTCCGGCTGCACGGGTGGCCGCCAGCGAGAGCGCGGCAAAGGCCGAGGCCGAGGATGCGAGGCCAATGGAGGCGGGAAAGTCATTGGCCGAGACAACCCGAGCCGGTGCGGCAAGGCCGGCAAGCGCGCGCACCCTGTCGAGATGCGCCACCACACGATCATGCGTCACGCGATCGGGAGGCCGGTCGTTGATCCGAATCGTGTCCTCTGCCAGGTTTGGATCAAACATCACGGTGGTTGTCGTCACAACGCCACTGAGATTGACAGAGATGGACCCGTTGGCCGGCAGGTTGAGCCTCGCGTCGCGCTGTCCCCAATACTTCACAAACGCGAGGTTGGGATGCGCTGCTGCGCTAGATATCATCGACATTCGAGCTGCCGAGGCCCCTTCCCGCCTCCACCGACAGATCGCTCAGCTCTATCCATCCCCCGGGATGCGCCAGGTTGCCAAAACGCAGGCGACCGTCCGGCCGGACCGCCATATACTGATTGTCGATCCACATCACCAGCCCCAGCGGACCCTCGGGGCTCACAGAGGTGACAAAGCACGCCTGCTGATCCACGTAGAAGCGCACCTCCCCGGCTTGCCAGGCGAGGGCGTAATCATGCCACTCCGTCACATCGATCTCGACGGCTCGAGCGTCCTCACGCACGATCTTGCGACCCAAACGGCGCATTAAGCGTGCCGTAGGAGCCCAGAGCAGCAATGGCAGGAGCGGCAGCCCCAGGGCTAACAGCCCGGGCGCCACCTGTGACGCCGCAAAGGTGGCGGAGAGGAAGCCCTGAGCAGGATGATCATCGGCAAGCGCCAGATAATTCGGCGGAGACGCATAGAAGAACCAGGCCGCGTTTGGCAGGGCGGGCAGGCGCCGCTTCGTCCCCCCGAGATTCAGCTGAGTGCTAAATGGATCGTTCCACCATCCGAAGCCCCACGTGCCCGGAAGATCTGCGGCTGAGGCGCGGCACCGCACGCATAACCGGACCGGCGGACGCCACAAGAAGGCGCTGCGGTCGCGCCCGCCGTAGTCATCAAGCTGAGCTAAGTGATAGGTCTGCGCCGATTCCTGAGGAATCCTCAGACGCCACAACCCGGGCCGTCTCTCGAGGATGCGAGCGCCGACGGTCATGCGCCCACGCAACTCCGGCTCCCTCATCTCTTGCCGCACAGTTACCTCCTTTAGTCGAGCCTATCTCGCCAGGTCTTGGCCCGCGCCAACGAGGAAGGGGTTCAGGGCAAGCGCTCATCAGTCACTTGGGGGTCACTGTCGGTCGCCGCCTCTAAGATCAAGACGGGCACACGGACACGGGCCGACGGATCCTCAGCCACCGAAACCCTGAAACCAAGAGCCTTGGCGAATCGGCAATAAGCAGCCACAGGGTCTCCGTCCGGCCCTCCGAAGACCCACCCCAACAGCCAACGCAGCCATCCCCGATCCGTGCGGTGGCCAATCCCGGTTAGGACAAAACGCCCGGGCGGGCCCTCCTCGCTCGGCGCCCGCACAAGCCGGCGCACCTCCCGAAGCGTAGCGGCCTCCGCGATATAAGCGCTTGGGAAGGTCGACACAATCGTATCAAACGTGCCGCTGGCAAAGGGCATCGCTTGCGCTTCACCGATCACGTACCTGTGAAGGCTATGGGCAGAGGAACCGAAACCCTCCCGTTGCATCCGACGTGCGGCGACGCGATGCATCGCGGGCGAGGGATCCATGCCCCAGATTGTAAAGCCTCGTCGCGCCGCTGCCACCAGCAGGGCGCCTGTGCCAAAGCCGATCTCGAGCACCCGGTCTCCCACGAGATGATCCAGGGTCTGCCGGCGCCAGCGATCCCACTGCCCCGCGCTGACCAACCAGGCCACGAGATCGTAAGCCCAAGCGAGCTCGTGGTAGAGACGCTCGGACGCCCATCCATATACTCGTCGAAAGATCCTCTGAAGCGCCGATGGCGCCTGTCCAGAGGGGTAGAGGTCTTCCCGCCAATTGATGTCGTCGGGGTGCTCGTCAGGCCTCATTCACTCAGACGGACGGCGCCATTGGGCGAGAAGCCCGCGGCGCGGGGCGACGAAGAGCACCAGCAGGAAGAGGGCGGTGCATACCAGAACGATTGCAGCGCCGGAAGCGACACTCACGTAGAACGAGATGTAGAGACCGATAATGCCCGAGAGAGCGCCGACCAGAGCGGCAAGCGCCATCATCGGGGCCATCCGCTTGGTCAGCAGATAGGCCGTCGCAGCCGGTGTCGTAAGCATCGCCACCATCAGAGCGACACCTACGGTCTGCAGAGAGACGACGATGGTCAACGCGATCAGCACGAGCAAAAGATAGCGCAGCGCGCCCGCCGGCAGCCGAAGGGTCTCAGCGAGAACCGGATCGAAGGAGAGCACCAGGAACTCCTTGTAGAATACGAAGACCGTGAGGAATACTACGGCACCCAGGGCCGCCGTCAGCCACAAGTCCCCAGGCGAGACCCCCAACACATTGCCGAAGAGGAAATGGGAGAGGTCAACCGCGTAGCTGCGCATCGTGGAGATCAGCGCGATGCCAAGTGCGAACATGCCCGAGAAGATGATGCCGATTGCCGTGTCCTCTTTGATCTGAGCACCTCTGCCAATGGCTCCGATCCCAATCGCCGTCAACACACCCGTCGCCAACCCCCACCAGAAGATCGGCTGACGTGCGCCGCCGCTCACGATATAGCCGACGGCGACGCCCGGCAGAACCGCGTGCGCCAGTGCATCCCCAAGAAATGCCATGCCTCTCAGGACCATATAGGTGCCCACCATAGCACAGGCCACACCGACGATCACCGCGGCAACGATGCCACGGACCATGAAAGGATAGGTCAGTGGTGCCATCACTGCATCAAGCCAAGTGGCCATGGTCACTCCCCCACGCAACAGGTATCGTTCAGGACCACAAGTCCATCGTCCGTCTCCACCAATCTCAGATGACCTCCATAGGCTTGCTGCAAATTTCCCGACGTGAAGACCTGGTGCGCAGGGCCGATGCCTAGCAACTCGCGGTTGAGGAGCATCACCCGATCGAAGTAGTCGGCGGCTTGGCTCAGATCGTGCGTAGCCACCATCACCGTGACGCCCTGCGCCTGCAGATCGTCGAGGATCTCCAAGATCCGCTCCTGAGCAGAGACGTCGAGGCCGTTGAGCGGCTCGTCCATCAGCACCAACTGGGCCTCTTGCGCCAGCGCCCGGGCGATAAACATCCGCTGTTGCTGTCCCCCGGAAAGCTCGCTGATCTGACGATCCTTGAGACCCTCCAAACCCACGATTTGGAGACAAGCCTGCACCAACGCCTTATCTCTTCGTCTGGGTCGCCGCAGCAGCCCGAGCTTGCCAAAACGCCCCATCATCACCACGTCCTCCACTGTCACCGGGAAGGACCAGTCCACCTCACTGCGTTGGGGCACGTATGCGATGCAGATATGGCTGCTGGGTCGGCATCCCGCCACCCGGACCTCCCCGCTCGTAGGATCCAGGACCCCGGCAATGACCTTGAACAACGTGCTCTTGCCCGCGCCGTTAGGTCCTACCACGGCCACGCGTTCTCCGGGCTCGAGGCTGAAGGAGATATGACTCAGGGCCTCATCGCCATTGTAGCTCACGGTGAGATCTAATACCTCGAGAAGGGTTGCATCCGCTTCGTGCACGGCAGGTTCGAAGATTCCAATCCTCTCTAGCATGCGCAGTTCATCCTCCCTTCGTCTCTCACGGCTGAAGCGCCTCTGTGATCTTCCTGACATTGTACCGCATAAACTGTAGGTAAGTGCCAGCCGGTCCATCCTCGTCACTCAGTGAGCCTGTATAGAGCGCCACAACCTCGGTACCGGTATCCCGAGCGATCTGATCTGCCAAGCGGGGGTTCACCGTGGTGCTCACGAAAACCGCTGGCACGTCATAGTCACGTATCGCCTCCTGCAGCTCCGCCAGTTCCTGCGCAGAGGGTTCCGCGAGCGTGCTGGCTCCAGGGCTAATCACCCCGAGCTGCTCGTAATCGTACCTCGCTACAAAGTATGTGAGGATCGCGTGGTCGGTCACGAGCTTCCGCCTCGCCTCCGGCACCGTCGAGGTCTGATCTCGAATCCACGAATCCAAACTCGCCAGCTCTGCCCTATACGCTTCAGCATTGCGCTGATAGTCAGCACGGCGCTCCGGGTCCAACGCGCTCAGCGTCGCCTCGATATTGTCCACCCAGACCTGCACATTGAGGGGATCAAACCATGTGTGGGGGTCCGCCTCACCGTGATCGTGCTCTTCATCCTCGAGTTCACCCTCGTCGTCGTGCTCGCCCAATGGCTCCAGCAGATCTATGCTGTAGGAGACCGGCACGACAGGCGTCTCCGCCCCGGCATTCTGCAACAGGTCCTCGATGAATATCTCGAGGCCAGCGCCGTTGATAAAGATCACATGCGCCTCCCTGACAGCCGCAGCGTCCTGTGGTGTCGGCTGAAACGCGTGCGGATCGACACCGAGCGGCATCAACCGCTTGAGATCGATCAACTCACCACCGACGTTGTGAACGACATCGGCCACGACACTGGTTGTCGCCACGACCTGTAACCTCTCGCCCTCCCCCAATGTCGCAGGCGTCAGGGTCGGCAGGGCACCTACGCGCGCCACATCTCCGTTGGCCGCCGGCGTGCACGCCACCAGTGTCAGTAACATTGTCACAAAAACCGCACCAAACCGAAAACGCTGCATCCAATCAACCTCCGAAACTAGCCCGACTCTTATGAGGGCTTTAGCCCGCGTCACCCTGCTCAGTCCTCGGCAGCTGCTGAACGACACTCGGGACACGTGCCCAGGAGCTGCAGCAGATGTGCGTGAACACGATATCCGGTGCGGGCCTCCAAGCGGGCCACGAGGGCATCCAGATCGTCCTGCCCGCGAAACTCCAACGCTCGTCCGCACCGCTCGCAAAGCAACATATGCCGGTGGCCCGGCGTGCTCACAACATAGACGTGACAACCCGCATGAAGATGCACACGTCGCGCGAGACCCAATTCCTCAAACAACTCCAGCGTCCGATAGACGGTCACCAACCCCAGCCCCGAATGGAGGCACTGCGCCCGCTCTAGGATGTCCTGCGCCGACAGGGGCACGTCACATTCGGCAAGCACAGCCATCACCGCCCGTCTTGGCTCGGTAATGCGGTGTCCAGCATCCGCCAGCGTCCTCTTCCAGTCTGTCATAGATTCTTAGTGAAAGACATTTTCAATAAACAGTATAGACAAAGTCACAGATATGTCAACAGCTAGCTCGTTTATCCGCTGCTGATCGTGAGAGGTGTAGTTTCCAGGTGCCAATCGGGCCATTTTGTTAGAGAACGGTAAAGTCAGCGTAACTTTTCGCCGCATTCCACGACATGATTAGTGGGAGGGTCGAAGCTAACTAATGTGACACACGATCTTTGAGCTCCCCTTAACTAGTGTTGGAGGTGCTTAACATGCTGACGAACACCGTCGATTTCACGGAGCGTCTGGAACAGCGCGGAATTGGCCGCCGGGACTTCCTCAAGTTCTGTGGCCTGATGGCTGCAACCCTGGCACTGCCGGGCAACGGGATTGCTCGCGTTGCCAGAGCCTTAGCGGCCGCTCCCCGGCCTCCAGTCGTATGGCTGGAGTTCCAGGATTGTACGGGGGACACCGAGTCATTCCTCCGTGCGTCCCAACCTACGATTGATGAGTTCCTTCTGGACCGGATCTCCCTTGACTATCACGAGACTCTGATGTCCCCAGCGGGGAGCGGCACGGAGCTCTCGCTCAGCGAGACGATCCAGACCAACCCGGGGCAGTACATCGCGGTTGTTGAGGGCTCGATCCCCATGGCTGACGGCGGCGTCTACTGCACCATCCGGGGCCGCACCGCCCTCAGCATCCTGGAGGAGGTCGCGGCGGAGGCACGCTATGTGATCGCTGCGGGCTCGTGCGCCTTTGACGGTGGCCTGGCTGCGGCAGCGCCTAACCCTACGGGCGCTACCGGCGTGGCCGGCGCGGTGCCGGGCGTGACAGACCGGCTGGTCAACCTGCCCGGCTGCCCTACCAACGTCTTCAATATCGCAGCCACGCTGGTCCATATCTTAGCCGAGGGCGAACTACCGCCGCTCGACGGTCAAGGCCGCCCCACCTTCGCCTACGATCGCAAGATACACGACCATTGCGAACGAAAGATCTTCGAAGAACAGGACCTGTACGTGCGCGCCTGGGGCGATGAGGGCCATATGAAAGGATGGTGCCTCAAAAAGATGGGCTGTCGCGGGCCCAAGACGAAGAGCAACTGCTACGACGTCAAGTGGAACGACGGCACAGGCTGGCCCATCGGCGCGGGCCACGGATGCGTTGGATGCACCAACGCCGGGTTCTGGGATCGGATGACCCCCTTCTACGGCAAAGAGGGCGACGACTGATCCCGGCCTCTACGCACTGCATTGCTGACCAGTGCCGCTGACTCTGCTTATCGCACCGTCATCCTGAGAGCCGTGCACTGCTTCCGGCCTTCAGGATACCTAACCCTTAATGTTGGAGAGGAGTACTATGCCTGACATATACCTGCCTTTAGTGGGAAATGCAACGCAGACACAGCCTGCACCGACGCCCAACCCAACGCCGCCATCGCCAACCTCGACGCGCATCGCCATCGACCCGATTACGCGCATCGAGGGCCATCTTCGCATCGAGGTTCAGATCGAGGACGGCGTTGTGACCGACGCCTGGAGCTCCAGCACGATGTTCCGCGGCCTGGAGATGATCCTGAAGGGACGCGATCCGCGGGATGCCTGGGTCTTCACCCAGAGAATCTGCGGTGTCTGCACCACCGTTCACGCGATCGCCTCCGTGCGCGCCGTGGAGAACGCGCTGGGCATCAGCGTGCCGGACAACGCGCGCTTGCTGCGCAATCTGATCGAGGGCGCCCAGTTTGTGCAGGACCACGTCATCCACTTCTATCACCTCCATGCGCTCGACTGGGTTGACATCGTCGAGGCGTTGGACGCGGATCCGGCTGCGACAAGTGATCTGGCCCAGTCCATCTCAGACTGGTCCAGGTCCTCGCCGGAGTACTTCGCCGGTGTCAAGCGGCGCCTGCAGTCCCTCGTCGACAGCGGGCAACTCGGCCTCTTCGCCAATGCCTATTGGGGCCATCCCGCCTATAGCCTGCCGGCCGAAGCCAACCTGATGGCGGTCGCCCACTACCTCGAAGCCCTGGACTGGCAACGGGAGTACATCAAGATCCACGCCCTTCTGGGGGGCAAGAACCCCCACCCCCAGACTTACCTGGTCGGGGGAATGGCCATGCCGGTCGATCCGACAAGCGATGCCGCCATCAACCCCGAGCGAATCGCGGCACTCCGCAACTGGGCGGCGCAAGGCTTGGAGTTCGTCCAGAAAGTCTACATCCCCGATTTGCTGGCTGTCGCTGCCTTCTACAAAGACTGGGCAGCCATCGGCGAGGGTGTAAGCAACTTCCTGGCTTACGGCGACTTTCCGGACACCATCGGCGGGGATCCGGCTGATCTCTGGCTACCGCGTGGCATCGTCTGGTCCAAGGACATCAGCAAGCCACCCACACCGCTGGACCATGAACTGATTGAGGAGTATGTAACGCACTCCTGGTATCGTTACGCCGGAGGGGACAGCGTCGGGAAGCACCCGTGGCAGGGCGAGACGCAGCCCAATTTCACGGGACCACAGCCTCCTTACGACTTCCTCGACACGGGGGACAAATACTCGTGGCTCAAAGCCCCGCGGTACGACGGCCAGCCGATGGAGGTAGGCCCGCTGGCCCGGATGGTTGTCGCTTACGCGGCCGGACACTCTCGGGTGCAGCAGCTCGTGAACTCAGTGCTCAACACGCTCAGCGTGGGTCCAGAGGCACTCTTCTCAACGCTGGGTCGCACGGCAGCTCGGGGCATCGAGACGTTGCTCATCGCGGAGCGCATGGCCAGATGGATCGACGAGCTCGAGGCTAATATGAACGGCGGGAACCTGGAGATCCACAATGGCGTCCGCTGGGATCCGGCCACGTGGCCGGCGCAGGCCAGCGGTTGGGGCACGACAGAAGCGCCAAGAGGAGCACTGGGCCATTGGATCCACATCCAAGACGGCCAGATCGCGAACTACCAGGCCGTGGTGCCCTCCACGTGGAACGGCTCGCCCCGCGACGCAGCGGGCCAGCGCGGCGTGTGGGAGGAAGCTTTGATCGGGACGCCGGTGGCCGATCCAACGCAGCCGCTGGAGGTGATCCGCACGATCCATTCCTTCGATCCCTGTATGGCCTGTGCGGTGCACATCATCGATACAGAGCACCAGGAGGTCACCAGGGTGGAGCTCGTGCCGTAATGCCCATATCATCACTTCGCACTGATGGGCTCTGGTCGCGACTCTGGTAATCTATGCCTATGCAACACTATGCTCAGGCGTCGCAGATCCTGGTGCTCGGCCTGGGGAACATCCTGCTTCGAGACGAAGGGGTGGGCGTCATAGCGCTCCAGCGCCTGGATGCTGGCTACCATTGGCCCGATGATGTCACGCTGCTCGACGGCGGCGTGATGGGCCTTGAGCTGCTCCCCTACCTTGAGAGCGCCGACGCTGTGCTGCTGCTGGATGCCGTTCAGACTGGCGAACCGCCGGGCACCTTGACACGACTGGAGAACGATGCAATCCCCGCCGCGGTCGCGATGAGGATGTCGATGCACCAGGTAGGCCTCCAGGAGAGCCTGGCTATGTGCCGGTTCCGTGGCACGTTGCCGGAGCGGCTTGTCCTCTTGGGGATCGTGCCTGCGGTGCTCGACATGGGCTTGCACCTCTCAGATCCTGTCGCAGCGCAACTCGACGCGCTGGTTGACGCCGCGATCGAGGAACTGACGGCCTGGGGCGTCGATGCTGTATCTATGAACGAGGTCGCCGCGCCATGAGCACGTGTGAAGGTGAGTGCGCCGAACGACTCAAGTGCAGCTGGCGGGGTTTTGAGAATACCAGTCACCAGGAGACCGAGGAGCAATTCCCCCACACTCAGGACGAGTTGCTCCTCGAGATGGCCATGGCACACAGTCCTTTCGCCCTGACGGCCATCCACGATCTCTACCACGCCCGGCTCTATCATTACATCCGCTGCCGGGTCGGTCAACCCTCGACCGCGGAGGATCTTACCAGCGACGTCTTCGTGCAGTTTCTTGACGCGTTGCGTTTCGGCCACAGTCGCCCCCGATCACTCGGACAGTGGCTCTTTGCCGTAGCGCGTCATCGAGTTGCCGACTACTATCGCGACCGCCACACAGAGGTGTCGACCTCTGAACGCTTCATAGCGGACCGGATCGCCTCCGACCAGGGTGACCCTGTGGCGCGCCTTAACAAGAGCCTCCGACACGAAGCGTTACGGGCGGCCCTGCAAAGCCTCTCAACACCCCAGCGTGAAGTGCTCGCGCTGCGCTTCAGCGCTGACCTTACGGTGAGGGAGACAGCCAGGATCTTGGGCAAATCCGAAGGCGCTGTCAAGGTGCTTCAGTTTCGTGCGCTGAATAATCTGCGTTCCATCGTCGAGTCTATGCTGAGTTGACAGCTCATCGGCGGAGCAGGTACATGCCTCCTTGGTAACGGCTCCGTCCGGGTGAAACAACCAACTCTTCTCACGTCGAGTTGGAAACCAGGAGAAGAATCTTGAGCGCTTGTGACGAGATGGCGAAGGCTTGCCTCTTCGATGACTTTCTCTGTGCGCGCTGTGACGGTCACGAAGCCGCCCGTGGCTGGCTTCAGGCCCACCCTGAGGTGGCTGAGGATTTCAGCGCACTGGGTGCTCTCATCGACGAGATTAGGTCCGAGCACTGCCTAACCGCCGAGCTCCAGTAACTGCCGTCGAACCCGCAGCCGTGGCGCACACGCCAGCGGCGGTGGCGCTGAAGCCGTGATTACCACGTGTACCTGCGGTGGGAGGTAGTCAAGCATGATGCTGACAGCCTCGTGGACATCGGCTGTGTCAATCGCGTCATAGCCTTGCAGCACGAACGCGAGCGTCTCTGACAGGGCGGTCAGCCCGTTGAGCAGCTCGATGACGGTCTCCTCCAGCGAAAGACCATGCGTCTCCTGCGGACTGAGACCCGACCACGGCGCTAAGCAGCGCACGAGCGCTGCCTTGAAGTGGGTCGGGGTATTGTGTGCCGGGGTCAGGGACATCACCACCACTGGCCACTCGACGTGCATACGCCAACGCTGGAGAAGCGCGCCGACCGCCATATCCTCTGAGCTGATCAACAGCGTCAGCCGGTAGGCCATGCCAGCGTCGAGATCCCTGAGGGTGATGCCGCGTACCGAGTTCATCATTGCCAAAGTCTCGGGACGGTTAACGATGGGCGTGAGGGGGCGATCCCGGGATCGCCCCTCACACCGCGGCGCGCCCCTAAATCTGAGCGATCATGACGGCGATGTAGGGCAACAGGGCCAGCATCGCCATCAGAGGGTGGCCGCGACGGGCGCTGTTCTGGCTGTCCCAGTTGAAGAGATAGATCGCTAGGCCGAACGCCAGGACACCGCTGACCCCCAGTACTAACATCGAGATCCAGGGATTCACCACCGTCTCTGCGCCATACGCCAAGCCTTGATAGGCTTGCATTGCATGCGCTGCGGGCAGCAGCAACGAGATCGGGCGCACCGATTCCGGCAGGACGCTAAGCGGCATCATCAGCCCCCCTAGGAGCATCGACGGGAGGAAGATCAACTGCGAGAGGAGCACGACGCTGCGCGCATCTCCAGCCACCACCCCGACCAACGCCCCGATACCGGTGCAGCTCAGCACGGCCAATAGCGTGACTAGGACAAAACCACCCCAATCAGTAGG
>CAZPJP010000027.1:0-36307 GCA_964586915.1 uncultured Anaerolineales bacterium
CTGCGGGAGTCAGCACGGCGCGTTTATGATGGGATTGAGGGTGGATGGGACATCGTGTTAGTTGCCCGACGTGCGTTAGTTGACGCCAACGTGGCTCAGGCGGACACGGCGGTGCGCTCGATGCTGGACCGTGCTGGTTTGTTGCGGTCTGATGTCAATCGTGCCGGGGCATCATAGAGCCGGAAGTGCTGGATTGACGTGAAGCATCTGCTATTGAGCCTTATCCGTATCTATCAGCGTTTCATCTCCCCGCTTTTCCCGCCATCTTGCCGCTTTACGCCGTCGTGCTCGCAATATAGTTACGAGGCCGTCGAGCGTTTTGGGGTTGTGCGAGGGACCTGGCTGGGGCTCAAGCGCGTTGTCCGCTGCAATCCATTTAACCGTGGCGGGTACGATCCTGTCCCGCCGCTTGATGTCTCGGTTAACGAGTGTGCTGGACACACCGGTGCCGCAGAGTGCGGCGCCACACATCACAGTCACTGATTCGGAGGTAAGAGACGTATGGCAATATGGCGGCATATGATCAACCGCCTTCACGTACCTGGCGGCTTGCGCCAGCTGCTTCGCTTGCTTATGCCGCTGTTGGCCCTGGTTCTGTTGGCGAGTTGTGGTGGCGGGCAGCGCCACGAGAGCTGGCCTGGCCTGATTTTCGTGGATGGGACGCTGTACGCGGCCAATCTGGAGCAGGTCCAGGCGCTTGATGCGGAGACCGCTAAGGTCTATTGGGACTTCCCTTCGGGGGATGATCGAGACGAGGGGCCCTTCTATTCTACACCCGTGTTGGCTCCTAACCACGGTGACAACGGTCTATTGCTGGTTGCGGGCTTCTCGGATCATACCGTGTACGCGTTGGATCTGGGGGCTTCGCCTGCCGAGCGACCCGACGTGCGATGGCGTTTCGCAGAGGCTTCCGGTCAGTACGTGGGGACAGGCGTCGTGGCGGGGGACCTCTTCATCATCGGAAACGGAGATGGGCGTGTGTACGCCGTAGATCTGGAGGATGGGACGCGAGCGTGGCAGTTTGCGACGCAGGACCGGGTATGGGCCACGCCGGTTGTCATCGACGACATAGTCTATGTCGCGTCACTGGACCATCATCTCTATGCGCTGGACCTCCAAACGGGGGCTGAGCAGTGGCGGCTGGAGACCGAAGGATCCCTGGCAGCGACACCTGTCGTTGCGGACGGGGATCTGTGGATCGGCGACTTTGCGCAAACCCTCTATCGCGTCGCTCCAGAGGACGGAGACGTGATCTGGACCTTTGAAGCACAAGATTGGCTGTGGTCCACGCCGATCTTGGACGGTACCGTTCTGTACTTCGCGGATGTCGGTGGCAACGTCTATGCGCTCGATGTCGAGAGCCAGACGCTCGTTTGGGATGAGCCGGTCTCGATCGAAGATACGGTGCGTGGACGGCCCACGCTCAATCAGGACGGGAGCCTTCTCTTTGTCGCAGGACACGAGAAGGGCAGCGTCCACGCCATCGATACGTCTGCCGGCACTGTGCGCCAGAGTTGGGGTACCCCCCTTGAGAATCCCGGGCGATTGCCGGGTGATCTCGTTGTGGGTGGTGAACAGCTCTACGCAATGCCGATTCTGGTGGCTGAGCGCGTTCAGGCTTACGGCTTGACGGATGGTCAGCTGCTGTGGTCGATGCCTGAGAGTGCGGAGTAGAGCTATCGTGTTCTTGTATCCCCTGGTCCATACAAATCCTGCGATGGGGACTGTGTGCCGCGGGTCGACTCGCGTGGCGCTAAGCAGGATCGCCGGCGCAGCAAGGCCGCGCGTCGTCTAGGTCAGTTGTGGAGGAGAGTGTCTCGTGTTCGATGCCGTGCTGATTCGCCCTATTATTAACCTGTTGCTGTTGCTCTATAAGTTCCTCGGTCGTGAAACGATCGTGGCGGTCGCGATGGTCACGCTGCTCTTGAGGCTGGCTCTGACGCCGCTGCAGCTGAAGCAACAACAGACCGCAAAGCGGCAGCAGGAGCTTAGACCCAAGCTTGACGAGCTTCAGAAGAAATACAAAGACGATCGGGAGAAGCTGGCTCAAGCGCAGATGAAACTCTATCAGGAGGTAGGCATTAACCCCCTGGGTGGATGTCTTACGCTGCTGATTCAGCTCCCGTTGATGATCGGGCTATACCAGGCCATCATCCGGATTCTGGCTTCCACACCCCTTCAGCTGCTGGCGCTGCCGGACGACATCTACCGCTGGATCCCAAGTCTGAGCACGCTCGTGCCCCTAAAGAGTCAATTCCTGTGGCTGGATCTCGCCCTGCCGGATCCGTTCTACATCCTGCCCGTTCTTGTGGTCGTTACGTCATGGTACTATCAAAAGCTGTTGACGCCACCAGCGGCTGACTCGCAGTCTGAGGCGATGAGCAAGCAGATGACCATCATGATGCCTCTGATGACCGGTTTCTTCGCTGCTACCTATGCCTCTGGATTGGGCATTTATTTTCTGATCTCGAACCTGGTCGGTATCCTACAGTACTTCCTATTCCGTCGTCACTATGCGACCGCTCCAACTGAGGAAGACAAGGTCAAAGGAACGACTCGGCGGAGATCCAAACAGGCCGTCTCCAAGGGTTAGGTTCTGTGACGTTGGGTGATGAGGATCGTGCTTTGGTTCGGCGAGCTGTTTGTACAGGAACCTAAGCTGAGGAGGTTGAGACAATGGTGTCTGAAGATTCGGTTGTGATTACAGCACCCTCCGTAGAGGAGGCTATTCTTCTTGGTTTAACGCGCCTCACAGCCACACGTGATCAGGTTGAGATCGACGTGCTGGATGAAGGCAGTCGCGGTTTCCTGGGGATTGGTGCGCGGGAGGCGCGCGTCCGGGTCACCCGCGTCCCGATGCAACGGCGGCGGGCTCCAACCCCCCGCACTTCGCCGGTTGAGGAGAGAGCAGAGCCGGTGCCAGCGAAGCCCATCGAGCCTGCGCCGGATGAATCTGCGACGCAGCCAGAGGCGCGCCCAGCATCTAGCAAGGCGACTAAGCCGACGTCCTCTGAGGAAGGTCCGGCGACGCAGCAGACCCGTCCAAGGCCACAGACCGCTCAGCCAACGCCTTCCGACACCGAGCGCCCCGAGGCCGCAAAGACCGCTCCTTCCCCGAGATCGGCGTCGCAGGCCGAGAAGGCGCCGCGCGTACCAGAGCGTGCAGATGGCCTGGACCGCGAGCGGTTGGCGGACATCGCCAGGGAGATCGCGCGGAATCTACTTCAGGATCTTGACGTTGAGGTCTCGATCGAGTGGCTCGACGAAGATCGGCCCACTCTGTGGATCTCTTTGGAGGGACGCGATGCAAACTCCCTCGTAGGTCCGCGCGCTCGCAACCTGCACGCGGTCCAGTATCTCTTCCGGTCCCTGATCTATCACAAACTGGATGGTGATTACAACGTGGTTGTGGATGCCGACGGCTATCGCAAGCGCAAACGCCGCAGTCTGGAATCGTTAGCGGAGAGCAACGCAGAACGTGCGGTGGAGATCGGACGCACTGTCCGTCTTCGGGCGATGCCGGCTCACGAGCGCCGGATTGTCCATATCACCCTGCGAAGCGATGATCGCGTCACCACCGAGAGTGTGGGGAAGGGGCGCGATCGAGCCGTGACGATCATCCCAACAGGGTCAGCTGGAGCCGATCGCAAGTCTGGTTAGCAACTTCCCGGGAAGTCCCGGACCTCGACAGGCCTAGTCTGGCGTGGATCCGGCTTAAGACTCGCATGAGGGAGTCCACCAGGATCTCTTTCCTGTTCGCCAGTTGCTAGGGGGCAGTTTCACGTGTCAGACCCTGTCGATTACCTGGCCATCGGTCATGTGACCTATGATGTGCAGCCCGATGCGTCTCTTGTTGTCGGAGGGACGGTGTCCTATGCTGCGCTCACAGCTGCGGCGCTATGCCGCAGGGCGGGCATACTGACGAGCGCGGGAGATGACTTCGACTTCTCGTCCTTCAACGGCATTAAGGTGGAGAACCGCCGATCCACCGCAACCACAACCTTTCGGAATCTATATGACAACGGTCACCGACGGCAGGTGCTCTACAGCCTCGCCGATCCATTGACACGTGACGCGATTCCTGGGATCTGGCGCCGGTCGCCCATCGTGCACCTCGGGCCGGTCATCAACGAATGCGATCCCGATCTGATCGACGGTTTTCCACGGACGGCGTTTATCGGCGTCACGCCCCAGGGCTGGATGCGATCGAGTGCTGGGCATGGACGGATTCAGCGGCATTCCTGGGAGGAGGGCGCGGCAAAACTGCTAGCCCGGGCGTCGGCGGTGATCTTTAGCCTCGACGACGTCGAGGGAGACTGGGAGACGGTGAGGCGCTATGCATCGGCGACGCGTCTGCTGGTGGTGACGATGGGCCCATTAGGGGGCGTCCTCTTTCTGAGTGGCAAGCCCTTGCCCTTCTCGGCGATGCAGGTGACGGAGGTCGATCCGACGGGTGCTGGGGACATCTTCGCGGCGGTGTTCTTCAACATAGTGGCATCGGGCGTGCAGCCGGAGAGGGCCGCACCCTATGCCGCCTGTCTAGCGTCGAGATCCGTGACCCGGCACGGCCCGGACGGTGTGCCGGGTGGCGATGATATCACTGCTTGCTGTAGCCTACTACCAACCCGCGATTGAGAAGGCTATGACCGTCTGCTATGCATTTGCAAATCAGAAGGGTGGGGTGGGGAAGACAACAACGGTTGTCAACCTAGCCTCCGCGATCGCGGGTTGGGGGTATCGTGTCCTGGTGATCGACATCGATCCCCAGTGCAATGCCACCACAAGCCTCGGCCTCGACGGTCGCTCACTGACGAAGTCAATCTACGATGTTCTACTGGGCGCCCTACCTGCCGGCGAGGCGGTACATGAGACAGGCTATGAGAAGCTGAATCTGCTCCCCAGTACGCCGGAGCTTGCCGGCGCGGTCGTTGAGCTGCACGGTGAGCCGGCGCGCGTGAGGGTCGAGCGTCTCGCAACCGCGCTCGTGTCCCTCGATGGCTATGACTACGTCCTGGTCGATGCCCCGCCGAGCCTTGGATTGCTCACGGTCAACGCACTCGTCGCCGCCGAGGGGGTGATCGTGCCGGTTCAGTGCGAGTACCTAGCATTGGAGGGCCTGACCCAACTGATGCATACAATCTCGCTGGTGCAGCGAGGGCTCAACCCTCGATTGGGGCTGCGCGGCGTGGTGATGACGATGTACGATCGTCGCACGACCCTCGCCCACGAGGTGGTAGATGAGGTGCGCCGCTATTTCCCCGGACGCGTCTTTGCCACGATCATCCCGCGGAACGTGCGTCTGAGCGAGGCGCCAAGCTATGGAGAACCTGGCGTGGTTTACGCGCCAAGATCCCATGGGGCTGTCGCCTATCTCTCTCTGGCGCGGGAACTGCTGCTAGAGGATGGATGCGAGGTCCCGTGGTCTCCTGATGCCGCTTAGGTGCGTCGGGGGCGTGACTTGGCTCCTCACAAGTGGAGTAAGGTCCTCTTCAGCGCCGATGGCTGGCTGACCTCATTCGCCTCGATAGATACGGTAGCGCTCTCTGATCCGCCGGATCGCCCAATCTGCAGCCTGCAGAACGTGGTGATCCCGGCTATCGAGAAGGGGTTCCAAGATGCGTATGCTGTCCTCGCGTCCGATCTGCGCGAGGGTGAGCGCGCTCAAGGCCTTGGCGTCCGGATTGCCTTCCTGTGCGGCGCGGATCAGCGCCTCGGTGGCGGCTTCACCCACTCCGACCCCTGTGCCCTGCCGCGCTGCCCAAGCGATCAGCCAGTCCATCTCCGCGACGTCAGGCGGGGGCGACACCTTCGTGTGTTGCGCCGCCGCTTCCTCTTGTGCCTGCAGGGCAGCGTCCGCTGCCGACCGTACCAGCCACTCAGGGTCCTCGCGGGCCACCTCGAGCAGCAGCTCGCGACTCCAGTCCTTCCCCAACTGTCCCAGCGCCAGGGCAGCAGCGCGGCGCACGAGCAGATCTGGGTGACCAAGGGCTTCCTCAAGCGCCGGCCAGCCATCCGGTGATGAAGCCAACGCTTCGGTGGCGGTCACCATCAACCTCTCATCCAGCGTGGAAAGGCGTTCACGCAGGTATGCAAAAGCACCGGGTGTGCCAAGATCTCGAAGCGCTCTGATCGCGCTCGCCTGGAGATCGGGTTCTGAATCTCGCAGGACAGCAGCGAGGATGGACATATCCTGAGGCGACTGCAACCAACCGAGGCCGCGCAGGGCCGCAGCTTGAACGGTTGTTGAAGCGCGGCGCAACGTTCGCAGGAAGAAGGCGCGGGCCCCGTCGCCTGCTACCAGTCCCAGGGCGTGACCGATGCTCAAACGCACGTTGTCTTCGAGATCGGGGACGAGGAACGTTTGGGCCAGAGCTTTGGCGACCACTTTGCGCCAGGGCTGTTCGGGATCGGCGACAACAGCCCACCGAGCGGCTCGTAGAAGCGATCCGTAGTCTCGATAGGCGCTGGCCTGGTTCAGAAGAGCCTGGGCCATCTCCTCGACATTGCTCAGACCAGCAAATAGCTCCAACAAGATCGACCACGTGGGGTCATTGAGGTGTGCCTGAGCGACCTCTTGCCCCTGCTCTTCCTGCGCCAGATGGGCGGCGGCGAAATAGTCCCGCCAGACAGCGTGGGCGAATTGCCAACGGTGAGCCGTCTCATCGAGGAGATGGGACTCAGAAAGCAACCGTTGGACAGCTCCCTCAAGCCGTCGGCGTTGGTCGTGCTCCGCGGGCAAAGCGTCCTGGATGATCTTGCGCCATTCAGATCCTTGGGCCGGACGGCCCTCGAAACGCTCAAGCGCACCGAGGGTGGTCAGAGCCTGCCTTGTGGCGTCTTCAGCGTCCTCTCGAAGAGGTTCTTGGTTCTTGCCGAACTCGACGGCGGCGAAGCTCTCACGGACGTAGCTCTCGATCACGGCAACCGGGCGCTCTGGCAGCTCCTGTGTCCTCAGGTACAGTCGTGTCCGGAGATGCAGCTCCCAGGGTGGACCCCCAGCGTCAATAGAGGAAGCGAGAGCTTCCTCGACCTCCTCGTCCAAGGGCACCGACCCGTCGTCGACAAGAGACTGCCAACCCTCAAAAACGCGCGTCGCGTTCGACGGGGTGGTGGAGGGCAGCATCTCGACGGGCACGAATCCCACCTCCACGAGGTCACCGTAGCCTTCGGGACTGCTGGCAACCATCCAGAAGGCGTCAGGAAAGGCCGGGGCTGCTTCCCGGACCCACCGAGTCACGAGGGCCCGCTGATCGGGCGCGAGCTGATCCCAGTTGTCAAGCAGGAGCAGACAGGGATCCCGGTGGAGGCGCTGGAGCAACCACTTCGGCAGCACATCGGGCATAAAGGCCGCAGCGAGATCCACTAAATGCTCTGCAGCTGAGGCGTCTCTGGTCGCGTCCACGCGAGAGAGGGCTTCGAGATCGATCCACACTGGAAATCTATGCAAAGGCCCCTCACCATCAGCCATATCCTGTGGCGAGGACTGCCATGCGGTCATCAACAAGGTGGCGGTGCGGCCAGATCCTTGATATCCGGTCAGGACGAGCTTGTTGTGACCCTCCAGGAGGCTGTCATAAGATACGGTCACAATACGAGGCGACTGCGCCGCTTCCGCGACGGTCGAGGGGAGCGGGGCTGGCGCGAGAAACGTTGGGGGTAGATAGACTACCTCAGGATCGCGCGGCCTGAAGAGCAGGAGACGCTTGAGCTGCTCCCTTAGGGTGCGGATGTATTTCTCCGTCTGGCTGGCGCGGGCGCGCTGTCGCCACGCCGCGACAGGAGCCCACAGGCTCGCGGCAAGCTGCTTGATTGCCCGGCGTTGGCTGAACAGCACCGCCGCCATGATCCAGGCGATGATTGCCCCGATCAGGGCGGATCGGATGTCGAAACGCCATGCCCCGGGCTGTTGGAGAAGCTCAGATGAGCGAGGGAGTGAGTGCACCTCTCACGCCTCAGTTTCCTCCGGTTCCACCACCAGACGATAGCCCTGACCCCGCTCGCTGAGGATACGAACGGGATTCCGCGGGTCCTCCTCGATCTTCTGGCGCAGATACCAGATATAGAGTTTTAGATAGTCGCGGCGATTGGAGTATTCGGGACCCCACACCCGGCGCAGCAACGTGTCGTGGCTGACCGTTCTTCCGGCGTCCTGCACAAGCGCCGATAGAAGTTGGAACTCTGTGGGGGTCAGACTCACCTCGCGCTCGTCGATCTTGACTTCGTGCGTGTCGAGATTCACTTCCAGGTTCCCGGTTTCAAAGACAGTTTGCTCGCCGCGTGCGCGTCGTGCTCTGGAGAGCGCGGCCTTGACACGAGTGACGAGCTCTTTGTAGCCAAAGGGCTTGACGATGTAATCGTCGGCGCCCAGCCCGAGCCCGTAGGTGATGTTGTGCTCGTCGCCGAGGGCTGTCAGGAAGAGCACCGGGGCATCGGTAATGCGCCTCAGTGCTTCGTAGACATGCCAACCATCCATGTCAGGCATCAGGATGTCCAGCAAGACCAGATTGGGCGGTTCCTCACGTGCTAGTTTGAGGCCAGCTTCGCCATTGTTGGCCACTTGCACTGCGTACCCTGCACGCTCCAGCAACAGCTGAACCAACTGGGCCAATGCTTCATCATCCTCAATAAGTAAAATGGTTTCGCTCATCTCGTGCTCCTCAAGAAAAAGACAGTTTGGATGGAGTCGCCATACAGGACGGCGCCGTTGCCATGTCAGTATGCACGGAGGATGCCGTTTACTCTCGTCAGAATCCGACTAGAATCCCACAAAGATCGTCAGAGCACCCTCTTCATATAATAGGGGATACTCGCAGTTTGTCAAACCAAAAACGCACGCAGAGTTAGAAAATAACCATGAGCTGATGTGATCTGAAGGATGATGGCTACGGAGGTCCTCGCCAGGGCTTATTGAGGACCCACCACCTCGGTGAGAAGCCTTTGCCCGATCTCGGCTGCGATCCCCGGCGCTGCGGGCTGATCGATGAACACTGCGACGGCGTAACGAGGCACAGTCGCTGAGTTGAGTCCCACAAACCAGGCTTGTTGCCGCTCGACGCCCGCTACCGAGGTGCCAAGGTGGCCGATTCCGTCACCATAGGGTGGCAGCTGATCTCGAACCAGGTCGGCGACCTCCTGGTCAAGAATCTGGCTCGAGGTCTGGGTAGTTGGAGAGGCGCAGCCGTCCAAAGGATCGGTCAGGAGCTTTGGGGTGGGCGGTACACCGTTGTTACCCAACGTGGCTGTGGCAAGCACCATCTGCAAGGGTGTCACCAAGAGCTCACCTTGTCCAAGCGCCTCTGTCTCTGCATCGAGCGGGAGATCCTGGGAAGCGACATCACTGGCGACGGTAGGGAGTACGATGTTTGGGGCGTCGAGAAGCCCCCATTTCTCCAACTCGTCGGTCAGGTCGTCATCGCCCATATCCCGAGCAAGGACGACGAACGGATACGGACAGGCCGCCGCCAGGGACCGTGACCATCCGTTCTCCGACGCCGCATTGGACGGGAGACTCCTGCAGAGGACTGACATCCCATTGAAGGAGACCGGTCTTGTGATGGGCGTGGCCGGCGTGACCTCTGGACGAGCCTGGAGCGCGGAGGCTAAGATGAAGGGCTGAAGGATCGTGCCGGGCTGGGCGAGGCCTTGCGTGGCTCGATTCAAGAACGGCGAGTTCGCTTGCTCGCGCAGCACCTCCCATTCCTCAGCTACCGACGCGGAATCATATATCGGGCTGGAGGCTAGGAGCAGTATGTCACCGGTGCGCGCATCGATCAGCACGGCAGCCCCCACTTGCCCTTGAAGCTCACGCTGCGCGAAGATCTGCAACCGGCTATCGATGGTGAGTCGAACGTCGCGGCCAACCGGATCTAGGTGCAGGAGTCCATCCTCTACCTCGTTCCACGCAGACCGCCCCACCTCACCGCGGAGTCGCGCGTCGCACGCCGCCTCGATGCCTTCGCTGCCGTATGCAAAGGTCGAGAATCCAATCACCGGGGCTGCCTCGGGCACGGGATAGGTCCGGGTGACGTAGCCTAGCTCATCGACCTCGATGCCGGCCAACACCTCGCCGTTGCGGTCGAGGATCCGACCTCTTCGGATCCGGTCCTCTGAAAGGATGAAGCGGGGATTGGTCGGATAGGTTCGGAGCTCCGGTGCTCGCACGACGCTCCATAGACCGCTGATCACGGCGACGCTGGCGAGGAGCACCAGGAGACCCTGCCCGAGTTGGGCTGCCGTCCGTCGAATGGGCGGGACAGCGTCCTCGGTCAGCGAGAGGATCAGCGGGGCGCGGTGAGGCGTTGAGAGATTGGTGAGAAGCCCCGTCGCTGCCATCACGGTGACAAGCGACGAGCCCCCATAGCTCAAGAAGGGCAGCGTCACGCCGGTGATGGGGATCAGCTTCGCATTGCCTCCGGCGATGACCCAGGTCTGAATACCGAGCAGCGCTGCGATGCCGCCGGCGAGCAGGCTCTCGAAGGCGGAGTCGGATCTTTGCGCTAGCCGGATCCCGCGAAAGATCAGGGCGGCCATCAGCAAGAGGAAGCCGATAGCGCCGGCAAGCCCGAACTCCTCTACCAGCGCCGCGTAGACGAAGTCGGTGTGCACCGCAGGGATAAGACCGGGCAAGCCATGTCCCAAGCCCTGGCCGACCAGACCGCCCGCGCTGAAGGCAAAGAGTGACTGCAGGATCTGGAAGGCCCGGTCCATTTGTTCGGGCGCCCAAGGATTCAGCCAGATGCTGACCCGCAGCGCGACACGGTCGGAGAGCAGATAGCCAGCGACGCCCACCGGCGCGAACAGGACGAGACTGAGGAGCACATACCCGGCGTTGCCCCACGCTAGATACATCATGCTGACAGAGGTCAAGTAGAAGAGGAGTGCTGCGCCAAGATCTCGCTGCCAACCAAGGAGCAAGAGGGCGACCCCAACCATGGCGGCCATCGGCCCAAGGACGACCAACCACATAGGCTGGCCTGCGGCCTTTACCTTTGGGAGGTCCCGTTTCTCCGCAAGGTAGGTGGCCAGGTAGATGACCAGGAGGAGCTTAAGAGGCTCGGAGGGCTGAACATAGATGCCAAAGGCTCCGAGCCAAAGACGCTGTCCGTATCCCGAGGGATTGACGCCGAGAAGCAGCGTCGCGCCTAGAAGCAGCAATCCCGCGGTCAACAGCGAGTACCGGTATCTTCGCAACAGCCGCGTGAGGCTGGACGTCAGGGCGGCGGCGCAGAACACGGCGCATCCCAGAATCAACCAGAGCACCTGTCTCAGCACCATCGCGGGGGCGAGGCGGGCCTGGAGAAGCAGGCCCCAGCCGGTAAGCAGGGCGACCAGGGCAGGAAGCAAGATATCAACCTGGGCCAGGCGGGACCGCAGGACTGCATAGGTACTCGTCCAAGCGAGCACCCATCCTCCGACGACTGCCAGGAGATGCCAGGGTGTTAGGGTGGCGGGATAGGGTGCGTAAGAGAGGAGAACACCACCGCCCACGACAAAGCAAAGGGCTCCCATCGCGAGCAGGATGCCAATTGTCCGCTCGGAGAGGGCTATTGAGCGTCTCAGTGGTTTGGCCGGTCGCGTACTCATGGGCTATGTGATGTCCTTGCTGCCTAAGATAAGAGCCGGCGCCTACCGCTCAGCGGGGGTCTCCGGGCTTTCGAGATACGGCTGTGTGAGCAGCGACAGTTTCTCCTGCGTCGCTGCCGGGACACGCTGCGGGTCGGTGATCAACGCGTTCGCCAGCGCGTCCCCGCAGTCACACGTGGCCTCTGCCTCTGCCATCCGCGGCACCAGAAGCCGGATCGTTTCCTGAGCAAGCGTTGTGTTTTCGTTGAGTTGGCGGATGACCATCTCAACTGTCACCGACTCCTCCGCTTCATGCCACACGTCGTAGTCTGTGATGTGCGCCATGGTTGCATAGCACATGCCAGCTTCGCGAGCAAGGAAGACCTCCGGGCTCGCCGTCATACCGATGATGTCCATACCCCACGAGCGGAAGGCGTTGCTCTCACCCTTCGTGCTGAAACGGGGGCCCTCGATGGTGATGAATGTGCCGCCGCGATGGACAGTACCGCCCAGCTCGTCGACTGCGTCAGCAACGAGCGCTGAGAGCTCGGGGCAGTATGGATCAGCCACGGAGATATGGGCCACAAGACCCTCGCCGAAGAACGTGTTTGAGCGGTGCTTCGTGAAGTCAAAAACCTGATCGGGCACGACGATGTCGCCGGGCCTCAGGTGCTCACGCAGCGACCCGCAGGCTGACACACTGATGACCTGTCGCACACCGAGTTGCTTGAGCGCGAAGATGTTGGCCTTGTACGGCACCTCGCTGGGCATTAGGATGTGCCCGCGCCCGTGGCGGGGGAGAAAAGCAACGGCGATGTCGTCGATCTCGCCGATGATGACTCTATCGCTCGGCGCCCCAAATGGCGTCGATACGTCGACCTCCTGAACTGAAGTCAGTCCTGTCATGTTGTATAATCCTGAGCCGCCGATCACACCAATGCGGACAGTACCGTTCATACTACCTCCTCAGTCCTAATCTGAGCTGGGTTTACACGACAGACGGTGCTTCGCGAAGGCGTTCGCCGAACTATGGGCACCTGTGTAGCGGCGGCGACGCCAAGGCACCGAGTCTGCAGCTCGCCCGTGCTATGCCTGCATATACTATGCCTGCACAAGCTATGCCTGCACATAGCTCTGTATGGTGGTGCGGTTTAGATAGAGCAACGAAGCCCGCGCCGGGGTTTCGGCAGCGGTGGACATCAGATAGTGGATCCGCGCGTCGGCGATCGGGACGAAGAGGCCTTTCCAGAACTCCATGAAGTTGTGGAGCCGGGCTTCGCTCAGGAAGGGCGCCTCACCGTGAATCACGGCGAGCGGTGTATAGAAGATAAGCGTTTCAGTATGTGGAGGTTCTCGGTAAGTCTCCCTTGCGCTCTCCCCTGATAGAAGCAAAAACTGGACTGAGGCACGCGCAACGATGATCTGAGATGGACGACTCACGGGAAGCCCGGTAACGGCCCAGGGCGCCACCTGTGCATCGTGAACGGCAAAGGAGGCCAAATCCTCTTGATTCAGGAAGTGATGGGGATTTCCGAGCGTCTCCAGTCTACCCTCAAGCCACTGCAGTTCGTTCGCCAGCAGGACGGGGTGCTCCTGGACTGGCGAATCCATAGACATCGCGCTTTCCAGAACGTTCATACATCCTCCTTGTGATCAGGCGCTGGCTCATGACGCTCGCTGTCTGGATGGCGCCGCACACCGTAGCCTCCTCTGCCCCGATCGCGGCTCCCGCAAGTCAATCACGAGCAGGTAACCTAGGCCATGATAGTTGGTTCCTGATAGTTTCAAAGTGTCTGGAGTACGGGTGGGACAGGGCGGCGCTTAGGATGGCGACGCGGTCATGCCAGAGGCGGTGCGCAAGCACATGGGTGAAGAGAACGCCGGCTACACCGCAGGCGATCGCCGACGGGCGGGTGGCGAGGACATTCGCGCCGAGCACCTTGATCGTCAGCGCCATAGAGCACAGAAGACCGGCCTCACGCCCATAGTTGTCCGTGAAGAAGGTGGGGGTGTGCCCCCTCAGGACCTTGAGCGCGCCGGACCCGTTGATGGCCTCGTCACCGCTGAATCCTGGCGGGACGTCGATGATCCCGATGAGGCGTATCGCGAGGGCCAGGAGCAGACTTGACGGTGCGATGAGGTGGCCAAGACTTCTGCGGTTCACGTCCACGTGCTGTGGCGTGGGGATGATGGCTCGTGGGAGGCTCTCAGCGTTCTGTAGCTGCAAGAGCGTGTAGCGCGTCCTCGCGCAGCATTGGGGTGCCGAGCTCTTGGGCTCTTCTGTACTTGGTTCCGCCCGGATTCTCGCCAATGACAAGGTAGTCTGTCTTTGTGCTGACGGAGCCGGTGACCTTGCCTCCTAAAGATTCGATCCAGTCCTGGATCTCGCCGCGAGGCTGGGAGAGCGTTCCAGTGACCACGAACGTCAGGCCGGCAAACGGCTGGGGCCGCGCACCGGCCTGCGCCGGCTCGGCGCGCTCGAGCGAGAGACCGGCTTCCTGAAGCCTGCGCACCATCTCGCGGTGCTGGGGGCGGGCAAACCAGTCGACGATGCTCTGCGCCGTGATGGGGCCCAGGCCCTCGACCGCCGCAATCTCGTCGCTACTAGCCGTTGCGAGCGCTTCCAATGAAGGGAACTCGCCGATGAGCAGCGTTGCGATGGTGCCGCCGACGCCGCGGATGCCCAGCGCCGCCAATAGGCGGTCGAGGGGTGCATCTTTGGAGGCGGCGATGGCCTGCAGGATATTCTCAGCTTTCTTATCGGCGAATCCTTCAAGCTCGAGGAGATCGACCTTGGTCAACGTGTAGAGGTCTGACGGATCGTGGACCAACCCTTGCTCGACGAGCTGAGCTGCAGTGCGCTCGCCGATGCCGTCAATGTCCATCACTGCGACGAAATAGGTCAGCTTCTGGACAAGCTGCGCGGGGCATACGGCGTTGATGCAGTAGTAGGCAATCTCGCCCTCTGGATGCACCACCGGCTCCCCACACGACGGGCAGTGGGTGGGAGGGGAGATGGGGCGCTCGTCACCCGTCCTAGCGTCGACAATGGGCCCCGACACATAGGGGATGACGTCGCCGGCGCGTTTGACGAGCACGCGGTCGCCTACCCGAATGTCACGCTCTGCGACCGCGTCGAAATTGTGCAGGGAGGCGCGACTCACGGTCACGCCGGCGATCGAGACCGGCGCGAGCAGAGCGGCGGGCGTGATTACGCCGGTACGTCCCACAGTGAACTCGATGTCCTCGAGGGTAGTCACTGCTTCCTGAGCCGGGAACTTGTACGCTATCGCGCCGCGAGGGCGACCGCCGATTGAACCGAGGGCATCCTGCGTCATCAGGTCGTCGATCTTGATCACCAGGCCATCGACCTCATAAGGCAGAGCGTCACGACATTCCACCATCGCCTCGCAGTGATCGGCGACATCATCCAAGCTCTCGAAACGCTCGATCCCGTCCGGCACTGGAAAGCCCAAGGCCCGCAGATAGGTAAGGGTTGTCTCCTGAGTCTTGGGTGAGGCGCCGTCCATTGCCACGACGCTGTAGGCATAGAGACGCAGTGGCCTTTTCGCCGTGACGCGGGGGTCCAGCTGCCGCAGGGAGCCAGCCGCGGCGTTTCGCGGGTTGGCGAAGGCCGGTTCGCCTTCTTCAGCGAGACGCTCATTGAGCGCCGCAAACTCATCAAGGTGCATAAGCACCTCACCGCGCACCACAAGATAGGGCGGGGCGGTGGGGCCATCAGGCTCAATCGGGATGCGCAGGGGGAGCGTCGGCAACGTTCGTAGGTTGCTGGTTACATCCTCGCCGACCTGACCGTCGCCTCGCGTAGCCCCCAGGGTGAACCGACCATCGCGATAGTGAAGGACGACGGTGAGCCCGTCGAGCTTTGGCTCCACAACATACGTCAGTGGCAGGGCGTCCTCCGGAAGGAGCTTCTCGATGCGTTCGTACCACGCACGGAGCTCCTCGCGGCTCGTTGCCTTGTCGAGGCTGAGGATTGGCGCCGGGTGCGCCACCTTCTGAAAGCCCTCCGACGGCGGTCCCCCCACACGTTGTGACGGCGAGTCTGGCGTGATGAGCTCAGGGTACTGCGTTTCGATCTCACGGAGCTCATCCATCAGTGCGTCAAACTGACCGTCACTGATGAGCGGGCGGTCCAGCACATGGTAGCGGTAGTTGTGGAAGGTGATCTCGTCTCGCAGCCGCTCGGCCCGCTGGCGGGCCGAGGCCAGTGACCTCTTTGCCATCGGGAGATCCATCCGTCGGGCTGAGGAAATCCTCTGCGACCCATCCCTCGCGCTGCGCGTCAAGCTCATCACGTACGAGCCACCAAGTGTAGCCGTCGGCGTCTTCTGGTCCACCCACGACCAGAAGCACCTCGCCTTCCTCGGCAACAGCCAAACGCTCAGAATTGGTACCAGCATCGCTTCGGATACTCAACCCCGCACCGCCTGTGCCATTGACCTGTACCCGCACACCTATCCCGACGTCACCCGATGCTATGGGCGCGGGGGTTGGCGTGGCCGCTGATGTGGACGCCACTGTAGGTGTCGTAGTCCAGACGATGGCGGTCGGACGTGGCCCGTCAGGGTCTGCCGTCGGCTTGGTGAACAGCCACACGGCGCCCACGATCGTCAGAGCTATGGCTCCCAGCAGCATGACGAGGCATCCCCACTGGGCGATATTCGGTCGTTCTAGGTTGTTGGCATTCACACTCTCATTATACGCATACTGGATTGCTGTACAAGTAAGGTGCGGTATACTAGAGCTTTGAATTTGGGCGCGCCGTGGGCAGTCCGGTGTGTAAAGTGTGAAGGGATGCGAGATTCTGCTGTGCGGATAGCCATCATCGACGAGAGCCACAATCGCGTAGATTGGGAGACCCGCTCACCACTGCTATGGATAGAGGGAGGTCTAGCAGCCGGCGCGCTGTTCTTTGCCCTGCTGGTGGCGCCAAGCCCCAGTCCACACCGGTGGCTGGCGGTGGGCGCGGTCGCTGGTCTGGTCATTCTGGTGGGTGTTCTGTTGGCCATTACGACGCCGCTGGTCGATCGAGGATCTCTCGAGCGTCTGCCCGAAGGCGGGGATCTACAGCGATTCAAGACATGGTTGCTTCGCGGGGCGCGTCCGGTGATCACAGCGGATCTGGGGGAGGTCGCAAGGTTCGAGGGCGAGACACAGACCTTCGAGGATACACCGTCCGAGATTTACCAGCTTTCGCGTCTGTGGGTGATCTTCGAGGATGGCGAGCGCCGCTGTCTGACGACTTGGTCCGACCCGGCGTCGGTTGTTGCCCTGGGAACCGCGCTCTCCCGCGCCGGTCGCCGCGCCTTTGACGCGCCCGGCCTGTAGGGCGTCAGGGTGCGGCGCGCAGCTCTGAGATCTATAGAGAGGGAACGGCGTGGCTGGGCGGGCTAGGCTTTATCAGGTCGAGAGCATCATCCTGGGGCGGCGCGATTACGGCGAGGCCGATCAGGTGATCATCTGTCTGACTCCAGAGGGCCGGATGGACTTTCTGGCCAAGGGGAGTCGCAAGCTACGGTCGCGCAAGAGCGGCCACCTGGAGCTGTTCGCCCGCACCAAGCTGCTTCTTTCGCGGGTGCAGAACTCATGGGATATCATCAGTCAAGCAGAGGCGACGACCCTTCGTCCGGGCCTCCAGGACGACTTTGGGCGGGGCACCTACGCACGCTACATTGCCGAACTGGTGGTGCGGTTCTTTGAGCGGGAGGCCAATGCCGGGCTCTTCGAGCTGCTGGATCACACCCTAACGATGCTGGAGCGCGATGATGCGCTCGAGATGCTCGTACGATGGTACGAACAGCGTTTATTGGTGCTTGCGGGCTTTCGGCCGCAGTGGGATGTGTGTGTGGGCGAGCGCAGGGAAGGGCTGTGTGAGACGCCCCTGAGACCCCATCCAACGGACAAACGTGCCTATGGCATCGATCCGGAGCGGGGGGGAGCGCTTTGCCCCGAGTGTCTTTCTGCGTTCCAGCAGGATCCTGGGGTCCGCTCGCTCTCACCCAGTGCGCTTTCTTGGCTGCATGCACTGCAGCGACGCGACTACGAGGAGCTCAAGTCTTTTGATTTTCCGGAGACCACGGCACAGGAGTTGGCACGCGTGATGGAGCACTATATTGCACACCATCTGGAATATCGCCCGACGACGCTTAGACTGATGGAGAGGGGCAAGCCGCAGCGTTAGGGCCCGCGCGCTCAGCCGGTCGCGTTGTGGTTGGCAGATGTGACAGGCTCGATGTCCTGCGAGCGAGGTGGATACGACAGAAGGAGAGACAGGGGATACCAAGATGCTGACATTCCAAGAAGCGATATTGCGCCTCCAGGAGTATTGGGCAGAGCAGGGCGCTCTGATCTGGCAACCTTATAGTGAGAAGGTGGGCGCCGGCACGATGAACCCGGCTACCTTCCTGCGGGTGCTCGGCCCGGAGCCCTGGAACGTGGTCTATGTGGAGCCCTCCTTCCGTCCCGACGATGGCCGCTACGCTGAGAACCCCAACCGCATGCAGATGCATACTCAGATGCAGGTCATTCTCAAGCCCGATCCCGGCGACCCCCAGGAACGATACCTGCAGAGCCTGGCGGCCTTGGGTATCCGTCGCGAGGAACACGATGTGCGCTTTGTCGAGGACAACTGGGAGAGCCCGGTCATTGGTGCCTGGGGGCTGGGCTGGGAAGTCTGGCTTGATGGGCAGGAGATCACGCAGTTCACGTATTTTCAGCAGGCCGGCGGTATCACACTGGACATTCCGTCGGTCGAGATCACCTACGGGCTCGAGCGCATCGTTATGTATCTGCAGCGCAAGCGGTCGGTCTGGGATATTCTATGGGACGATCACCACACCTATGGTGAGATACTTCGCGACCAAGAGATCGATTACTGCCGCTATGAGTTTGATAACGCCGGCGTCGAGCGGTTGGGACGTATGTACGATCTGTTTGAGGACGAGGCCCGCCTTGCGCTCGAGCACGGGCTCGTTGTGCCTGCCTTCGACTATGTTCTGCGTTGCTCCCACACGTTTAACCTCCTGGATTCGCGTGGGACCGTGGGCGTAACAGAACGAGCGACGTTCTTCAAGCGCATGCGCGACCTCGCTCGGGACGTCGCCGAGGCCTATCTGGCTCAGCGAGACCGCGCAGGCTATCCGTGGGTGGATCGACCGGGGCTCGAGCGTGCTCCGGCGGAGCAGGGGACTCTGCTCCATCTGCCGATGGGGGACGGGACCGAAGAGGCTGCTCCGCTGCCTCGCGAGGGACGGGTGCCCTTCCTCTTCGAGATCGGCACCGAGGAGCTCCCGGCCACGCACCTGAGCGGCGCCTTGGGACAGTTGGAGGCGCTGGTCCCCCAGGCGCTGGAGGATCTACGGCTGGCGTACAGCGGGCTCCACATCTGGGGGACGCCGCGACGGCTGGTCGTCTTTGTCGAAGCTCTATCAGCTCGGCAGTCCGACGAGGAGCAAGTCGTCAAAGGGCCACCCGCCCAGGTCGCTTTCGATAGCGACGGTAACCCAACCCGGGCCGCTGAGGGTTTTGCGCGCTCGCGAGGCGTGGACGTCGAGGCTCTTGAGGTTCGTGACCTGGACGGCGGTCAGTACGTCGTCGCGCAGCAACGGATTGAGGGACGTCCGGCGCTTGAGGTGCTCGCGGAGGCATTGCCTGAATGGGTGGCTCACCTTCATTTCCGGCGCGCCATGCGCTGGAACGAGACCGGCGTCGCCTTCAGCCGACCGATACGCTGGCTGACGGCGCTGATAGACGAGCGCGTGATTCCGTGCGCCTACGCGGGCGTGGAGAGCGGTCGCGTGACGCGGGGGCCGCGGCCTGCCGGGTCGCCGCGTGTGGCTTTGGCTTCGGCTGGCGACTATCGTTCGACGCTTGCGGCTTACGGTGTGATTGTCGATGTGACTTCCCGGCGTGAGGAGATTCGGCGCCAGGCCACTGACGTCGCGGCAGAGGTGGGCGGCCAAATCCCCGAGGATCCTGAGCTGCTTGAGGAGGTCGCGAATCTCGTCGAGGTGCCCACGGCCATCTTGGGACGCTTCGAGGGACGGTATCTTGCGCTTCCACAGGAGGTCTTGATCGCGGTGATGAAGAAGCACCAGCGGTATTTTCCCGTGCTGGATGACCAGGGAAGAATCATGGCGCACTTCGTCACGATCCGCAACGGCGGGCGCGAGCACCTGGATCTGGTCAGGCAGGGTAGCGAGGACGTGATCCGTGCGCGTTACGCGGATGCCGAGTACTTCTACAATCAGGATCGGCAGCATCCGCTGGCGCACTATCGGCCTGGCCTCGACAGTTTGACCTTCCAGACCGAACTTGGCTCGATGCTGGACAAGTCCCAGCGTCTCGAACGGCTCGCCCCCTGGATCGGAGAGCAGCTTGATCTCGACGCGGAGGCGCTCGTGACTGTGAAGCGTGCCGCGCATCTGGCTAAGGCCGATCTGGCGACCGAGATGGTGGTCGAGATGACCAGCCTTCAGGGCATCATGGGGCGGGAATATGCCCTTCTCTCCGGTGAGGATCCTGCCGTGGCAGACGCGATCTACGAGCACTATCTGCCCCGGTACGCCGGTGATGCGCTCCCCAAAAGCCAAGCGGGCGTTGTACTTGCCCTGGCCGATCGGGCCGACTCGTTGGTCGGGTTATTTGCCGTCGGCATGGCTCCGACGGGGTCCGCCGATCCCTATGGCCTGCGCCGGGCAGCAGCGGGCATCGTGCAGATTCTGCTGGAGCAGGGGGCTGATCTCGCTCTGCGTCCGGTGATGGCGCGAGCTAGCTCGCAGCTTCCGGTGGATCCTGAGCCTGGTACGGTTGACCGGGTGCTGGAGTTCATTGGGGGACGGCTGGAAGTCGCGCTGCGAGAGGCGGGCTTTGCTTATGATGTGGTCGCTGCGGCGTTGGCCGCGCGAGGCGAGAATCCAACGCTGGCCCGACAAGCCGCGGCGCAGCTCGCTGACTGGGTCGCTCGCGATGACTGGAGCATGCTGCTGGATAACTACTCGCGCTGCGTGCGGATCACCCGCGACCAGCCTGATTACGAACTGGAGCCAGCCGCGCTCGTGGAGGAAGAGGAGAAGGTGCTCTACCAGGCACTTCTAGCCACCGAGCGGCACGTCTCGCCAGAGGATGACGTCGATGCTCTGATGGCGGCGTTCACCCCGTTGGTGCCTCATATCGAGCGTTTCTTCGATGAGGTGCTGGTGATGACGGAGGATGACGGGCTAAGGCAGGCACGGCTCGCGCTGCTGCAACGCATCGCTCGCCTCGCTGAGGGGATTGTCGATCTCAGCAAACTAGAGGGTTTCTAGCTCATCTGGCTGGAGGAGGCGGGCTGCTCGTGAATCTGCAGTGATCGATATCCTGATCTGGGATGCTGGGGGGACGCTCTTCGACACCTATCCCGCCGTCGTGGAGGCTTGCCGTAGCGCGCTTCAGAAGCTGGGCTACGACGCGAAGCCGACGTGGCTCCTTGGGCTCTTCCGGCGCACGACGGCGTACGCGCTTCAGGCTGTGGCGGCGAGATATGAGCTGGATCAGACCACGCTCACGGCTCAATTTGAGCTGGCGTACGAGGCGGTCGAGCCAGCGCGGCAGCCGCCGTTTCCGGGGGTTAAGGACGTCTGTGCTTATGTGTGTGGGCTGGGCGGCGAGAACTACATTGTGACGCATCGCGGTCGCGACTCGCTCATACAGCTACTCACGGCGCATCGGATGACGCATTTCTTTGTCGACTGCATCACAAAAGAGGATCCCTATCCGCGCAAGCCCGATCCGGCCTCACTTCTCGCCCTGGCGCGACGTCATCAGCTCGCGCCGGAGCGATGCTTGGCCATTGGAGATCGTCCACTGGACATCATCGCAGGCAACCGCGCTGGTATGATGACATGTGCTTTTGGCGAGGAGGCTGGCGAAGCGGATGCAGACCTTACAATCGCTCACTATCACGAATTGCTTGCTTGGCTGCGCCAGTAGACCGAAGGGGAGGGGTACGGTCGCATGATCTTTTTGCTCGATTGCCGTATTGACGGTACGCTCCTGGATATCTATCGGGAGGTGTTTGATGAGTGAAGGACCGAAGTTTCCGCAGTTCAAACGTTTGACACTTGAGGATCGGGAGGTGCTCCAGCCCAGAATCTGGGAGCTGCAGCCGGTGACATCCGAGCTGACGTTCACCAACCTCTATCTGTGGCGGTCCTATTACGAGTTCGAATGGTCGATTCACGACGACTGGGTGCTGGTGATCGCCAACGAGCGGGAAGGCGGCGTCTTCGCTCTGCCGCCAGTTGGACCGTCACCGCGAAAGGATGTGACGGAAAAAGTACTGACCTGGCTGCAGGACGAGCGGGGCATCGCGGAACCCGCCGTAGAGCGCGCCGGTCCGATGTTGGCCGACGAGTTTCGTGAGCAAGCGGGATTCTCGGTTGAGGAGACAAGGGATCAGTTTGATTACGTCTATCTGACCGAGGATCTGGCCGAGCTCTCGGGGCGGAAGTACAGCGCAAAGCGCAATCACATCAACCAGTTCACGCGGTATTATCGATCCGAGTATCAGCCGGTCACGAAAGAGCTTGTGGGTGAGTGTCTGGCGCTGGCCGAGGTTTGGTGTGAGCAGCGGCTGTGCGATGAGGACCTCAGCCTGCAGCATGAACTCTCGGGCATCGAGGACCTGTTGAATAACTTCGAGCGTCTCGAGCTCGACGGTGGTGCAATCCTTATACGGGGTAAGGTCCAGGCATTCGCGCTGGGTGAACTGCTCAATGAGGAGACAGCCGTGGTGCATATTGAAAAGGCGAACCCGGAGTTCAAGGGCATCTATCCCACGATGACAAAACTCTATGCGCAGCGTTGGCAAGGCGAAGCCGCGTATATCAACCTGGAGCAGGATCTGGGCGACCCCGGTCTTCGACGGGCGAAAGAGTCATACTACCCGGATCATATGGCGGAGAAGCATAGAATCCAACTCGCCGGCGAGTAGATCCGGTACGAACCACAAGAGACTCGCAGAGGTGTGATCACGATATCCGGGGAGGGCCAGCATCGCTGGCCCTCCCCGGATTGCTGATGTGGCTATCAGCGCTATGCGCCAGAGCTGCTAGCGCAATTCGTGCCGCTCGACAGCTGCGCCCACAAAGTCTCGGAAGAGAGGGTGGGGGCGCTGCAGGCGAGACTTGAACTCTGGATGGAACTGGCTCCCGACCATCCACGGATGGTCCCGCAACTCTGAGATCTCGACAAGGCGCCCGTCGGGCGAGAGTCCGCTGTAGACCATCCCTGCTTCTGCAAGGAGCTCGCGATAGCTATTATTGAACTCAAAGCGATGGCGATGGCGCTCCGTGACCGCGTCCACGCCATAGGCCGCTTGCGCTTTTGTGCCGGGCGTGAGATGGCAGGGATAGCTACCCAGGCGCATCGTTCCCCCCATGTCGGTGATCGCGTGTTGATCGGGCATCAGAGCGATGACCGGGTGCGGCGTCTTGGGCTCGAACTCGGTGCTATTCGGAGCCTCGCTGTCGAGCGTGTGGCGGGCGAGCTCGATGCACATCACCTGCATGCCCAGACACAATCCCAGATAGGGGATTTTGTTCTCTCGGGCGAGGCGAGCGGCCACAACCTTGCCCTCAATGCCCCGGTAGCCGAATCCACCGGGAACTACAATGCCGTCCGCTTCGAGGAGGCGATGGGTGTCCTTGCCGCGCTCCAGATCCTCGCTGTGAATCCAATCGATCTCAACGTCGTAATCGTGCCAGAGGGCGCCATGGATCAGCGCCTCACGGACGCTCATATAGGCATCGTGAAGCTCCACATACTTGCCGACGAGCGCGATCCTTACGGTCTCCCGGTCCCGCCTGAGCTTGTCAACGGCGGCGCACCAATCATCCAACCGCGGTTCTTTGACCTCCTCTTCAAGCCCCAATCGCTTGACGACGAGGTCCCCCACACCTTCCTGTTCCAGCATCAGGGGCACTTCATAGATGCTGTTTGCGGTCAGCAGCGGTACCACGGCTGTGCGATCGACGTCGCAGAAGAGCGCGACCTTGTCCCGGATCTCATCATCAATCGGGAAATCGGAGCGCAACGCGATGATGTCGGGCTGAATGCCCATGCCCCGTAGCTCGCGGACGCTATGTTGTGTCGGTTTGGTCTTCAGTTCGCCGGTCGCGCTCATGTAGGGCAGGAGCGTGACATGGATATAGAGGACGCTTTCCCTGCCCACGTCATTGCGCATCTGGCGTATGGCCTCTATGAAGGGCTGTCCCTCGATGTCTCCGACGGTGCCGCCGATCTCACTGATCGCTACCGTGGCTTCGAGTTCTTGGGCTGCGCGGATGATGCGGCGCTTGATCTCGTTTGTCACGTGCGGCACAACCTGGATCGTACCGCCGAGGAAGTCCCCACGGCGCTCGCGGGCGATCACCTCGTTATAGACCTGGCCGGTCGTGACGTTGTTCAGCTTGCCCAGATTCTCGTCAATAAACCGTTCGTAGTGACCGAGGTCCAGATCAGTTTCGGCGCCGTCCTCGGTGACGAAGACCTCGCCGTGTTGGTAGGGCGCCATCGTGCCGGGATCGACATTCAGGTAAGGGTCCAGCTTCTGGATCGAGACGTATAGGCCGCGGGCCTTCAGCAGGTGACCGAGCGAGGCTGCGGTAATGCCCTTCCCGAGAGAACTGACGACACCCCCGGTGATAAATACATACTTGGTTGTCATGGAGTACCTCCCGGGGATGATATTCTACACTATATTCCGCCGAAGCCAAACTCTGTTTCCTTGCATCGCAGCCAGCCGGGCGTACAATGACAATTGAGCCGCCCTGGATTGGATCACGGTCCAAGTAGGTCGCGGTTCGACAATTCAGATCCACGAAAGGACACGCTGGTATGAGAATCTATGTCGGGAATCTGTCGTATCAGGCGACCGGAGATGAGCTTGAGGAGCTCTTCGAGACGTACGGTGAGGTCTCTGAGGTGGCTGTCATCACCGATCGCGAAACGGGACGCTCGCGCGGCTTCGCCTTTGTGGAGATGCCGGAAGAAGGGGAGGCGAGAGCTGCCATCGAGGGGCTCGATGGGCAGGAGCATCTGGGGCGTGTGTTGCGCGTGAACGAGGCCCAGGCCCGCCAGCAACAGGATCGCCAGGGACGTGGTGGCCGTCGGGGCGGGGGCCGCTCTAAGCGCTAGCCCGCGCTTCAGAGGGGAGTCTCTCGGCCTCCTCGCTTGACTTGAGATGCAACCCCCAGGCCCGCGCGGCTGGGGGTTTTGACTTGCCTATCCTGGTGATCTATACTGGCATAGGATCGGGAAGGAGGAGACTACATGAAGATACTCGGTGTGGATATCGGAGGTTCCGGGATCAAGGGATCGCCTGTCGACACGGATGCGGGCGAGATGTTGGGCGAACGGTATCGCATCCCCACGCCTGAGGGGGCGAAACCCGAGGCCGTTGCCGAGGTCGTGGCTCAGATCGCCAGGCACTTCGACTGGAAGGGGCCCATAGGCGCGGGTTTTCCGGCGGTTATTCAGCATGGCGTGGCACGCACCGCTGCCAACGTCGACCGAAGCTGGATCGGGACGAATGCTGAGGAGCTCCTCGCCGGGGCCACGGGCTGTCCGGTTCGCGTCCTGAACGATGCGGACGTCGCCGGGATCGCCGAGATGCGATTCGGGGCCGGTCGGGGTCGCCAGGGTGTCGTCTTTATCATCACGATCGGGACAGGGTTGGGGACCGCGCTGTTCACCGATGGTGTGCTTGTGCCCAACACTGAGCTGGGGCATATCGAGATGGACTGCCAGGATGCCGAATGGCAAGCGGCCGATTCAGCTCGCAAGCGCGAGAATCTCAAGTGGCGTGAGTGGGCAGTACGGTTCGATCGTTACCTACATCGTATTGACGCTCTGCTGTGGCCCGATCTCTTTATCCTCGGGGGCGGGGCGAGCAAAAAGATGTCGAAGTTCGAGGATATCCTGAGCGTCGACACCGAGGTCGTTGCCGCTCAGCTGCGTAATCGTGCCGGGATCATCGGAGCAGCGATTGCTGCTGAGACGCTGGTTCCCGAGGGCTGACCTGAAAGCCTGCGTTGTGGGGTACTATCGGTATGGAAATGGTGCGCGAGCGCATCCTACACGGGTCGCCGCGCTCCCCTTAGCTTGACGCCTTTTCGTCCCACACGCTATACGGTCGATGCCAGACGCAGCAGCTGGTGCCGGGCAATGAATCAGGCGCGTGGTTCGTCTACTCGTAGCTGCCCAGCTCCTTAGCAAGCTCCACGATGTAGCGGAAGTTCTCCAGGCTCACGGACGATGGCACTGAATGATCCGACGAAAAGATGTAACCGCCGTTCTCCTTCACAATTGGAACGGTGCGGCGCATCTCGGCCTCGATGGCTTCCCTGTCATCCCAGAGCACGGCGTTGATCCCGCCGTGTAGCAGAAGCCGATCCCCGACCTCGCGCTTGATCGCAACGGGGTCCATCCCGGCTTTCACCTCCAGTGGGTTGAGGCCATCGATGCCGATGTCGACGAACTCGGGGATGAAAGGCCGCACGTCGCCGCAGGAGTGTAGTCGAACTTTGACACCCTTGGCGTGGGCCCAGTCGACGGCGCGCTTGTGCACTGGCTTCAGCAACTCGCGATAGGTGCGCACGGAGAAGAACTGATTCTGCTTGTAGCCCATATCATCGGGCCAGTTGACGGCGTCGAAGGTGTACCCAGCGTCCCACACCGCGTCGAGCAGGGCGATGTTGACGTCGAGGAAGTGGTTGAACATATCGACGCACCACTCAGGATCGTCGAGTAGGGCGATCAACAGGCGCTCCGTCCCCACCGTCCAGGAGTGGGTGACGTCGAAGCCGAACCAGAGACCGGCCTCGATCCAATGGCCCTCTTTGCGCCACGTGGCGTAGTTAGCCTTCAGGCGGTCCCACGGGATCCGATCAGCGGTTGGCGTCATGCGCGCCTTCGCCTCTTGCCAACTCTCGGGCCCGTCGATCTTGAAGTCGAGGAATTCCGGCGTCGAGGCGATGTGCTTCCAGTTCTTGAGGGTTGCGCCCCAAGACGTGGTGTTGATGACGTACTCCTCGGTCTCCTCGATGATCTCGGTCGGATAGCGGGGACTGTTGTCGACGCCGATGTGGGCAATCTTGTCGAGGCCGAAGAAATCCACGTAGGAGACGTCCTTAGGCATCCCCTCACGATGCCACCGCTCGATGGTCGCATTCCAGGGCGAATCGGTGACAGGAATCCGGTCCGCTTCCTGATGAGCGTACATCCGCGCAATACGGTCGTGTGATGTCATGTTATCCATCTGGTTACTCCTGTAGGGAGACGGCGTGGTGTGCTTTCCTGGGAGGACCAATCCGGCATCCTGGGGACAGACTCGTCCCAGACGCTCCTTGGCCAACAGATAAGAGAGGGGCACGAGAGATCCCGTGCCCCTGGACTCGCCTCACGCGTGCCCTGCTCTGGATCTACACGCAGATGTACATTCGCGCGTAGGCGCTCAGATCCTTCCGACCATGGCTCTACTCCGTGAGGTTACTTGTCGCGCGCCTCGCGGATCCACTGCAGGACCTGCCGAGCGTTTTCGGTGATCTTGTCATACTCGCCGGCCGCGAGCCAGTCCTTGCGCACCATCTTGCTGCCCATGCCGACGCAAACGGCACCGGCGTTGATCCAGCCCTTGATGTTCTCTTCCTCGGCGGAGACACCGCCGGTAGGCATCAGCTTCGACCAAGGCATTGGCGCTGTGACGGCCTTGATGAAGCCTGGTCCGCCGACCTGGGTGCCAGGGAAGACCTTGCAGATCTCGACCCCAAGCTCCTCTGCGGCTGAGATCTCGCTGACCGTGCCGCAACCGGGCATATAGGCGATTTTGCGGCGGTTGCAGACCCTGGCGACCTCTGCATTGAGCATCGGGCCCACGACGAAATCCGCGCCGTAGGAGATGGCTAACGCAGCTGTTGGGGCGTCGGCGATAGATCCCACGCCCATGATGACCTCGGGCTCTGCTTTGGCGAAGTAGAGCACCAGCTCCTTAAAGACCTCCATCGCCTGATCGCCGCGATTGGTGAACTCGACCACGCGCGCGCCGCCTTTGGCCAGCGCGTGAATGACTTTCTTGCAGACCTCGACATCGTCATTGTAGAAGAGGGGCACCAGTCCTACATCGATCATCGTGGTCAGTACGGTCAATCGGTCAAATCGTGCCATTGTAACCCTCCTGGGTTTTGTCTAGCGGCTCACGCGTCCGGAGACGTCGCCGCCGGTCATCTTCTCGACCTCGGCGACGCTGACGAGATTGAAGTCGCCTACGATAGTGTGCTTCAGCGCCGACGCGGCCACGGCGAAGTTGAGCGCGTCCTGCTTACCCTCGTACGTGAGCAGGCTATAGATCAGACCGCCCATAAAGCTATCGCCGCCGCCCACGCGATCCACAATGGGCAGGATGTCATATGTGGGCGCCGTGTAGATATCGCCGTCGTGCCAGAGGATGGCGCTCCACGTGTTGTGGCTTGCGGAGAGCGAACCGCGCAGTGTGATCGCAATGGTCTGAAGGTTGGGGAAGCGCTCCTTGAGCTTGTTGCAGACGTAGACATAGGCTTCTGCCTCGACCTTGCCTTTGGTCACATCGGCCTCGGGAGCGTGGATGCCGAAGACTTTGTCAGCGTCCTCTTCGTTGCCGATGGCCACGTCGGTGTGGGAGACCAGCTCCTCCATCACTTCGCCGGGCTCCTTGCCCCACTTCCAAAGCTTGCTGCGGTAGTTGAGGTCGCAGGAGACGGTCAGGCCGTGATCCTTGGCCACTTTCACGGCCTCGAGGCAGGCATCGGCGGCCCCTTTGGAAATAGCGGGGGTGATGCCGGTCCAGTGGAACCAACCGGCGTCCTCGAACGCCGCGTCCCAATCCACCATCCCGGGTTCGATCGTCGCGAGCGCCGAGCCGGCGCGATCATAGATCACCTTGCTGCCGCGATGGACAGCGCCGGTCTCGAGAAAATAGATGCCCAAGCGATCGCCGCCCCGGACGATGTGGTCGGTCTCGACGCCGAACTGACGTACGTAGTTGAGGCAAGCATCGCCCAGGTCGTTGTCAGGTAGACGCGTCACGTATGCGACCGGTAGGCCGTAGTTAGCGACGGAGACCGCGACGTTGGCTTCGCCGCCCCCGTAAATCGCGTCAAAGCTCCTGGCTTGCACAAACCGCAGGTGATCCGGGGGCGCGAGGCGTAACATAATCTCGCCGAAGGTCACGATTTTCTTCATAGCGCACTCCTTGAGTGTGACTAGGTGTGTTGACAGCTGCAAACTCATCTTATATCCTGACACGGTGCTGTCAAGAAACCGCACACGGTGTGCGGGGGCATGTGTATGCTCTATGGAGGCGCGATGGCCGGGATTGAGGATCTGGTGTCACCGATTTTGGCGGTGCACGATCGCATGCGCGACGCGATTGTGAGGGCCTGCGAACGCACGGCTGACTCAGCGCGCGCGGCGGAGCTGGCGAGCGTCGCGGACGATGGAGAAGGGGACACGATCTATGCCGTCGATCGCATTAGCGAGACGCAACTCATCGCTGCGTTCGAGTTGGAGCTGGCTTCGACGGTGCCGGTGGTGCTCGTCGCTGAGGGGCTTCATGGGGGTGGGGAGGTCGTCCTCCCTGTTGGCGCGTCCGAAGCGGAGGCTCGATGGCGAATCATCGTGGATCCGATTGACGGCACGCGCGGCCTGATGTACCAGAAGCGCAGCGCGTGGATCCTCACGGGTGTCGCCCCGAATCGCGGGGCGGAGACGAGGCTATCGGACATCGTTCTGGCGGTGCAGACGGAGGTGCCGCTCGTCAAACAGCATCTGACGGACCAGCTCTGGGCCATCCGTGGTCAGGGGGTGCACGCCGAGCGGCTGAACCGGCTTACGGGCGAACGAGCGCCTCTGGCGCTACGCCCATCGGATGCTAGGACGATTGCCCACGGGTTCGCCACGGTGGCCCGCTTCTTTCCTGGCGCGCGCGAAGTCCTGTCCGCCGTCGATGATGGATTGGTCGAGGCGCTGCTAGGGCCGGTGCAACCAGGCAAGGCGCAGTGCTTCGAAGATCAGTATATCTGCACCGGTGGGCAGCTCTATGAGCTCATGGCGGGGCACGACCGGTTCGTCGCGGACCTCAGACCGCTGACGGAGCGCCTGCTGGCCCAACGTGGGCTGGCGCTTGGGTTGTGCTGTCATCCGTATGACATCGCAACGGCGTTGATCGCCGAGGAGTTGGGGGTTGTGCTCACGGCGCCGGACGGAGGGGCTCTGGATGCTCCCCTCGCCGTGGATCCGGATGTGGCGTGGGTGGGCTACGCAAACGCCGTTATTGAAGCGCTGGTGGCACCAGTGTTGCGAAGGGTGCTGCGGGAGCACGGCTTGCTGCTAACGTGAGCTTGCGCCGGGAGCCGGGATGCATACCCCGGTGTGAGGACGAAGGGGCGCTCGACCTACGAGCGCCCCTTCGTCCTCACACCGATCAGCTGATCTGATAGTTCGGCGGTTCCTTGGTGATGATGACGCTGTGGGGATGGCTCTCGATAAGGCCCGCGTTGGTGATGCGGGTGAAACGAGCCTTCTCGCGGAGCTCTGCTAAGCTGGCGGCACCAGCGTAGCCCAGGCCTGAGCGCATCCCGCCGATCACCTGGAAGATGTAATCGTGAAGCGTGCCCTTATAAGGGACGCGCGCCTCGACGCCCTCGGGGACGCTTTTGCCGCTGCGACCCTGCCCGCTCCCATAGCGGTCGCGACCGTAGCCGCGCATCGCGCCAACACTGCCCATCCCGCGGTATTCCTTGAAGCGCCGGCCATCGTAGAAGACGAGCTCGCCCGGCGCTTCGTCGAGCCCGGCGAGCATGCTGCCGAGCATCACCAAGTGGGCGCCGGCGGCGATGGCTTTGACGATATCACCGCTGTACTTGATCCCACCGTCGGCGATAATGGGCGTCCCCGTGGCTTGGGCGGCTCGAGCACAGTTCTGAAGAGCCGTGATCTGGGGCACCCCGGCCCCAGCTACGATCCTCGTCGTGCAGATCGAGCCGGCACCCACGCCAACCTTGACGGCATCCGCGCCAGCCTCGATGAGCGCCCGCGTGCCTTCCGCCGTAACGACGTTTCCCGCAATCTTGGGGAGGTCTGGCGCCACCTCCCCGATCCGGCGAAGGGCCTGCAGCACGCCGGCGGAGTGACCGTGGGCCGTATCAATGACGACGATGTCGACGCCAGCAGACGACAGAAGGGAGATCCGCTGCTCCAGATCCTCACCCACACCGACGCCCGCCCCCACGACGAGTCGCCCCTGGCTGTCCGCGGTGGCGTTGGGAAAGTCCCTGGCCTTTTGGATATCCTTTACAGTGATAAGACCTTTGAGGATGTAGTCCTCGTCGACCAGTACAAGCTTTTCGATGCGGTGCTTGTGGAGCAGGCGCTTAGCCTCCTCGATCGTGATATCGATCGGGGCCGAGACAATATCCTCTGCGGTCATGAACTCGGTGACGGGCCGGTCATAGTCCTCCGGATCGACGAAGCGGAAGTCGCGGTTCGTGAGGATGCCGACCAGACGGTTGTCCGCCTCGGTGATGGGGACACCACTGATGTGGTAGGTCGACATAATATCCTCGGCGTCGCGCAGCGTCGCCGTTGGCGGCAAGGTGATCGGATCTACGATCATCCCAGACTGAGATCGCTTGACCTTCGCGACCTCGGCGGCCTGGTCCTCCGGCGACATGTTGCGGTGGATAATGCCCAGGCCTCCTTCGCGCGCCAATGCGATAGCCATCGGCGCTTCTGTCACCGTGTCCATCGCCGCCGAGATGATGGGAATGGCGAGCCGGATCTTGTCGGTGAGCTGCGTGCTAACGTCCGTCTGGCTCGGGAGCACCTCCGTATAGCCAGGGATGATCAGCACATCGTCGAAGGTCAGGGCCAGTGGACGATCGATCAGGTATTCATCGCTCATCGTAACGTCTCCCTTTGATAGGTAGATCGTGAATAATCGCATCTGCGATTTCCTGCGTGCCGACGACTCTGGCATCGGGCCGACCTGGCTTAAGATCGGGTGTCGCCACCTCGCCTTTGGCGACGACGGCTGCGACAGCGGCCTCGACGCGGGCAGCGGCGTCGCGCTCCCCCAGGTGACGGAGCATCAAAGCCCCACTGAGAATTGCCGCGATGGGGTTGGCCTGATCCTGCCCGGCGATGTCCGGGGCCGACCCGTGGACCGGTTCAAAGACTGCCAGGTCGTCGCCGATATTGGCGCCCGGCGTGATGCCCAACCCTCCCACCAGGCCGGCAGCCAGGTCACTGACGATGTCCCCGTACAGGTTAGGCAGGACGAGGACGTCATAGGCCTCGGGCTGCAGCGCCAGCTGCATACACATGTTATCGACGATGCGATCCTGGAAGGCGATGTCGGGGTAGTCCTCGGCAATCTCGCGGGCGACCCGCAGGAAAAGCCCATCGGTGATCTTGAGGATGTTGGCCTTGTGTACCGCCGTCACCTGACGGCGACCGTTCAGGCGTGCGTACTCAAAGGCGTAGCGCACCACACGCTCTGATGCCCTGCGGGTGATGATACGGATGGCTTCGGCTGCGGCATCGGGCACCACTTCGTGCTCGATGCCGACATAGAGGCCCTCCGTGTTCTCGCGGACGGTGACGAGGTCTACATTCGGGCGCGAGCGCGGCATGCCGCGCATCGTGCGGGCGGGGCGCACGTTGACGTATAGGTCGAGGGCTTGCCGGATGGCGACGTTGACGCTGCGGAAGCCGGAGCCGAGGGACGTGGTGATGGGGCCCTTGAGGGCGGTGCCGTTGGTGCGAATGGACTCCAACACGGATTCAGGAAGGGGCGTCCCCGCCTCCTCCATCACGGCAGCGCCCGCGTGCTGAACGTCCCAGCTGAGGTCGAGGCCGGTGGCCTCGAGGACGCGGCGCGCTGCTGTGGTGACCTCGGGGCCGATGCCATCTCCCGGTATCAGGGTGAGTCTGTAAGCCGTGTCTGACATAGGTCTATGCCTCCCCCTCTGTCGACTTCACAGCCCGTCTGATATGGGCCAACAATCCACCGTCCAACAGGATCCGGCGCTCGCGCGCCGTCAGGTTGGCCCGCATACGATAGGTGAGATCCTGCGTCGTGTTCCTCATGACCAGGGTCTCGCCGTTTTCGAGGCGGCCTCTCGGATTCTCGAAGATCAGGTGATCGCCCTGCTCGATGGTCTCGAAGTCAGCGTCGTCCTCAAAGACGGCAGGCAGGATCCCCGTGTTGATGAGGTTGGCGTGGTGAATGCGGGAGAAAGACAGCGCGAGGACGGCGCGAACGCCCAGGTACATGGGCGCCAAGGCTGCATGCTCGCGGCTCGATCCTTGCCCATAGTTGGCACCGCCGACGATCAGGCCGCCCTCCCAATCCCGTGCGCGTTCGACAAAGGTGGGATCGACGCGGTGGAAGACGTACTCGGAGATCGCCGGAATGTTGGACCGGAGGGGCAGAATCTGGGCGCCCGCGGGCATGATGTGGTCGGTCGTGATGTTGTCCCCCACCTTGATGAGGACCCTGCCCTGCAGATCGTCGCGCAGGGGGCTGCCCACCGGCACCGGCTTGATGTTGGGACCGCGGACCACCTCGATCTCAGCTGCGTCCGCGGGAGCAAGGGGCGGGAGGATCATATTGTCGTTGGTCACGTACTCGGTCGGCTGGGGCACCACAGGTGGATCGCCGAGGTCGCGCGGATCTGTGATGCGCCCAGTCAGCGCCGCCACAGCGCAGGTCTCGGGACTGGCTAGATAGACTTGATCGTCGACCGTGCCACTGCGGCCCTTGAAGTTACGGTTGAACGAACGGAGCGAGGCAACACCGCTGGGCGGCGCCTGTCCCATCCCTAAGCAGGGCCCACACGCCGCCTCCAGCACGCGGGCGCCAGCGGCGATCAGGTCAGCCAGAGCGCCATCGCGCGCGATCATCGTGTACACTTGCTTGCTGCCCGGTGTGATGGTCAGGCTCACGCCGGGGTGCACCTGCTTTCCCTTGAGGACCGAAGCAACAGTGACCAAATCCTCGTAAGAGGAATTCATACAGGAGCCGATGCAGACCTGAGCGACTTCGAGCCCGGCGATCTCGGCGACAGGGATGACTTTGTCAGGCATTGACGGCAGGGCGATGAGGGGCTCTAGCGTGCCGAGGTCCAGCTCTATGATCTCGCTATACTCCGCATCAGGGTCCGCCGTGAAGGGTTGCCAATCCTCCACTCGGCCCTGGGCGGCGAGGTATTGGCGGGTCAGCTCGTCGCTAGGGAAGATTGACGATGTCGCGCCCAGCTCGGCGCCCATGTTACAGATCGAGGCGCGCTGATCGACGGTCAGCGTGCCGACGCCCGGGCCGAAATACTCTATGATCTTGCCTACCCCGCCTTTGACGCTCAGCCGTCGCAGCAGCTCCAGGATCACGTCCTTGGCGGTGATCCAGGGGCCGAGGCGGCCCGTCAGCCTGACGCCCAGCACAGCGGGCATGGTGGTGTGGAAAGCGCCCCCAGCCATCGCGACAGCCACATCCAGGCCACCAGAGCCAATCGCAAGGGTGCCAAGCCCCCCAGAGTTCGGCGTATGGCTATCAGAGCCCAGCAAGGTCGTCCCCGGGACGCTGAAGCGCTCGAGCTGTACCTGGTGACAGATACCGTTTCCTGGACGGGAGAAGTAGGCCCCATAGCGGGCCGCCACCGTCTGCAGGTAGCGATGGTCATCGGCGTTGCGGAAGTCGGCCTGGAGCATATTATGGTCGACGTAGCTTACCGCGCGCTTGGCCCGCACGCGCGGGATCTGCATCGCCTCGAACTCCAGCCACGCCATTGTGCCGGTGGCGTCCTGCGTCAGGGTATGGTCGATGCGCAGGGCGATCTCACTGCCCGGCACCATCTTTCCTTCCATCAGGTGCTCAGCGATGATCTTCTCAGCTAGTGTTCGTGCCATACGGGTCTCCTCTCACAGGTCCTGCCTCAGGTTCTGTCCCATCAGCCAACCAGGTCGGTGCTCCTGTCGTGCCGAATCTCAACTACATCAATGGGAGCGTGCCTGCTATCGTCTGTCGACGGGCTGATAGGTGCGGTTGTTGGGACCAACATATGTAGCCAGGGGGCGGATCAGCCGGTTGCGCTCGTATTGCTCCATCACGTGGGTGGTCCAGCCTGGAATACGGCTGATCGCAAAGACCGGGACGAAGAGCTCGAGGGGGACTCCCAGCAGATAGAGCAAGGGCGCGGCGTAGAAATCGACGTTGGGGTAGAGGCCTTTCTCCGCTTCGACGGTCTCTGCGATCTCCGTGGCTAACTCATAGAAATGGAAGTCTCCTAGCTCAGCGCAGAGCTCGTAGAGGCGACCGCGAAGGTATGCGGTCCGAGGATCGGGGGCCGACTTGTAGACGCGATGGCCAAAGCCCATGATCCGCTCCTTCCGCGCCAGCGCTTCTGTGATGTAGCGCTGCACCTTGTTCACCTCGCCGATGTCCAGCATCATCTGCATTGCCCGGCGGTTTGCGCCGCCGTGGAGCGGGCCTTTCAGGGTGGCAATCGCCGTCGTGATGGCCGAGTACATGTCGGATAGCGTCGCGGCGGTCACGCGAGCCGCAAAGGTGGAGGCGTTGAACCCGTGCTCGGCCATGAGGAGCATCGCCATATCCATGGAGCGGGCCTGCATCTCTGTGGGTGGCGTCCCGTGGATCATGTAGAGAAAGTTGGCGGCGTGGCTGAGGCTTGGGTCCGGTGCGATGCGCTCCTGACCCTGTCGATAGCGATAGTATTGGGTGACGATAGTGGGAGATTTGGCGACGAGGCGTCGCGCGCTCTCGATGTTGGACGCGAGGCAGCGGTCGCCGTTGGTGGCGTCCGAACAGGAAAGCGCCGACACGGCGGTGCGCAGCGCGTCCATGGGCTCGACGGTCTCCGGCAGTATGGTGAGAATGGACCAGATCGTGTCGTCAATCTCGCGATCTGCTGTGAGATCTGCCGAGAAAGACGCCAGCTCATCACCCGTGGGCAAATTCCCGCGCCAGAGGAGGTAGACCGTCTCCTCGAAGGTCGAATGGCACGCCAGCTCTCCGACGTCATAGCCGCGGTAGCTCAGCGTCCCGCGCGTACCATCGACGGCGCAGATTTCGCTCTGAGCGATCACGACGCCCGCCAAGCCTTCGCGCAAGGGCAGTTCTCCGCCGCGCTGGGTGTCATCGTCCTTTTCAGTGGTCTGTGCCTGTGAAGTCCACAGGCCCTCTCCTGCCTCCGAGTCGGTTACGTGGACTGAATCAGCACGAGCTTCCGTAGACATATCTCTCCTCCCCTTTTTTGAGATCCTTGACCGCCCTGTCTTGAGCCTGCGTATGCCTGCCGATCGGCCGATGTAGCCTGTCGTGGCTTAACCCCCCTCAGGGCCGGCAGGTATGCAAAAAGCCAGCCTCCTTAGCGGGTAGGCTGGCTGATCAGGTTCAGATGTGTGGCTAGTGCAACAGCATCAACCGCCTCGCCCGAAGGGTCGCTTCGGCTGCGGCTTGCTAGGCTGTCGGCTAACCAACACAAGGGCCATAGTGACGCTGACGTCCTCTATTATATCTGTACGATGGTTAGACTCTAGCACAATAGCGTCGAAATGTCAACACCTGAGCTGCACGTAACTGTTCAGCGTTAGGGTAAAGGAGTTACGGAGGAGCAGCGGACTGCAGAAG
>CAZPJP010000028.1:0-23724 GCA_964586915.1 uncultured Anaerolineales bacterium
TATGCCTACTATGGCGCCATCCTCGTTGTGGTGACCGGCGGCTGCATTTCTTAACTCTGGACCGTCTCAAGGCGACGCTGGGATCTCGTGGAACGGATGCTTGTCATAGGTTTGACGTGTGCTGTGCTGAGTTTGCCGCTTATTCTTGGTTGGTTGCCAGCCCAGTTATTCCGCGGCGCCACGTCACACGCTTTTCAGATCACTTTTGGGTCCTGGTGGCAGGAAGTGAGCAGCTTCTTTCGTTTGACGGGAGATCTGCTGATCTACCAGCTGATAGGCTATCAGCCGAGCGGATGGCTGTGGCCTTGGTTGCCAGAATGGACGCTGTGCTTGGTGGGGCTCGTCTTGATAGGGCTGGGCGCGCTCAAGGCCCGTTCGTGGTTGCTGTCCCTTTCACTTTTCTCCTCCTTCTTGCTGTATTATGCAATGGGAAGGTCAGGGGCATACCCGTACGGGGGACGATATTCCCTCATTCTGGTGCCTATGTATTGGAGTTTGTTGTCGGTTGGCATTGGGAGTGTGTCGCGAGTGTCTAGAGCGCTCGGCGTCCTGATACTCACACTTCTTCTGATAGTCTCTACCTCTGCTCCTGCTGAATCGCAGGAGGACCTGCGGTCTGTTACGGAGTTCTGGCTGTCGAGACGCAAACCGGGTGAGGCCACATATGTCTATTACGGAGCTGTCCCGGGCTTTGGGTATCAACGGCAGTTAGCGGGCGATGAAGACCACTTCCCGCCTCTTTGGTACATCGACTGCTGGTCCGGTAACCAGGCTCCTCACTGTGCCGAAGATGGCGTGTACTACGGACGTTGGATCCGCTCTCTAACGAGGGAGGAGCAACTGCGGTCATTGCAGGAAACACTCCCCCAGTCCGCTGATCGTCTCTGGCTTGTACTGTCACATGTCCATGGAGACGAGGGTGAAGCCCTTATAGCCGGATTTGAGACCGACTACTGTGTGGTTGCAGACCACAAAGCGGAGAATGCTCGGGTTGTTCTTTTCGACCTGTGCCGCACCCCTTGACTTTCACCCCCCAGCCGCCATAATAAACTTACAATTATGGTCGGATTCGAGGGGGTACGGAGTTGGCGGTTCAGCTTACGGAGATACTGCAGGAACTACCCGAAGGGGTCGCGGCGACGGAGGCGCGCGGCCTCATTCGCCGTGCTTACGCCGTCGCTGAACGGGCGCACGCGGGCCAGGTTCGAAAGTCCGGCGAACCGTATCTGATCCATCCGCTGAGTGTGGCTCACATACTCGCGGAGATAAACCTCGAGCCAGCGGTGATCGCCGCTGGCTTGTTACATGATGTCCTTGAGGACAGCGAATTCACCCGTGCGGAGCTCCTGGACGAGTTCGGTGAGGAGATTCTGATCCTGGTCGAGGGCGTGACCAAGCTGGAGCGCGTCGAGAAGCGGGTCCAGGAGGATGAGGCCCGCGAACGGAATTTGCGCGAGCTCGAGTCCATGCGAAAGCTGCTGATCGCGATGGCGAACGACGACCTGCGCGTGATCTTCATCAAGCTGGCCGACCGCTTGCACAATATGCGCACGCTTGAGTATCTGGGGCCTGACAGCCAGATCCGGATGGCGCGGGAGACGCTCCAGATCTTTGCCCCGTTGGCGAATCGTCTGGGCATCTGGGTCTGGAAGGCGGAGCTGGAAGATCTGTCGTTCCGGTATCTCAACCCGAAGATGTACTATCAGTTGGCCGATCTGTTGGCGACACGCCGTGAGTTGCGGCAGGACCGCATCGAGCGCCATACCGAGATCCTGCGAGATGCTCTATCTGGCGTTGGAATCACCGCGGAGATCAAGGGACGCCCCAAACATATCTACAGCATCTATCACAAGATGCGTCGGAAGAACGTCCCCTTTGCCCGCATCTACGACGTCGAGGGGCTGCGGGTCGTCGTCGACACCGAGCCCGAGTGTTACCAGGTGCTCGGCGTCGTCCACCGGCTGTGGAAGCCGGTGCCTGGGGAGTTTGACGATTATATCGCCCAGCCCAAGTCCAATGGCTATCAGAGCTTACACACGGCTGTTATCGGATCGGACGGTTCTGCCCTTGAGATTCAGATTCGCACTCGCCAGATGAACTACTTCGCCGAGTATGGCTATGCGGCACATTGGCGCTACAAAGAGCGTGGGCTCCAGGTCAATGCGCAGTTGCTGGATCAGATCTCGGAGATTCGAGAGAGCGTGCAACAGCTGACGCAGGAGACCAAGGACGCGCGTAGCTTCATCGACTCAATCCGTCTGGACGTCTTCCAGGATCGTGTCTTTGCGTTCACGCCCAAAGGAAAGGTCATCGATCTTCCTGCCGGGGCGACGCCGCTCGACTTTGCTTATTACGTCCACACGGAGGTTGGCCACGGCTGCCGTGGGGCGCGGGTCAATGGACGCTGGACGAATCTCGATTACCAGCTTCAGACCGGCGATCAGGTCGAGATCATTGTTGGGCGCAAGGGCGGACCGAGCCGCGACTGGCTCAACGAGGAGTTGGGCTACATCAAGACCAGCCGCGCCCGCCAGAAGATCCGTTACTGGTTCCGCCGCCAGGGGCGCGAGGAGAACATCGTCCGAGGCCGCGAGATGTTGGAGCGGATCCTCAAGCGTCTCTCCCTTCGTCTATCGGAGGAAGATGTGGCAGAGCTCTTCCGCCGGCGCTTCAACACGTCCGAGGAGCTCCTGAGCGCTTTGGGCATGGGCGATCTGAGTAGCGACGCGGTGGTGAGCCGTCTTGAGCGGGTCGTGCGCGAGCGTGAGATCGAGGAGGAGGTCTGGGAAGAGGAGGCTGTCCCGCCGGCTCCGGAGATCGAGACCACCGGGATCCATATTCGAGGCACCGGTGGCGTCCTCACCCATCTGGCTCAATGCTGCAATCCGCTGCCGGGGGAGGAGATCATTGGCTACGTTACCCGGGGCCGGGGCGTTACCATCCACCGCCGCGATTGCCCCAACGTCCTGAATATGCCCGTGCAGGATCAGGATCGGCTCATTGAGGTATCGTGGGGGGAGGAGGAGCGCACGTTCAGCGTGCAGGTGACCGTGACAGCTTACGATCGCTCCGGTCTCATCCACGACATCTCCGGGGTTGTGGCCGATCGCAGGATCAATATGGCTGCGCTCAGTACCGGGAAGCGGGATCGCTATAACATTATTCCTGTCTATATGACATTGGATGTCCCCAACCTGAAGACGCTGACCCGCATCCTGGCGAAGATTGAGCAGCTGCCCAACGTCGTCGAGGCTAAGCGCAGCGTCTGAGCGCCCCTCGCAGCGGCATGCCAGTATAGAAAACGGGCCCCCTCTCGCAGAGAAGGGGCCCGGTCGGTGCCTAATTGGTGCCTAGGCGGTGCTCAATCGGTGATCACCGCGCTTTCCCAATCGTAGTACTCGGCCCGCTCGTCCTTGAGCTCAGCCAGCCAACCCTCGTAGGCCTGTAGTTCGGCCTGAGCCAGAAGCTGCTCACCGAGCTCGCGCTCTTCATGGCCGCTCACGTAGACGACGTAGTACTGCCCATCCTGTCCGACCACCGGCTGGGAAGTGTGGCCCACCGGTGTGTTGAACGCGGCTTGCTCCACCTCCGGTCCCATCTGAGGGCCCAGATAGCCCGCCGGAAGCCAGGGGAGCGAGAACCCGGTCGTGGTCTCATCCTCATCGGCGTCAAACTCCTCCACGATCGTCTCGGGGTCGATCCCCTCCTCCTCAATGCGTGCCCGGAGGACCTCAGCCGCTTCCTCTGTCTCGACCGCGAAGACCGTCGTTTCGACCTGATCTTGGACTCCCGAGACATCCTCCGCGAGCTCCGCTTGAATTTGCTCTCGAACGATATCAGCTCGGACCATCTCCCGGAAATCTTCCTCCGGATAGCGCGCGACCTCAAGTACATTGGTCTGGAACTGCTCATAGTATAAGTCAAAATCCTGCTGCGATGGCACAGCCACCGTCTCGGTAAGTGTCTCCGTGTCGGTCACGGCGGCGGTCGCCTCAGGATCGTACCCCAACAGCAGTTGAATCTGCTGCTCGATCTGCTCGTCAGAGACGCTCAAATCGCGGTTGCGGGCCTCCTGACGGAGTAAGGCCTCCTCCACCATGGTGTCCAGTACCTGACCGCCGTAGACAGTGGCCAAGTCGGGAGAGAGCTGCCGCTCCAGACTGTTCAGCTGAAGCTGGAGCTGCTGGATGAGCGTGTCCGTGTCATCGCCTGCGCCCGGTTCGTCCCCCTCTGGTGCTTCGATAGCTGCTTGCTCAGCGCTCAGCTGCGACAGATACGTCTGGTACTGGTACATCTCAAGCTGGGTCATCCAGCGTTCGTAAGCCTGCCGCGCCTGGAACTCCTTCGTCGTGATGGTCTCCTCTCCGACCCGCGCTACAGGACGGCGAGCCTTGACAAAGACCTCCGTCACGACGCCGTAGATCAGAATTGCGGTAATCACCACGCCGACGCCGATGGCGATCCACGTCATCAGGCGCTGAGCACGGTGTTCGCGCTCATGCCGCGCAAGCTGCCGCCGGGTGAGCCGTCTCTCAGGTGCCTTTCGCTTAGCCATTCGTATTCCCCGTCTTGATATATAAGCCGCGGGCATAGGAGCTCCTATGCCCGCGGGAATGTCGTAGCTGATCTACTGATCGAGCTCTGCGACGAAGGGGAGCAGGGCAATGTGCCGCGCTCGCTTCACCGCAATGGCCAGCTGGCGCTGGTGTCTGGCGCATGTGCCGGTCTGGCGCCGCGGTCGGATCTTGCCACGATCACTTACGTGTCGCTCCAGCAGTGACACATTCTTGTAATCGATGTGATCCATCTCTTGAGTGCAGAACTCGCAAACCTTTCGACGTCTCGAAAATCGACGTCGTCGTCTGTAATTGCTCACGCTTCTTTTCTCCTTGCTTTGTAGTGTGTCTGCCCAGGAATCAGTATGTTTCCAGGGCGTTGAAATCGTCTTGGGACTCTACCTCAGCGCTGTAGTCGTGATCGTCGAGGAAGATCACCTCTTGAGCGACCAACTCCGTGCGGTAATGCCGCTCACCATCAGGGCCTTCCCAGCAACGGGTTTGAAACCGTCCCTCGACATAGACCTGGGAGCCCTTGTGTAGCCGCTTCTTGCACAACTCTGCCAGCCCACCCCAAGTCACGACATGGAACCACTCGGTCTCTTCCTGGCGTTCCCCGTCGCCGTTGGTCCAGCTTCGCACGGTGGCGACACTGAATGACGCGACCGGCCGACCACTCGCGGTGAAGCGCATCTCAGGGTCGCGCCCCAGATGCCCGATGATCATCACTTTGTTGAGGCCTCGTGTCATGGGGAGTTCCTTAGCCTGGGTGAGTGGCGGATGCTACCGTGGCAAAAGCATGGTGGTGTTGTCGAAGTGACTATGCCTCTGATGCCTCCGCGGTCGGGGATGCAGCGACCTCTGGCTCCTCAACCGGTTCCTCAGAGCTTTTGGGGCCTTCTACGCCCTCTGCGCGGGTGATGAGATGACGCAGGATGCCTTCGTTGACGCGCAGGTTGCGGTCGAGCTCGTTGATGATGTCGGGACGTGCTGCGAAGAGAACCAAGAAATAGCGACCCTCGCGCTGTCCCTTGAGTGTGTAGGCTAAACGTCGCAATCCCCAGGCCTTACGGCTGAACACCTGTGTTTCTGCGTTCTCCAAATACTGCTGGACACGCTGTAGCAGGCTGTCCAACGCCTCCTCATCCAGCTCGGGGCTTACGATGAACATTAACTCGTAGTTTCGTGTTTCCAAGACGGCAATGCCTCCTTCCCATGGGTTTGCCCCTGGTCCTACGCCAGGGGCAGAAAGTCCGTCTGAACGTACGCGGAGATCATACCATAGATTAGAGGATAAGCAACCTTGACAAACGGTCCTTGAGGCCAAATAGGGGGATCCCGTGAGAGACGGGAGCGCCTGAGCGAACCGATAAGCCGGATTCTGTCGCCCCCCGGGAGCTCGCGATGCGAGTTCGCCGGAGAGTGCGGCGATCATCTATCTAGGAGAGCGGTTACCCACTCCCTCACGCAGCCTACCCGAAGGTTGTCCCAGGTCGGCGCCCACCAGTGTTGGGGGGCTCCGCCCCGAGAGGGGCACGGGCTGTGCCTCAGCCGAACGCTCTTCCTTCTGCTTGGCCTTGCTCCCGATGGGGGTTGCCTGGCCGTACCAGTTACCTGGCACGCCGGTGGTCTCTTACACCACCTTTTCACCCTTACGGCCGGAGCTTCACTGAAGCCCCGGCGCGCGGTCTGTCTCTGTGGCCCTATCCGCGGGTTGCCCCGCCCGGGGGTTACCCGGCATCGCGCCCTGTGGAGTCCGGACTTTCCTCGTCCCAGTGGCTGGCACCAGAGGTGCCTAACCCTGAGTCGCGACCGCCTGGTTCGCTCAGGCTTCAGTCCCGTCGCTTGTCCTAATCATACCGCAGGACGCCCGTTTTTCAATGGGTGTTTGCCTCGAGCTAGGGCAATCGCAGTTGGACAGAACAGGTGCAACGCACTTTGCTCGTCCCACCGCCGCGCGACGCCAGAAGCGCCCCTCACCCCAAAGCCTAAGTGCGTTGCACCTTGCCCGACGCTAACTGCGATCGCCCTAGCCTCGAGCTCCCACACGATAATCTCTGGGGGCGCGAGAAAGCGGGCTCGCGGCGCCCCCAGTCCTTCAAGCCCCAGTCCTCGGGAGACGTAGAGCGTCGTCTCGCCCTCCTGATACCGTCCTTGCTCATAGCGCTTACCCCAGCGCGAACTGGTGGCGACGGCGCCGTAGCCGGGGAGCCGGATCTGACCCCCGTGGGTGTGGCCGCACATATACAAGTCGACGCCGAGCTTGGCAGCCACCGGCATCAGATCGGGGGTATGGTAGAGCAGGACGCGAAACGCCTCTTCGGGCGTTGCATCGGCCAGCTTCTCAAGAGCCTGCGTGTCTCGCTGCTCGTCATAGGTGTTGCGGACACCCAGAAGCCAGAGAGTATGTCCGCTTACGTCAACCGGCACGGCCTCGTCGTCGAGCCAACGGATGTCGAGGCCGTCGAAGATCTCGGGAACAATGCCCTCGATGTCGACGACCGGACTGCCCGTGATTGCGTAGACGCCGAGAGGGGCCGTCAGCTGTGCTAGCAGGTGGCGGACCCCCTGCTGGGCAGTGGGGTCGTAGACGGAGGATAGGTTGAGATAGTCACCGGTAAGCAGCAATAGATCGGCTCTCTCCTCGCGGACGAGGTCCAGCAGTCGCGTCTCGCGCAACGACGCACGCTCGAAATGGATGTCCGAGATGTGCATCACTCGGATCGACTCGCCTGGCGACCAACCGTCAATGTGCATGCGCATCCTAGTCCGGTGAATCTGGAAAGGCTCGATCCACGTCGCGTAGAAGGCCATCCCGCTCAGCGCGGCATTCGCCAGCAGCGTGACACCCAAGCCACGGTCATGACCAGCCAACAGGCCCCCAGCCGCGAAGAACAGTAACCGCACGACAGCGAGTCCAAGTAGCGGTGGGGTCACCGGTCCCCAAGACCGGTGGGTCCGTGGAAGAAATGCTAGCATCACCGCGTCTAGCAGAAGAAACAGGGCAAAACCGGCACCGCCGCTGATCCACAACGGTTGCCAGAGCCAGCTCACCAGGGCTGTGAGCCCGATCCACAGTGGCAACAAAGCCAGCGACGAGACCTGAGCCAGCCGCCCGCTGAGTATCAGCCCGAGGTGAACCCAGGAACTGCTGCCGCCCTCCCGATCGGGTGGGATCTCGGGGTGATCGGCCTCAGGCAACAGGCGCTTCATCGACGTGTACGACGTTGGCAAGAGGCCCGGATTGTGCCCTCCGGCGCGTTCACCGGGCTGGGTCCTCGAAGAGGCGGGCAATCTCGTCACGATCGAACTTCGGGAGGGGCCGCAGGCCGTCATCGTCCCGGAGCATCACCCCCGGATCCTTTCGAATCATGCCAATGACGGCTGCCGCAATGCCCTCGGCCTCGAGTGCCTCAATGACGCGCTCCGTATCGTCCGGCGCCACAGCAATCAACAGAGCGCCCGACGCGATCAGGCCTAGGGGATCCAACTCCAACTGCTCGCAGATCGCCAGCGTCTCCGGGAAATAGGGCAAGGCGGAGGCGTCAATCACGGCACCTAGACCCGCGGCGCCTGTCAGCTCGTGGATACCGGTGGCGACGCCGCCTTCCGTGGGATCGTGCATCGCGTGCACCTCCCCCGCGTCATTAGCCGTCATCGCATCCCGCACGACGCTCAGGCCTGGGTCGTGAAGGAAGCGCGCCGCCCTGGAGATCAACTCATCCCCCAACGCTTCTGAGAGTGAGTCGGTTAGCTCTCGCGCCACGATAGCCGTGCCCTCAACAGCAATACCTTTGGTCAAGATCAGTGCGTCCCCATCCTGCGCGCCGTCGGACCGCACGAACTCCTCCGGCGCGACCTCGCCGAACATGGCGCCGACCGCAATGGGGCGGTCGATGCCGTGGGTGATCTCCGTGTGCCCGCCCACGACGCTGACCTCCAAATCCCGGCCTGCATCACGCAGCTGATCGAAGATGGTCTCGACTGTCTCGCGATCTGTTTTGCCCTCGGGCAACAGAATCGTCACCAGAAACCATCGGGGACGGGCCCCCAGGCACGCGACATCGTTGGCGTTGACGTGCATCAGATACCAACCGATATCGCCAGCCGCGAAGGTGATAGGATCGGTCTTCGCGACCAGGTAGCGGTCGCCAAAGTCGATGACCGCAGCGTCGCGTCCCAGTCCTGGGCCAAAGACAACGCGCGGGTCGGGCTTCGGCAGCACCCGGTTGAGCAGCGCGATCAGATCCTTTTGGGGAAGTTTGCCGACAGGGTATACAGAGGGCTTGGCCACGTTGACCTGGCTCCAGTCTTGTTTGTGCGACACCTATTCGCCAACCAGAATGGCGATGTCGTCGATGCGTGAGTCGTAGGTCCACCCAGATGCGTAGATCTTCACGGAGTGCACAGCGACCGGTGTGATGCCCCGCTCCCTGAGCAGCGGAAGGAGGTCCTCCGACTCGTAGTTGTACCAGATATCATATTGTGGCACTTCCTCGTGGGTTGCCTTCCAGTCGCAACTCTGGCAGAAGGGCTCATACTCGCCCTCCATCACGTAGAATCCCTGAAGCCACTCGCGCATGCCCCCGCCTTCCTGATCGACGAACTGAAGCCGAATCATAATCGGGCACTCGGTTCCCAATGTTCCGCAGACGGGAAGCGTTTGGGTGCTGATGCGGATTCGCGCCAACACCCGCAGCGACTGGAACTCGCGGATGTCCTGATTGAGGACCTGCTCGATGCCGGTCTCGGCCCAGAATTGCCCGACCCTCTCGAAGATCACAAGATCCTCATCTTCGAGTTGGATGTGGCGGACTGTGCCGCCGTTCTCCTCGGGAACAGCTCTATCGGTGTACTGTGTCCAGTACGCGTCCAGCGGCTGCTGAAAGTTGCCGTTGCGGCTGCTGAGGATATCGCGCTCACCTACATAGATGTCGCCCAAGCCATCCTCGGTGAGCTGGGTCCCTTGCAGGGGGACCAGGACCAGAGTCTTACCGCTGGCCGGATCGTTGAGCGTGGCACGGCCGGATCTAACCGAGAGGTCGGTCTGCTGTGACTCGACAGCTAGCCGGAAGTAGCCCTTCTCAAGGTCCACCGGTCCCTGGGGAGTCTCCACCCGCAGCTCCGCGTCTCGACCGTTGCTCGTCACGGAGATCCGCATATTCACCGCTTGTGTCACACTCACTTCCATCTGGTAAGGAAGCTTGCTGAGCGCGAAGCGGGGTGTCGAGGCTCTGCCGATAACGAGGCTGCTCTGTCCCAAAAGCCGGATGGTGCCAATGGGCGAATCCGGTTGGTCGGGATGGTAGAAGAGGATCACCGCATCACTACCGTTCTCGTTCTGGATGCGCCCGCGCGGCTCAATCTCTATGGGGGATCCTCCTTCGACGATGAAGGCCACGCTGTTACCGGGGGCCTGGTACCGGATATCGCCGCCGTTAGGCTCGAGCACCACCTCCATCGGCCGTGTGCTCGTCAGGATGTACGAGCGCGTCGCAAGAGGCACGCCGATCGCCAGCGTCACGCAACATACAAAGGCCGCGATGAGAATCGTCCAGGCTAGGTTCTCGGTTTTGCTAAACATAGGCTAATATCGGATTCGAAAGCTGCGGTCTTGCCCTGTGGGGGCCTTCCATTCCACGTCGACGTCTTTCACGTGGGCGTGGGTCGGCCCGCGGCGGACGGCCTTGAGGAACTGCTTCAGGCGTTCCTCCGTCCCCTCGGCCCGGATCTCGACGGTTCCGTCCTCTCTGTTGCGGACCCAGCCAGAGACGCCCGCCCTCTGCGCGTTGACCCGCGTGTAGTAGCGAAACCCCACCCCCTGCACCGTTCCCCGGACAATGGCGTGGATCGCTTTCTGTCTATTATTCTGCGAACGTGACTCACTCATAGAATGGCCTCTATCTTGCTATACGCGATCATTCTATCTAACTCAATGCGTCTGGCAAGTCTTGGTCGCGAGCACGCCACGTAGCGTCCGACCGCGCCGCCGCGCCCCTATCGCATTTTGGAAGGTTTTTGTCAGGCGCCAGAAGGTTATTATAATGGGACCCGTATGAGCACATCCGATCCCCTGGTGGCATTCAACGCGCATCTGCTGGCCGGCGATGCTTCCTACCGCAGCGCAGGGATCTCTGTCTACATCGAGAATCTTCTGCGGGCGTTTGCGCGTCAGTCCTACGGTTTTCGCTTTCAGATCCTCGTGGGAGAGGGGCGGGTGCCTGAGCCTGCGGCCGGGCTTGTGATGCGGTCCAGGCACTCCACGCAGCGTCCCCAGCGTCGTATCCTCTGGGAGCAGACGGTGCTGCCCCGGTTGCTATCCCGCCTGCGGGCCGACCTGCTCCACGCACCTGCTTTCGTGGCCCCGATCGCGAGCCGCTGTCCTCAAGTCATCACGGTTCACGATCTCAGCTTCCTGCGCCACCCGAAGTACTTTCGGGCCAGCAACCGGCTCTATCTCGCGTTGATGACGGGGATCGCTTGCCGTCGCGCCGCAGCGGTGATCGCCGTGTCAGATTTCACCGGTGATGAGGTCGCCAAGCTCCTGAGGGTCGCGCCCGAACGGATTCACACAGTCTATCACGGCGTCGCTCCTCGCTTCCGCCCACTTCCGGAGGAGGAGGTGGCGCGCTTTCGTCGGACCTACGGACTTCCGGAGCGCTTCATTCTGTTTATGGGCACGCTTGAGCCACGCAAGAACCTGATCCGTCTGATCCAAGCTTTCGATAAGTTGCGGGATCCGAGCTTGCACCTCGTGCTCGCCGGTGCCAAGGGCTGGCTCTATGAGGAAATCTTCGCCGAAGTGGAACGACTGGGTCTGACCGACCGGGTCCACTTTCCGGGCTTCGTCTCGGATGAAGATCAGGCTTTCTGGTATAATGCCGCCCGTGTCTTTGCCTATGTCTCTGTCTATGAGGGCTTCGGTATGCCGGTTGTGGAGGCCCTTGCCTGCGGCGCACCGACGGTGGCAGCCTCGACCACGTCGCTGCCTGAGGCCGGCGGCTCGGGCGTCTTGCTGACACCACCGGATGACGTAGCGGCGATTGCCGACGCATTGAACCGCGTTCTCTCCGATCCGGTCCTGCGCGGACGATTGCGCGAATACGGGCTCGCCCAGGCGGCGCGGTTCTCCTGGGCGTCAACGGCACGGGAGACGGCGGAGGTCTACCGGCAGGCTCTGGGCGTGGAGGTTCCGGCGTGAATCGAGCACAGCGGGACGGCGCGCCGTGGTGGGTGATCTTGTGGGATGTCGTGATGGTCAATCTGGCGATGCTGCTGGCTTATCTTCTGCGCTATCGACTGGAATGGTTTCAGGATGTGGCTTTTGATGCGCCCTACCGCGCGTACCTTCCCTTCAATCTTATGTTCTCAGTCGGTGTCCCACTTATTCTCTGGGCTACGGGGTCTTACAGGAACTGGCGGACACGCATATGGTTGGATCACTTTTTCCAGGTGACAAACGCGGCTGGGATCTCGCTGATTGTGGCGCTTGCTTGGTCTTTCCTCGCCAGGCCGCTGGTCTATTCGCGGCTCTTACTCCTCGAGGCCGGCGTTTTCATGATTGCTCTCATCTCTATGGATCGCGCCATCGCGATGATGATCCAAGCTCGCCTGCGGCGGAAGGGGGTGGGGGTCAGGCGCGTCCTGATCGTCGGCGCGGGCGAGGTTGGGCGTCGCGTGATGCGCACGGTGGTGGCGCGTCCCGACCTCGGGTATGAGATTGCGGGTTACGTTGATGACAATCCCGATAAGGGTGAGGGGAAAATCGGGCGATTCTGCGGTTTCGGGTCCGTCGACAACCTGTCCCGCGTCATCGACGAAGAGGAAGTCGATGAGGTCATCATCACGCTGCCCTGGAACTACCATCGTCGCATTCTAAGTGTCCTGCGCGCCTGCGCCCGGCGCGACGTCAAAGCCCGGCTGGTTCCCGACCTCTTCCAGATGAGCCTCAGCCGGGTGGAGATAGGGGATCTAGGTGGGTTACCCCTGATCGAGATCCAGGAGATCGCTTTTGGCCGAGGTGCGCTCGCCTTCAAGCGCGCAGTCGATCTTGTGGGCGCGCTGGTGGGTCTCCTGTTGGGTTGGCCCATCTTCCTGATCATCTCGATCGCGATCAAGCTCGATTCGAAAGGCCCCATCTTCTTTAAGCAGGTGCGCGTCGGGGAGAATCACCGCGAGTTCATGATCTACAAGTTCCGCACGATGCGTCGCGGGGCCGATACGGAGCTCGAGGCGCTCCAGGATCATAATGAAGCAGACGGCGTCTTCTTTAAGATCCGCGACGATCCCCGCGTCACTCGAGTCGGCAGGTTGCTTCGGCAGTCGAGCCTCGATGAACTCCCGCAGCTTATCAACGTGCTACAGGGCGAGATGAGCCTGGTGGGTCCTCGCCCGCCGATTCCGGCCGAGGTGGCGCAATATCACCCCTGGCACGAGAAGCGATTGACAGTGCCGCCCGGAATGACGGGGCTGTGGCAGGTCAGCGGCCGGAGTGAACTGACGTTTGATGAGATGGTCTTGCTCGACCTATACTATATTGAACATTGGTCTCCCTGGCTGGATCTCGCCATACTGCTGCGAACCGTGCCAAAGGTCGTAGCTCGCGACGGTGCGTACTGATCGACAACTCTTCTATGCTGTGCCGTTTGACGCGGGTGCTTTCCGCTGCTTGCACCTCGGCACGGCGTGGAGACTGGGCAGCCAGACGACGACGGTCGCTGGAATCCTGTAACATACGGTCCTGTTGTGTGTGGTCTTTCACCAGATAGCGGAGTGTGACAATGCCTCATCGGCAGCTGAGCGAAGAACAACGCCATTCCCTCCTTGAGTTTCTCCGAACTCTGGTTCAGACACCAAGCCCCTCCGGTCAGGAAGGGGCGGTTGCATCCCTGATCATCGAAGAGATGCAGCGGCTTGGCTATGACGAGGTCTGGATGGACGACGCCGGTAATGTCCTGGGCCGCATCGGCGATGGTGAGGTATCCGGCCCAGTCCTGATGCTCAATGGCCATATGGATACCGTCGAAGTTGCCGAGCCGGAGGCGTGGGATGAAGAGCCCTACGGGGCGGTCGTGAAGAACGGACGCCTCTACGGCTTGGGAGCATGTGATATGAAGGGTGGGTTAGCGGCTATGATCCACGGCGCCGCCCTTCTGGCGAACAGAGCCGATTCAAAGGACCGGCTCGATCTTGCTGGCACCGTGCTGGTGGCGTGCGTCGGGCTGGAGGAGCCCTCCGAGGGCACCTGCACGCGGGAGCTCTTCGAAGACGAGGGGCTCTGTGCCGATTGGGTCGTGATCGCGGAACCCTCGGGCCTCCAGGTCGTGCGCGCGCAGCGGGGGCATCTGGAGATGACGCTGACGGTTAAGGGCCGATCGGCCCACTCCTCAGCTCCCGAACTGGGTGAAAACGCTATCTATGCTGCCGCCCGTCTGGTCTTTGGCTTGGAGCTCCTGGCCGATCAACTGCCGCAGGACCCGTTCCTTGGTCCGGGGGTTCTAGCGGTGACCGACATCCGGTCTCACGCCGCCAGTCGCAACGCGGTGCCCGATCGCTGCAACCTCTTTCTCGACCGGCGCCTAACGGTCGGCGAGACCGAGGCGATGGCGCTGCTTGAAGTGCAGCGGGTGATCGCCCGCGAGGGCGTGAACGCCGAGGTGCGTGTGGTGGAGGAGGAGATCGCGACGCATACCGGGCACGTTCTTCGGGCGCGCAGGGCCTCGCTTCCATGGGCGCTGGACGAGCGTCATCCTCTCGTCCAGACGATGGTTCAGGCAGCGCGAGAGGTCGGCCTGCGTCCTGGCGTCACCCGGTGGCATTTCGCGACCGAAGGTGCTTACACGGCGGCTGTCGCCCGCGTCCCCACCGTCGGGTTCGGCCCCGGAGATCCGACGCTGGCGCACTGCAGCAACGAGCACGTCGAGGTCATAGACGTCTACGCAGCTGCCGAGGCCTACGCGGCACTGGCAGCCCGGTTGCTCGGCCGGTGATGGACCGCCCTCTTACGCTGGGACCCGGGTTCGAGGCGCTCCTTCAGCGCGGAGCACCCATCGTGGCCCTGGAGTCAGCGCTGATCACCCACGGGTTTGCCTACCCCGCCAGCGTCGCCATCACCCGTCAGATGTCGCAGACGATCCGAGACCACGGCGCGCATCCTGCTCCTGTCGGCGTCTGGCACGGCACGCCCTGCGTCGGACTCAGCGAAGCCCAGATCGAGGCGCTGGCTGCGGATGATAAGGCGGTCAAGGTCAGCATCCGCGACCTGCCGCTGATGCCCGTTCGGGGCGTCCACGGGGGGACGACCGTCGCCGCTACGGCTTCTCTGGCACATCATGCCGGCATACGGGTTTTTGCTACCGGCGGAATCGGTGGTATTCATCGTGGTCATCCCGAGGACGTGTCGGCGGATCTTCCTGTGTTGGCATCGACGCCCATCATTGTGGTCTGTGCCGGGGCGAAGTCGATCCTCGATCTGCCCCGCACCCTCGAGTATCTGGAGACGTGGGGCGTGCCCGTCCTTGGGTGGCAGACGTTTGAGTTTCCTGCGTTCTACAGCCGCACATCGGGTTTGCCTGTAGATCTGCGGGTGAGCGGCGCCGCCGAGGTCGCGGAGATCTATCGCTCGCAGCGGGAACTGGATCTGCAGCGAGCGCTCCTCGTGGCCGTGCCTGTTCCTGAGGAGGATGAAGTGCCGCGCGAGGTCGTCGAGCCGTTCATCGCGCAAGCCCTAGAGGAGGCCGAGCGTGAGGACGTGAAGGGCAAGGCGCTCACCCCGTTCATCCTGGCACGGATGGTCGCGTTGAGTGCAGCGCGTACCAAACGGGCCAACGAGAGCCTGCTGGTCCAGAACGCGCGGGTGGCGGCGGAGATCGCCGTCGCGCTGGCCGATCTCTAGAGCTCCGAAGCATAGTGAGAGATCTCGCGCACGAGGAGGGTGGCCAGGATGCTGACGCCGAGGGTGGGACGATTGATGCTCCATCGGCCGATGTTGTCCGCCGCCACCGGGGCATGCTCCCGTGACTGAGGTCGTTGTTGCGTCCCACGGGGTGACGATCGACGGCGTGCCTGCCCTGATCCAGGCTGGAGCGCTGCACTATTTTCGCCTGCCACATCCCGCTCTTTGGCGGCCTGCGCTGGAGCGGATGCGAATGACCGGGCTGAACGCGGTGTGGATCCCGTTTCCCTGGGCGTACCACAGCCCCGCGCCCGGGTTCTACGACTTCACCGGTCTTCGTGATCTTCCCCAGTTGCTGGACGAGGTGCAACGCGCGGGATTGTGGCTTATCGCACACATCGGGCCGTGGCTTGGGTTGGGGCTCGATGCCGGCGGCGTGCCGTCTTGGGCGCTCTCCTCGCTGCGCATCCGAGGGTCGGAGGCGGACGCTCCCTCATTTGAGCGGGCCCCGGCCTTCGTCAGGCATGCATCGGCCTGGTGGGATCATCTTCTGCCCCATATCTCCGATCGCCCAAATCTGCTCCTGACAGCGATGGATTCGGGTCGACACGCGTCGTGGCGTGCGTCAGCTGGCACGACAGCGATGGATTCGGGTCGACACGCCTCGGGGCATGGATCCGCGGGCACGCCACCGGAGGAGGTTCTGGCGCCATGGGTCTCGCTGCTGCGCGAGAAGGGTGTGACGGTGCCCTGTCTGGTGGCGCCGATTCACGGCGCCACACAGAGCGTTGGCGAGGACGTGCTGTCCTGGAGGCGCATAGGGCTTTCCAGTTCGTCGGCCCCGGCCTCATCACCGACGTCAGCGGGGGTCGTTGTGATTGACGTGAGCGCACCGCCAACTTGGACGGGCGGGCGGTGGGCGCCGGTGTCGCAGACGGCTGGACCGGCACATCCGAGACCCTTGATGGCGCGGGCTGTCGGTGAGGGATTCACGGCGATGGTGGTCTCGCCTGTCCACGTCGGCGTGAACTGGGGGTGGTGGCCTGCGGCAGGGGAGCCATCGCTGTCGGGATATGGCGCGCCGCTTGCGGAAGCCGCCGGTCTTGACGAAGTCCATCTGCTGTTCCGGCGTATGGTTCACGCGCTCGAGACGATGGGCGATGCCCTGGTGGCCACGGTGCCGGCGGCGCCCGACGGTTTGAGTGGGGCCCACGGTGTGAGTGGGCCTGGCCTGCAGACTGATCCACCCCAAGCGCTTCTGGCTGCGCGCGAGAATCGGGACAGCGCGGTCGTGATCCTGCGAGGTCGGCAGCGAGATGAGACATACGTCCACGTGGTGGGCGGTCAGGGAGGCGACACTACCGTGGTGGAGGACATCCCCGTGGCGCCCGAGAGCGTCGTCGTGCTTCCGCTGCGATGGCAGCTCCAGGGGGGGCGACTGCTGTCCACGACGATGGGGCCGGCGCTGCATACCGTCGTCGCCGGGCGTGAGTTGGTGATCTTCGAGAACCGGGTAGGGGGAGAGGTCCGCTTGCCGCCGGAGTTCCGCCCCCGCCATCGGCGTGGCCCGGTCTTTGTGGATCGTGATCCGCAGGCGCTTGTGGCGCATTTCGATCAGGCGCGCGTCTCGTCCTTGGTGCTGGATGGCGCGGATCCCAGGACCGTGGTCCAGTTGCTGGCGCTCGCGCCTGAATTGGCGGCTCGTGTCTGGCCCCTGGACGATGCGTGGCGCAAGACGCCGACCTATCCGGCGGCGTGGACGCCCTCGGCCGAGGAACCGGCACGGGGTGTGGTGATCGGGCCTGAGTGTGTGGTGCCGGCCCCAGACGGCAGTTTCCGGTATCTGACGAAGGACAAGGGCTTTGGCTATCGTTGGGGGCCGTGGCGAGGTAGCGATCCCCACACCTGGTTGGCGCCCGTCAGTTGGCCGGCTCCGGACGTGATCGATCTTCCGCCGCTCACTTGGGAGTCTCGCCGTGGGGCGCCTGAGGTGCTGCCGGCCTATGACGACCGCGGTTGGCGGTCGGTGGCGCCGGGCACCGATCTGAGCATGGAGCAACACGGCGTGGACTACGGCTTCATTTGGTATCGGGGCCATTTTAGGGGATCGGCCACCGCCGTGACGCTCGCCTGCCGGCATGCTTGCGATCTCTTCTTAAACGGTGCTCACGTGGCGTCCCTCAATCCCCCACCGGATCTCGGTCCTGTCCTGCCGAAGACGTTGCCGCTGCCGTCGCGCCATCTGCGCGAGAATAACGTGTTGGCCTGTCTGGTCGAAAACCAGGGGCGCGCTACGGCGTGGGATCAGGCGATCGAACCTCACGGGCTGATATCGTGCGAGCTGGAGGGCGCGTCTATGACCACGTGGCGGATCCGCGGGGGGCTGACGGGCGAGATCCGCGTGCAGGGCTTTTACGGCTTTGCCGACTTCGATCTTGTCGACGGGGATGGCGCCGACGACGTTACCTGGCATCGCAGCCAGTTCCATCTCCACCTTCCGACCGACACCGAGGTGCCCCTGTTCCTATACCTGGATCAGACGCCCACGAAATGCTATGTTTTCCTCAATGGTCAGATGATTGGGCGTCAGTGGTATCCGCGCGATGCCGAGCGCCGGTTCTGGCTGCCCGAGGGGTTGGTGCGGCGCACCGGGCCTGACGCTTGCGGCCCGCACTCCTGCGGCTCGAACGAGCTGCTGATTGCCCAGTGGACGCGCGGCGCGGATCCGGGCCTGGGCGTGGCGCGCCTGGAGGCCGGCATGCCGGCGACCTGGCGCACCCATCAGGGAACCTAAGACCCCTGGCAGCGCCAGGGGTCTTTTGCGAGCCTTGTTGGGTGTAGGACTAGGCTTATGACTCGAATACCGGGGTGCTCAGGTAGCGTTCGCCGGTGTCGGGAAGCACCACCACGACGTTCTTGTCTGCCCCCAGCCGTTCCGCGACTTCCAAAGCCGCTACGGTTGCGGCGCCAGAGGATATTCCCACGAGCAGCCCCTCCTGGCGTGCCAAGCGGCGCGTCATCTCCCACGCGGCCTCACTCTCGACGCGGATGACCTCGCTGACGACATCCATATTCATCACCGGGGGCTTGAACCCGGCGCCAATACCCTGAATCTTGTGCTCACCTGCTTCACCACCAGAGAGCACCGGAGAGCCCGCAGGCTCGACGGCGAAGATCTTCACGTGAGGTGCTTCCTCCCGAAAACGACGCCCGACGCCAGTGATGGTGCCGCCCGTGCCGACACCAGCGACGAAGGCGTCGAGATCCGGCACCTGTGCCAGAATCTCGGGGCCGGTGGTCTGGTAATGAACTTCTGGATTGGCGGGATTCTCGAACTGGTTGGGCATCACAGCGCCGGGGTTCTCCGCCGCGATCTCCTCGGCTTTGGCAATGGCGGCTTTGATGCCTTCCTCGCCGGGCGTCAGCACCAAGTCCGCGCCATAGGCCTGGAAGAGCTTCCGCCGCTCGATGCTCAGGGAGTCCGGCATGACCAGGATCAAGCGGTATCCCTTGTAGGCCGCGACCATCGCGAGGCCGATTCCCGTGTTGCCGCTGGTCGGCTCGACGATGAGGCCGCCGGATTTGAGCTTGCCGCTCCGCTCCGCCGCCTCGATCATCGACAGACCGATGCGCTCCTTGACGCACCCGCCTGGATTCTGACGTTCCAGTTTGGCCCAGACCACCGCCATTCCTGGCGACAGGATCCTTGACAAGCGCACGATGGGTGTGCGCCCGATGAGATCCAAAACGTTATCCGCCACAACTCCCATGAAACCTTCGGGTTTCAGGACCACGTCTCAACTCCTTCCTCCACCACGCGGTCAAGCACCGGCTCCTCTGACTCAGCCACCTCGCGCACGGGTTGCTCCCTTCGCGTGAGCGCCAGTTCCTCCAACTGCACCTCTAGATCCGCAATACGGTCGCTCATCTCCTGAAGCCGGTCTGTCACGACATCCGGCAGCTCCTCGTGGCGCAGATCGGGCTTCCGACGGCATGCGACGCCGTTCACCTTGACGACCCTGCCGGGGACGCCGACGACCGTGGCGTAGGGTGGGACCGACTTCACGACGACGGCGCCGGAGCCGATCTTGCTGTTGTCGCCGATCTCAATTGGACCGAGGATCACGGCATTGGAGCCGACGACGATACCGCTACCCAGGGTCGGGTGGCGTTTCTTCCGTTCCAGGGAGACGCCGCCCAGGACTACCCCTTTGTACATCAGCACATCATCGCCAATCTCGGACGTCTCGCCGATAACGACGCCCATCCCGTGATCGACGAAGAACCGCCGCCCGATTGTCGCGCCGGGATGTATCTCGATGCCGGTGAGCCAGCGTGATAGATGGGACAGGAACCGGGCGGGGAACTGGAAACCGTGGATCCAAAGACTGTGGGCCACCCGATGCATCCAGATCGCGTGCAGCCCCGGATAGCTCGTGAGGACCTCGATCAAGCTTCTGGCGGCGGGATCTTTGTTGAAGACGGTTTGTACGTCTTCACGCAATCGCTGCCAGAGGTTGGGATGCTCGTAAAGGCGCTCCCCCTCGGGAAGACACACGCACTCGCCGCAGCACTCGCCGCACTCGGGGCAAGTTCTCGTATTGCATTCCTGGGGTGCAGTCGATCCCATATTACATCTCACTTCCCTTGGTTGCTGATGCCAGACCGAATAATTACGATCACTGTTTACCAATTTTACTTGAGTGCGACGCTTATGTCAAAGGCGCGCTGGAAGCGTCGTGAGTTACATTGTACTACAGCTGGGACCGGAGTCGAGGCTGAAAGGGCTCCCCACACGCCCTGACTCTATAGGGGGAGCCCCGTTGTGAAGCTGAAACGGTCTCGTAATGGGTTAGGACTTGCCAACCCCTTCGGTTTGAGTATCATTGAGATGAGGACAATCTGCGATTTCATCAACCATCGCACTGATCGCAGTGGTGGTGTCCATCGACCAGAAGCACCATCGGTGGTCCGGGCTCAGGGGGCTCTTCGACGGCTCCCCTATCCCGGACGCTATCTTAACTCGCACAAGAGAGTCATTATGATCCTTGAGGTATTGCGGGATCCGGGTCCCTTCTCACTAGAACTCCCGCTTTCCATACTTAGCTTGGTGCTGCTGCTGGCGAACCTGTCACTCATCGTCTGGATTCTGTGGCGTCACTGGAAGCACTTGCGCAGCCTGGGCCTCGGGCGCTGGATTGTCCTCGGCGTTTCCCTGGTTCTGATTCCACTTCTGCATCGCTTCTTGGCCGTTAGCTGGGCCGAAGAGGTGGTCATCCCACCGGGCCCTATGAACGTCCTGCCCTTCAGCTCGGCGATCTCACTTCCTGGGATCATTCTGATTGCGGCTATGGCATACGCCCTGGGTCCGGCTCCCGGCCTTATCGCCGGGCTGGTCGGGGGACTGACCTGGGCCCGCTATACGCCGCTCATCGTCACCGACGTGCTGGCCCTGTCGATGTGGGGATATCTGGCCGGGGCTTTCCTTCACCAGCACTATCGCGGCGACGTGTTCAAGATCCTGCGTCAACCGTTGGCAGCGTTCACGCTCGCGTCCTTCATCACCGTCCTGTTGCTCTCCTTGAGCCGTCTAGCGGCCAGTCGCCTCTCCGATGGGCTGCGGATCATCGACTTTGTCGTGGTGCTCTGGCGTAACGAGTTGCCACTCTGGCTGATCGTGGGATTCAGCCTGGGGGTCGCCTTCCAGGCGATTGCGCTGAAGCCCGGGTGGCGTCTGCCGCAGCACGGCGATATCCCTTCGATTTATAGCCGCTCCCTCAGCGCGCAGTTTATGGTCCTCAGTATCCCTCTCGTCGTGCTGAGTATGCTCTTCTCGGTCTTTGCCGTCACCAATCGTAGCCTGTCGTTGGCCCGCGAACAGTCTGTTCTTGAGATGCAGCGCAGCGCCGTCACCGCCGGCAAACACATTCAGCAGTTCTACATCACCGGTCGTAACCTCATTCAGGCGTTCTCGCAGGAACCTCAGCTGTTGAGTTCAGATCCGCAGATTCAGGAGGAGACGCTGAGCATCGCGCTGCGGGTGGTGCCCTTCTTCCAGCAGATGCTGCTCGTCCAGCGACAGAGTGGGGAGTTTGTTGTGGTGGCCTCCGCACCCCTGTCCCCCGGCGATGCCAGCTTGACGGCAGAGGAGCTGCAGACGCTGGAGGAACTCGACGTGCTGGGCGTCGGGACTCGGGAGACTCGGATTATGGAGCTTCCGTTCAACGTGCAGTTGGTTGATACCGGCTACAGCGTCGTGGGCACAGTCGAGCCTGACCCCGACGGCGGCAGCGATGATCCTGAGTGGTTCTTGATTGGGCGGGCGCTGATAGACGTTCATTCGGATATCCAGGCGGCCCTCCTGGCCTTGCAGAAACAGCGTGAGTCCGAGACAGCCGATGTCGTCTACGAGTACACTGGATTCCTGGTGGACGATCATGACTGGATCGTGGCCCACCCTGATGAAAGTAAAGTGCACACGGTCCACGCAGTGGGCGGCGCTGTCAACCCAGAGGTGATGGGCAACGGCACGGTCTTCGAGTCCCTGACGCCGGAGGGTGAGCACATTCTCGTCTACGTGCACCAGATGGAGGCCATCCCGCTGCGAATCGTGCTGGAGCTCCCCTATGTCACCGTCTTGGACACCGCTCAGAAGACATCTGGATCGCTGATTATCGTCCAGTTGGCCTTTGGGCTGCTGCTCAGTGTTGCCATTCCCGTGCTCTCGTCACGCGTCACACGCCCGCTGAACTCGTTGGCCCAGGCAGCAAACCGGATCTCCCACGGCGATCTCCAAAGCAAGGTGGAGCTGGAGGGCGACGACGAGGTCGCGCAGCTTGGCGACGCTTTCGAGCAGATGCGTCTCCGGCTTCAGGAGCGCCTGAACGATCTCTCATTGCTGCTCAATATCGCTCAGGAGGTTACAGCAAGCCTTGATCTGGAGCGCGGTATCGTACCGGTGCTCGAGGGCGCGCTGGTCGAGTCGTCCGGGTCGGTCGCTCGGTTTGTCACATTGCGGGATAGTGGGAAGCAAGTACAGGTCTACTCGGCGGGAGAGGTGTCGGGCGACCTCAGCCGGTTGGACCGCGCATTGACGGCGGCGTTGCTTCGTCGGAAGGATCCCTTGGTGATCCCGGATCTGGCTCAGGCGCCCCAACACATCCGGGCGGGTACGTCTCTCAAGAGCTTGGCGGCGTTTCCCGTCAGATCCCAAGACAGCACGGTCGCCGTTCTGTGGGTGGGGGGCGACGAGAAGGGGCTCTTTGAGGAAGCTCAGGTGAACTTTCTGTCGACGCTCGCGAGCCAGGCGGCGGTCCTGATCGAGAACGCCCGGCTTTTCCAGACCGCCGAGGGTGGACGTCAGCGATTGGCCGCCATCCTTGCCAGCACCCGCGATGCGATCCTCGTTGTCGATGCAGAGGGTCGCCTATTGCTGACCAATCCTGCTGCGCAGCGGCTATTGGGCATCAACCGGAACGCCGTGGGACAGTCGATGTCCGCGCTGGGCCTGCCGGAACCCTTGCTGGAGGCGCTGGCGGCGCAGACGACGACGGCCCGCCGAATGCGGCGCTACGAGATGGCGCTGCCCAGGAGCCTGCGGTCGACCGTAGCCGGATCGAGCGAGGAGACGCTGCCTTCTGTTGAGGTCCCTCTAGAGGATGGCCGCACCTTCTATGCCAGTATCGCGCCCATCAAGAACAGCGACGGGCTCACGGTAGGTGTCGTCGTCGTGATGCGGGACGTCACCCATTTTAAGGAGCTGAACGAGCTCAAGTCCGAGTTCGTGGCCACGGTCTCCCACGACCTGCGGGCTCCGCTGACCTTCATGCGGGGATATACGACGATGCTGTCGATGGTGGGCGAGCTCAACGAGCGGCAGCGCGACTATATGCAGCGGATCCTGGAGGGCATCGAGCAGATGAACAGCCTGGTGGGTGATCTTCTGGACCTGCGCCGGGTAGAGGCCGGCGTCGGCATCCGCCAGGAACCGTGCCGGCTTGGCCTGATTCTCGTCGAGGCGGTGGAGGCGATGCGGGCCCGAGCCAGCGCCAAGGGCGTCGACTTGAGGCTCGAACCCTCCGAGGGCTCTCCCACCATCGTGGGGGATCGTACGCTGCTCCGGCAATCGGTGAGCAACCTGGTGGACAACGCCGTCAAATACACGCCTTCTGGCGGGGAAGTTGTGGTGGGGCTCGACATCACCGAGGATACAGCGACGGTGCGCGTCTCCGACACCGGCATTGGCATCTCGCCGGGGGACCAGGTCAGGCTCTT
>CAZPJP010000028.1:23824-35981 GCA_964586915.1 uncultured Anaerolineales bacterium
CTAGGGGGTGCAGGTGCCGCAGGGTACGTATCCCCGCGCGATGGCCTCCTGGCGATCCTCAAAGGTCAGGCGATGCTCCTCCCGGATGCGCTGAGCCCACCGGCAACCCGGCACGTGGAATTTATCACTCTCCGTGCTTGCCACCCACGTAGGTCGCGCGCGCTCTTCCGGAGCGCACTCTGAGATGGTCTCCTCCGCTGTCGCGCTCGCGGGTGCGCTGGATACGGGAATATGTATCGGGTGCGGCGCCTCCCGCTCTGGCTCTGATCGCTGATCCTGGGCGACGTCACCATCCTCGCCTTTGAGCCAACGTTTCCCAAGATACAGGCAAATGGCCGGGATCGCGACCGCGGCGCCCAGGAGCGTGAAGCCGATCACCTTCAATGTCTTGGTCATCGGGTTGGGCGCCCCCTCGGGCTCGTTCGGGGCTTCGGCGGCCTCTGTAGATTCTTGCGGTTTCTCCATCGCTTCACCTCCTGGTCGGCGGCTACGGCTGCCTACGGTGCTGCGACTCTGAGCTGCAACTTCATTATAGCATGCCTTACCATGTCTGACAGCGCGTGTGCTGACGCTGTCAGCAATCCTTAGCGCAGAGATGCGCTACAGTGCGACATGTGGCGACAGCGGGCAGGGGAACGGCTAAGGTGTGGCGAAACCGGGGTTAGGCAGCTCGATCGGTGGATATGTCGCCAGAGTAAAGCACTGGCTCATAAGCGTACGCAGAGCTAGCAGGTTCTCGCGCTTTCTGGCGGCGCGCTCCTCTCTAGCCGTTGCTGTGAAATAGCGGTGCTGCTGGAGGAATCGGAGCTGCTGCGCGTACCAGACGCTTTCGGGCAGCGTGACGCCGCCAGCCGCCAACTCGGCCCAGAGCGACCGGTTCCGTGCGAGGAAATCGTCCCGACCGAGTACGTCGAGATCGGCATCGGCTAGAATCTCATCGAGGCGATTGTGCGGTGACTGGGGGATGCGAGTGGCCCCGATCATCCCTGTCACGAGGCTTATCTGGGCAGGTGAATACCCAAAGCGGGGCAAGGCTGCCTCTGCGATGCGGGCGCTACCGAGCTCGTGTTCCGGATATCGCTCCACGAACCCGAGATCGTGGAAGTAGGCGGCGGTGCCGACCAGCAGGCGCGAGACTCTGGAAAGGCCCTCTTGCTCTGCCAGCCATTCCGCTCGCGGGGCGACCTCATCTCGTGTGTGCCAGAGAGAGTGGTAGAAAAGGGTAGAGGGCAACTCTCGCTCAAGACGTTCGAGCGCATAAGCTTTGGCGCCCTCATAGTCTGGAACGTTCGCCGTTCGTTTCGCCATTACATATCCTGTATTCGCCTTGCAGGTTGGTGACCGCTGTGCTTGTTGGTACGAGTCTTTGTTGCGCCGAGCTCCGGCTCGGCGCCGCGTTGTGCGCCCACATGTTAAGTATACCACAGGCTGCGCGCATGGGGGACACGCACGCACGCAGATCCGCACCCTCAATTGACGGTCTCCCGAATTCGTGGACAATGAAGGCCAATCTGGTTGGTGCGGTCGCCCGGTCGACGGGCAGATCCGGCTGGAGCTGTTCCTCCGGGTCGCGCCGTTATCCCCATTATGGGGCCCCCACTTTGGGGCCCCCACTTTGGGGCTTTATCATCCCTGGAGGCGTATGCATAACGATGAGAGCACCCGCTGGCTCACCTGGGTGAAGGCCTTGCGCAGTATCGCGCGCTCCGGCTTGACTTACTCCGAAGGGCCCTTTGATTTGGAGCGTTACGAACAGCTCCAGGATATCGCGGCCGAGATCGCAGCGGCCTATGCGGACGCCGACTTCGCGGTCGTGCGCGATCTCTTTGCGGGGGCCGAGGGGTATGAGACCCCCAAGGTTGATGTCCGCGGCGTGGTCTTCAACAACGAGGCGATCCTTCTGGTTCGAGAGCTGATGGACGGCGGGCGTTGGACGCTGCCCGGCGGCTGGGCCGATGTCAACGACCGTCCGAGTGAGGCTGTCGAGCGTGAGGTCTGGGAGGAGTCGGGCTATCGCGTGCGCGCCACGAAATTGCTGGCCGTCTATGACCGCCGGCTTCACGGTCACGCGCCGCCGAAACCCTGGGGCGTCTACAAGCTCTTCTTCCGGTGTGAGATGCTGGGTGGGGAACCCACCGCCTCGCTGGAGACGAGCGGCGCTCGATTCTTCACTGAGGACGCCATACCGGAGCTGTCGGTGAGCCGTACCACGCCGGAGGAGCTGGCTCGTTTCTTCGCGCATCGCCGTCATCCGGATTGGCCGACTGATTTCGACTGACGCAGTGCGCGCCAGCTCAGGACTCTATGACAATTGAAGGGGATCATCACGATGACGTATGAACCTATCGGCCCGCTTTCCTCCGCTTCCGTGATCCAACGCCATCCGGCGAACCCGATCCTCACGTACCAGGATGTGCCGTACCCTGCCGCGCTGGTCTTCAACGCCGGCGTGGCCAAGTACGCGGGGCGCTATGTGATGGTCTTCCGCAACGACTTCGGCAGCTACGAGGCCCAGACGCTGGAGGGGACCAACCTCGGGCTGGCGTTCAGTGACGATGGGATTGGGTGGGAGGTCGCACCCACGCCCTGTTTCCGGACGGCGGCAATCCAGTTGGCAGCGTCCTTGCGGCCCGGTGATTTCGTACGTGTCTACGACCCCCGCTTGACGGTGCTTGAGGGACGCTGTGTGATGACCTTCGCGATGGACACGCGCCACGGCGTGCAGGGCGGCGTCGCCGTCACAGAGGATTTCGAGACGTGGGAGGTGCTTGGCACGACGCTGCCCGACAATCGCAACCTCGCGCTTTTTCCTGAACCGATCGGCGGGCGCTATCTTCGTCTGGAGCGCCCGATGCCGATGTATAGCCGCGGCTGGACGGAGCGCTTTGACGTCTGGCTCACGGACTCGACAGATCTGCGCGCGTGGGCGAATCCCAAGCTCCTGTTGGCTGTGGAAGATGTGCCCTACGCAAATCGCAAGATTGGGCCAGCCGCGCCCCCGGTGAAGACGGCCTGGGGATGGTTGACGACGTTCCACGCCGTGGATTTCGATCCCGGACGCGGCAAGAACGGCTGGGAGACGCAATGGCAGAAGCGCTACACGGCCGGAATCATGTTGTTGGACCTGGACGATCCCCGGCAGATCCTGGGTCTTTACAAAGCGCCCTTGATGGCGCCCGAGGCGCCCTATGAGGTGAGCGGTGGCTTCCGGAACAATGTGCTTTTCCCCGGAGGTATGATCCTCGAGGAGACGGGCGAGGTCAAATTCTACTACGGGGCCGCTGACACCGTGATGTGCCTGGCGACGGCGCACGTGCGGGATCTGGTTGAACTTTGCCTTGCAGCCTGAGGATGCGGATGTCGCCGCCCCCCACTGGGGCGGACGGGAGCTTGCGCTGTTGCGATCCGTGTCTATACTTACATGATATAGTGTGTGTTTGATGTCCATTAAGTCGGGATTTCTGACCGAACCTCGCGAGCGAGACAGACAGATGACAGTGACTCCGGGCGCCACAGATCTAGCGTACCTGGTCTATCTGCGTCGTCTCTTGATGCAGCGGTTCGACCTCACTGAGTTGCGAACCCTCTGCTTTGACCTTGGCGTCGATGCGGAGAGCGTCGGCAACGGCGCGTCGAAACTCGAGCTGGTGCGGGGTCTCGTGAGCTATCTCGAGCGGCACCGCCGGATTCCCGAGCTGGTCGCGTACATTCGGCAGACGCGGGAGGATGTCCACCTAGAGCCCGCGCCGCCGGCAGGCGTTGTGCCGCCGGGCCAGCCCTCTCCCGTCGGGTCGTGGGCTTCGTCGTCTGAAGCGCTGGCGGCGGTACGTGAGACCCACTCGCTCTGGTCCTATACATTACCCGGACAGCCGATGGCTGCGCCGGTTGTGCTGGGCGAGGTCTGTCTCGTCCCCTCACAAGAGTCGGGCCGCCACACGCAGGCGGGCGTGCTGCGCGCTCTGGAGCTGGCGACCGGACGCGTGCGGTGGGAGCATCGCTTTGAGAACGCAGTGGTGGGGGGCGTCGTGCGCATCTCGGAGACCGGTGTCCTGGTAAGCCTGCCCAGCCTCGGGAGGGTACCGGGTGAGAGCGCCCTGGTCACGGTCGATGCGACCGGACGGATCCTCTGGCGGGCGGAGTTCGATGTCCATCAGATATCGGGGCCCGCGGCCTTCGACGACCTGGCTGTGATCACCGGCAACGGCCACGAGGTGATCTTCCTCGATCTGGCGACCGGTGAGGAGCGTGTGGCGGCGTCATTGCCCGTCGATGTCGCGCTGGCGGCGCCCGGATGCGGCGAGGAGCTGGTCTACGTCCCGTGTCGCGCCCCCACGCTTCTGGCTGTGGATCGCGACGGGGACGTCCGCTGGCGCTTCGACGTGGAGGGTGTTCTCTCCGGCGTGCAGCTTAACCAGACCCCGCTGGTCGTGTCGCCGTACGTTATCGCCTCAATGAGCACTGGTGCGGTCCTGGCGCTGACGCAAGCTGAGGGACGCCAGGCTTGGGAGTCACAGGTCGGCCCCCGCGGCACGTCGCTTACGACGCCGGTCAGCGATGGCCGGCGCGTTTTCGTGGGGGCGCGGGACGGGGTTTACGCGTTAAGTCTCAAGGATGGCGTCCAACAGTGGGTTTTCCGGACGGGCGTCTACGTCACAGCGCCTCCTGTGGTTGCGGATGACGTTCTCTGCGTGGCCGGCAATGACCGGCGCCTCTACGGCATAGATCGTCGCACTGGCAAGCTGCTCTGGCAGCATAAGATGGCTCAGGAGATCAAGACCTCGCCGGCCCTGGCCGACGGCGATGAGGGCGGGCCCTATGCCGTGGTGGTCGACTGTGCGGGGACCGTCAATGCGGTCGCCTACCCCGTACCTGCCATCGTCCACGAGAAGGCGAAGCGCTGGAAGAAGGCAGCCCGAGCCTGGGAGGCTGAGGGTGACCCTTGGCGAGCGGCGGAGGCGTGGATTCGCCACGCTGAGAAGCTCGGTGGCGGGTCCAAGACGGCTGACGAACGCGCCCAGGCGTGGGTGACCGCTGCTCAGCTTTTTGCGGCAGCCGGGACGGGCGAGAAGGCGGCCCATGCGCGGCGGAAATATGCCGAGATCCTCGAGCTTCCGGTCATCACGGTGGAAGTTAGGCACGCAGGCCTGGCCCTGAACACGTGGTCCCGTTTGGATCTGATCGTCCGCAATGACGGATACGGGCGAGCGAGGGATCTGGTGATCCGGGCGGCCGGCACACAGTTCGAGGGACAGATCGCGGAGACCCAGAAGCTTGCAGCCCTTCCCCCGGGAGAGAGCCAGGATCAGACGCTCGATGTTAAGCCGCTGGAGCACGGCGACAGCGTCCCGTTGCGCGTTCAGATCGCTTATCTGGATCAGAACGGCGAGCCGCACCGGCGCGAGGAGACCCTCTATCTGACTGTGGCACAGGAGGAGTCGGGGCGTGTGCCCGGTGTGCTCCAGATTCCATCGGAGCTAGCGCTGGCGCAGCGTTGGTCGCGCAAGGCCGGCGCCCCGGCGGCGGTCGACGTGGAGATCCGGGTGGCCCGCGGCCCGAAGGCCTACGACGTCGAGTTGACGTTGAGTGACGGACAGGTCTTCTCCGGGGGGCACATGCCGCCGTCGGTATTGGAGTGGGCGCCCAGCGGCGATCCCGAGCCTGACGGACGGCAGCTTTTCGATATGCTGCTCCGGAATGGCGGTGTGCGCAAGGGGTGGCACATCGCGCGCGGTCAGGCCGAGGCGCAGGGTGTGCTGCGGCGGGTCCGACTGCGCATCGATAGCAACGCGTCGGAGTTGCACGCCCTGCCTTGGGAGCTGCTGCAGGATGATGAGGTGATCCTATCGGCCTCCGGCGCCACACCCTTCTCACGCTATCTCCCGGTCGATAGACCCTGGGGCCGCGCAGTCGAGGAGCGACCCATCCGTGTGCTGGGCGTCGTCGCGAACCCGCGGGATCTTTCGCGGCGTTACGATCTCTCGCCGCTCGACGCTGAGATGGAGCGATACGTACTCGCCAGCGCGTTTGCCGAGATCGATCCGCGGAGGATACGGCTTGAGTTCCTCCAGTCCCCGGTGACGTTGGATCGCCTGAGCCGCGCTATGTTGGATGGATACCATTGGCTGCACTTGGTCGCCCACGGTCGCTACAACCCCCGGCAGGATCGTGTCGATCTCCTGATGGAGGATGCTGCGGGGACCACGCGCGCAATACCGGATCATCTCTTCTGCCGGATGCTGGCGCACAAGGGCGTGCAGCCCCAGCTGGTTTTTCTCTCTGTCTGTCAGAGTGCTCTGGGTCTGAACGGCCAGGTATTGACGGGGCTGGCGCCGCAACTTGTACAAGCCGGTGTGCCCGCCGTCGTGGCGATGCGCGGTCGTGTGCAGATGCGGTCCGCGCAGAAAATCGCCTACACGTTCTACGCGGGGCTTGCCGATCACGGCACGGTGGATCGGGCGATGAACCAGGCGCGGGACGCCTTGCTCGCGACCGAGCTGCCGGGCCTGACCGCCCCGGTGCTCTTTATGCGGCTTGCTTCAGGACGTCTCTGGGACGCCGACTGACCCTCTCTGCTGCTTTTCTCCTTCAAGTCACCCCGCTGCCTCATCCAGATATTGGGGAGGTCTCCATCCCGTTTCTTGTCAATGCTTGACGCTATGATAGAATGCTTCTCGTTCGCGCTTGCTTGTAGGTATGATTTCAGCTGGTCCCAACGAAGATCGTCGGAGGCGCTGGCGCTTGGCCCCCGCGCTCTCCGTGGATCGACTGGCGACCTAGGTCTGCGCGGTGGTGAGAGAGCTTACCCCCGGTGCAGAGAACTTAATCCGGAGGTTTGAATGAGCGACGAATACCAACCCAATGAAGTTGTGGAGTCGCAGCCTGAGTCTGAAGTGATGCCGGCCCAGCCGGGCGTTGAAGGATCGGACCCAGCGGACGCGACTGACGAGTCTGCCGCAACAGTATCGGCAGCCAGTGAATCTGAACCCCCAAAGCCCGAATCGACGGTACGGATGGAGGCCGAGCCTGAGGTTCCTTCCTCACCCAAGCTATCCTCCGGCGAAGTCACCCCAAAGGAGGTGCCACCTGTTGTAACGGCGTCGTCTGATGGTGGCGACACCGACACTGTTGTGACCGCACCATCTGCCGCGGAGGACGACGATCCGGTCGCCGAGGGGGCAGCCGCATCGCCTTCTGTCGTCAGCATCTCCGATCTGGAAGCACAAGAACGCAGCAGCGAGAAAGAGGGCGGTGGTCTGCCCTCCATCGCCACCCTCTTGGAGGGTCGGTTGTGGATCGCCGGTGCGGTTGTCGCGGCCTTGGTGATCGCCTTGATTTTCCTCCCTCCCATCTCGCTAGCCCAACGGCTGAGTGGCGGGGGCGATTATACGACGTTGGATGCCTCGAATCCGAGCGTGACCCATCCGGATGGTCTGACCTTCCAGCGCAGCGATGACGTCGAGGGGCGTCTGCGGGTGAAGCTGGACTCAGTACCGCGCGCCGACTTCGTTGCCAGCAGTGTCCCTGACGCGTTAGCCGGGGCTGTGGAAGCTGTGCCTGATCATCTGGTCCCCAAGAGCCCCTACTTCTCCATTGACTTCAAGTCCAAGGAGCCGGTTGCCGGCGTTCTGACCCTCATGGTCCCGAACGAGGCCGAACCCTGGGAGACGCTAGATCTCTATGCCTGGGATGGGAACGCCTGGCAGTGGTTGCCCACCCGGATGGACCGTGATGGCGAGGTTTTGACCTCCGTGGTCAATGCGGCGCCCAGCTCGGTGATGGTCATGCAGAACGAGACAACTGCACGACGGATGGCCGTCGAAGTGGATGCCTGGCCGGTCGACGTCGATGGATCCGCCCTGGATGAGATCGACGTCTCGGGTATCCTAATCGGTACGATGGGGGGGACCACCGGCTACGTCGATGATTTGCCTCCTGCGTCCGCCGGTGCCGGAGCAGCTGTCGTTCCCATCGTCCGTAACTGGATCCCCGATCACGACGCAAACTGGGCTCTCGTGAATGATATGCTCCAGTCTGAGACGGATCGATCCGCGCACGTCAGCAACCTGCGGGCCCTCGTCGAGGATGGCGGTTATTCGGGATTGGTGGTCGACTATCGGGCGGTGCAGCCTCAGGCTCGCGATCTCTATGCGCGTTTCGTCGGCGATCTCGGCGCTGCGTTTGAGGATGCAGGGCTGTGGTTGGCGGTCGTGGTGGAGACCCCCCAGCTAGGGGAGGATGGGTCCTGGGAGACGGGGGGCTATGATTGGGCTGCGCTCGGCGCGGCGGTGGATCAGCTACGCGTGGTGATGCCCTTCGCGCCAACGGCGTATGCGCCCGGAGGCGAGGCTGAGCAGCTCATCGCGTGGGCGGTGACGCAGGTCGAGCGGAGCAAGCTGATGCCGGTCTACTCGACGTTGAGCACCGACGGCGAGCAGCCCGTCGCCTACGAGACCGTGCTGGACACTCTGGGCCGCGTCGAGGTGCGGGAGACTGTCACCGAGAGCGTGACGCCCGGAACGCTGTTGCACTTCTCTCTGGGCGAGGCCGTGACCGTAGTGACGGATTCTGCGACGCAGTCGACGCGCGTGGCGGCGGGTGACACGCTCTACTGGTTGGGCACGCCGCAGTGGTTACGGACGCGTATGGAGCTACCCGGTCGCTACCAGCTGGGCGGCGTCGTGGTGCGCGATCTCTTCGCCGAGGGCAACTTAGATGGGCTCCTGTCCGTCGTGGCGGACTACCAGTCCGCGGGTGGGGGCGGCAGCCCCAGCATGCCCGATGTGGTCTGGGAAGTGAGGACTCCCTCAGGCGACACGACCGAGGCCAACGCTGCTTTCAGCCAGCCCGAGTTTGCGTGGCGGGCCCCTACGATCACCGGGACCTACCGCATCGCTGCCACCGTCGCGGGTATTGACAAGGGAAGCTTCCAGCTTCTAGTCGCCGAGCCTACACCGGTCCTGACCGAGACCTTGGCGGAGGGCAACGAGCCCGACGCCGTCTCGGTCGACCCCGAGGATGAGGACGAGGAAGAAGAGGAGGAGGCTGAGGCGGGGCTCGCGGCCCGCTTTGTCGCCGACGTCAGTGTGCCCGACAACACGCAGTTTGAGACAGGCGAGTCGTTCACCAAGACCTGGCGGATGCGGAACGCTGGCGACCTTGACTGGCCCGAGGACACCGTCTTTGTCTACGTCAGCGGCGCCGAGTTGGGGGTCGTCGACGAGATCGAGGTTGGCGCAGTCGAGGTCGGGGAGGACGTGGATCTCAGCGTCGAGATGGTCGCCCCCGAAGAAGACGGGAGCTATCGAAGCACCTGGGGGCTGCGGACTGATGGCAAGTCCATCTCTGGCGGCGCCGCCTACGTCCTGATTCGCGTCGGGGAGCCTGCCGCTGAGACGCCGGAGGAGGGGGAGGAGGAAGGAGGGGAGCAGCCCGCCCCCGCCGCCCCTCAGCCTGTCGCGTCTGGATCCTTCGAGCTTGGCGGCCACATCCGCGATCTTGGCATTCCGTATAAGGACACGATGCGCTATGCGGGCATGAACTGGGTTAAGATCCAGGTGCACTTTGGCCAGGGCGCCGGCAGTGCGATCAATATAGCGCACGCGAACAACTTCAAGATTCAGTTGAGCGCGATCGGCGGGCCGGACATGGTGACCAAACCCGGCTTCGAGGATGAGTTCGCCGCCTGGGTCGCCCAACTGGCTGCGGCTGGCGCCGACGCCATCGAGGTTTGGAACGAGCCCAATATCGATCGGGAATGGAAGGTTGGCCATATCAGCCCGCAGGCTTACGTCAACCTGCTCTGTAAGTCCTACAACGCCATCAAAGCGGCGAACCCTGGCACCGCCGTGATCAGCGCGGCGCCGTCGCCCACCGGATGGTTCGGTGGATGTGGCCCGAACGGCTGTGATGACCAGCCCTGGATGGAGGGGATCTACAACGCCGGTGCGGCAAACTGTATGGATTACATCGGGGCGCACCATAACGCCGGCGCGACGTCGCCGTCGGCGCGCAGCGGCCACCCCGCAAACCCGGGCGATACGCACCACTCCTGGTTCTTCTTACCGCAGACGGAGCTCTACTACAATATCTTCCGTGGTTCACGGCAGGTCTTCTATACCGAGATGGGATATGCCTCACAAGAGGGGGTTCCCGGCTTCTCGGACCAATTCGCTTGGGCCCGAGGGACGAACAATGCCCAGCAGGCGGCTTGGCTGGCGGAGGCCGTCCAGCTCAGCATCAACACCGGGATGGTGCGCTGCATCATCGTGTGGAACATCGACTTCGTGCGCTACGGCTATGATCCACAGGATGGCTACGCCATCATCCGGCCTGGCGGAGGCTGTCCGGCGTGTGACGCCCTGCACAATGTCTTAGGCACCCGTTAAGCGGGCACCCATCAAACCGAAGCATCGACCTGCCCGACGGCGCCCCTCGCCGTCGGGCAGGTCTGTGTCAGCCGCGGATGTGTCAGCCGCGGATGCGTTTGCCATTGACTTTGCGCTCGCTTCACGTAAGATGACCTTACTATGTTCTACGATCAGGTAACGATTCGCGTTGCCGGGGGCCACGGCGGTAAGGGCGCTGTGGCCTTTCGGCGTGAGAAGTACGTGCCCTTTGGGGGACCGTCCGGCGGGGACGGCGGCAAGGGCGGCGACGTCATTCTCTACGTCAACGAGCACCTCAACACCCTCTATCACTTCGCGCACAAGAAGGACTTTGTCGCCGACGATGGTCAGAACGGGCGCAACAAGGACATGCACGGCGCCGCCGGGGAGGATCTGAGGATCCCGGTGCCGCCCGGGACGTTGGTCTACGATGACGAGACCGGCGTGGTGGTGGCCGACATGACGGAGCGCAATGAGGAGCAGGTCGTCGCGCGCGGTGGCCGCGGAGGGCGCGGCAACGCGCGGTTTGCGACGTCGACTAATCAAGCGCCGCGCATCGCCGAAGCGGGCGATCCGGGCGAGGCACGGACGCTCCGGTTGGAGCTCAAGCTGCTCGCCGACGTCGGTCTGGTGGGCAAGCCCAACGCCGGTAAATCGACGCTGCTCTCGGTGACGACCGCCGCTACGCCGCAGATCGCCTCCTATCCCTTTACGACCCTCCAGCCCAACCTTGGGGTCGTCGCCCTGTCGGCCGATGAGACCTTCGTGATGGCCGATCTCCCCGGGTTGATCGAGGGCGCGAGCCAGGGCAAAGGGCTGGGCCTCGAGTTTCTCCGGCATATCGAGCGCACCCGCGTGTTGATTCACCTGCTGGATGGGGCGGCGCTCGACCTTATCGAGGACTTCGAGACGATCAACGCCGAGCTTGCCGAGTTTGGCCACGGCCTGATGGACAAGCCGCAGATTGTGGTCATCAATAAGCTCGACATCCCCGGCGTTCGCGAGATGATGCCCGAGTTCGAGGCCATGCTGAACGACCGGGGGTACGATGAGGTAATGGCGATCTCGGCCCTGACCCGCGAGAACACCCGCCAGCTGATGGGAAAGGCCTATCAGATGGTGCAGGAGGCGCCCGAGCCGCGGTTGGAGCGTCCCACGCCGGTGGTCATACGGCCAGATCTCACCGAGGAGGACTTCAGCGTCGCGAAGGTCGCGCCAGACACGTGGCGCGTGAGGGGCGGCAAGATCGAGCGGGCCGTCGCCCGCACGCGAACCGAGTATCATGAGGCGCTGCTCCGTCTCCATGGCTACCTTGAGTACACCGGCGTGATCGCTGCGCTGCGCGAGGCCGGGGTGCAGGAGGGCGACACCGTCCAGATCGCCGACTATGAGTTCGAGTGGGTGGAAACGGCGCACTAATCCTGCTCGTCATCGAGTTCCTCGACGAACTCGTCTATGGAGCGCGTGAGGCCGCCTGGCCCCTGATCCGCTCCGATTTCGCGCTCACCTACGGTCAGATCGGCCTCCTTCTGGCTCTGCCTCGCGTGATCTCCTCCTTTGTCGAGCCCGTGCTCGGCATTCTGGCGGACGCCGGGCGACGTCGCGCTCTCATCCTCGGTGGTGGGGTCGTCTTCGTTCTCGCGCTTCTGCTCACCGGCGCGAGCCCGACCTACGGATGGTTGCTGGCGAGCTTTGTCCTCCTGAGCCCGGCCTCGGGCGCCTTCGTCAGCCTCTCGCAGGCCAGTCTGATGGACGCGAACCCCGCGCGGCGC
>CAZPJP010000029.1:0-8173 GCA_964586915.1 uncultured Anaerolineales bacterium
GGCCAAGATCAGGCCTAGCAGCGCGAGCGCGACGATGGCAGGCCCGAGCGTCATCGGAACGTCGGGCGTGGTGGCCCGCGCATCGATGGGGGCGAGCGGCGCCAGCAGCTCTGCAGGCAGCACAAAGTGGTTCCGGAAATCGTAATGGCCCTCACCGGCGACGTCGAGCTGCACGGCGGGCCGCTCGGCCAGAAACGGCAGCCAGAAGAACGCGGTCAACAGCACGAACGCTACCGCGACACCGATGCTTTTTCCCAGTTGCTTGCGGCCCGTCACCAACCAGCGCCAGGCTGACAGCCCTGCGATCAACGCGATGGTCGTGAGCCCGGTGAGGTTGTGGCTCAGGAAGGCGCCCGACGTGCCGAGAAGCGCCGCCGCGACACCCCCAGGGCCCCGACGCTGCCAGACACGCTCCCAGCCCCATAGGGCCCACGGGAGACAGGCAAGCGCAAAGCTCTCCGCGAGATCCCCACGCATATGTGGATTCACCAGCTGCACGTAGGGCGAGAGACTAAAGGCGAGAGCGCCCAGAAGTCCCCCACCCTTTCCGCCAAATCGCTTACCCAGCAGATAGGCGCCCACGGCGCCGATCACGTGGCTGAGAACGAAGAGGCTCTTGGCGCCGACGGCAGCGAGCTGTGGTCGGCCCAGCGTGAGAAGATATCCTAGATGGTACGTCAGGGGCGCATAGTAGTTGAAGATTGGATACCCATAGCCGTGGAAGAAGTTCGGCGCCCAGCGAGGATAGGGATCTCCGGCCCCTACACTGTAGCCCAGCTCGGCAATACGGAAGACGTGGAGCTCCGCGTCGGTACCGGCGGGAAGTCCTGGATTCTGGAAGAACGGCCAGGCCGCCAGTAACCCGATGGCCACGGCTAACGCCAGAGCACCTGCCCTAGCAGCAAAATCGTTTCGCATAGTCCTGAGTTCACCCGCCGACTCAGAGGCGGTTCATCCTGCCTGAATTCCAGAGGCGCTACAAACAGCGCAGAACCCCCTACGAAGCGGCAGGGTTACCTTCATACCGGAACCCGTGCCCCCGAACCGTTACAATGTAGTTATGATCTGGGTCCAGCTCCGCGAGCCGCTCGCGTAACCGATAAACCAGCGCGTCCAGAGCTTGGTCGGTGACGCCGCCAGCGGCGTCAGGCCAGACCGCGTGGATGACCTCGTCTCGCGTGACGACACTGCCCTCAGCGTCGATAAGCAGCGTGAGCAGCGTGTACTGCGCGGGAGAGAGGGGTGGATCGAGGATCTCACGCCCTAGACAGACCTGCCGCGTCGCTTTGTTGACCTCCAAGCGGTCGCCAAAGCCAAAGGTCGCGACATCCGCCAGTGGCAAGGTCGCCTCGCCGACGACAAAGCCCAGTTGGAGAACGCCGGCAAGCTCAATTTCGTCGCCGTCGCGCAGACGGTAGGGACGCCCACGAACGGGTTCGCCGTTGATGAAGGTGCCGTTCTTGCTTCCAAGGTCGCGGATGATGAAGCCTGACGCATCGCGCTCGATCCGCGCATGGTGGCGGGAGACCTGGCGCTCTGGCAAGACGACGTCACAGTCTTTCGCTCTTCCGAGCGTGAGGGAGTCGCCACTCACTGGCCAGCGCGTCCCTGCCAGTACACCCTTATAGACCACAAGTAAAGGACTGTTTCTCTGCTCCGCCATCGAGTTTGTCTCGCCCCTCTCCCGTCCAGATTGACCTCGCCCAGCTTTGCCCACCGGACATTTCCGCATCGTTTCCCTTGACATTATACCAGGACCCAGCTATCATCAAGTCCCATGGCCACGCTGCTTGAGTCTCAGACGCTGCTCAAAGACCGCTATCGGATTGCCGGTCCGATCGGTCAAGGTGGCATGGGTGCTGTCTATCGGGCCGAGGATACGCTGCTTTCAGGCCGTATCTGTGCAGTTAAGGAGATCGCGCCGGAGCCCGACATTGGGGACGATGCGCTGGCCCAGCTTCAGGAGCAGTTTAGACAGGAAGCGTCCGTCCTGGCGCGCCTGGATCATCCCAATCTGCCCAAGGTCTCCGACTATTTCACCCACAACGGTCGCGAGTACCTGGTGATGGACTACGTGCCGGGCCATGATCTACGGGAACTTGCCGACGACGCGCTGAGCGAGAACCGCTTTCTTGAGGAATCGCAGGTACTCGATTGGGCCGAGCAGCTTTGTAGCGCGCTATCCTATCTCCATAGTCAGGATCCACCGATCCTGCATCGGGATATCAAGCCTTCAAACATCAAGATGATGCCATCCGGTTTGCTCAAGCTCGTTGACTTTGGGTTGGTCAAGATACTCACCAGCGATGAGGCGCGCACGGTCACCGTCGTGCAGGGTCAGGGCACCGCTGCTTACACGCCCCTGGAGCAGTACGGCGGCGATGACGCGCACACCGACACGCGCACCGACATCTATGCGCTCGGCGCGACGCTCTACCACCTCCTGACAGGGCGTCCGCCGGCGACAGCCCGGGAGCGGTTCCTGCGGCCCGGCGCGCTGGTGGGCCCGCGGACCATCAATCCGCACATCTCGCCCGCCGTCGAGGACGCGATCCTGGCTGCCCTGGCGCTCCATCCGGACGCTCGCCCGGCCAGTGTTGCAGAGCTGTGGGAAGCGCTGCATCGGGCGCCGCTGCCGTCTGCCATCGTACCCCTCATCATCTCGGGCGAGGAATGGCGTGCCACGTGGCGGAAGAACGTGCCGCTGATCGTGGTCGCCGGTGTGCTGATTCTGGTGGCGATCCTCATCACGCCCTAGCTATTGGCAGGCACGTGGCCCCCCGGCGGCTCAGAGGGCGGTCAAGTCCGCGATCGTAGATACCGATCACTGCCGAGGCGGGAGGGGCGAGTGTCGAACTTGGCCTCCACACGATCCCTCGTGATCCACAGTGCCGTGCCCAGCACTATCCCGCCGACCAGAACGTCCGCAGGCGCAGCCAGGTACTCCCGGCCGACCAGCACATAGCGAATGACGGGAAGCCACCAGCGCGCCAGTACCATCAGAAGAATGTAGCCGCTGAGGCTGCCGATGGCAGCGGTCAGGGCGACGGTGACGGCAAGCTGCGCGCTCATCGATCGCTCTCGCGACCAGAAAAAACCCAGTCCAAAGGTGATCGCCGTACCCAGAAGCCCCCACCGAATGAGCGCGTTGCGGTCTGGCGTCGGCAGATGTGCGGGGTTCGGAAGTTGGGCATCCTTTGATGGTGGCGCGGGTTCCGGCGTTGCCGTCGGCTCTGGCGTCACCGTCGGGGTGATCGTGGCCGTGGGTTCGGGCGTCGAAGTCGGGGCTACCTCGGTGATCGTGATGCCATCGTCACGGATCGTGAGCTCCAACCGAACGGATGAGACCGCAGGCTCCGATCGGGCCGTGACGTCCACCTGGCCGACCCGGTCAAGGGTTACCTCGGTAGCGGCCACACCATCCGTCGTCTCCGCGACAAGCGTTCGGCTGCTTCCCTCCTGTGGGTAGTTCAGCACGAACTGAACGGGCGTGCCGTCGGGAACGACGCGATCGTTACTATCTTTGATCACGCCGGTTCGCAGAAAGAGCAAATCACCGACGTGTATGTTCGTGCGAGCCTCCGCCGTCAACTCCTCACCAGCCTCATCCACGACGTACAGGAAGATCGTCTGTTCCTCGTCGGGCATCGTCTGCTTGGGGATGGAGTACTCCATCGCAGGGATATCCACGGGGGAATCACCGCGGGCTACCACTGTCTGAAAGAGCGCACGCACGCTCGTGTCCACGAAGGCACTGCCCGTTGAGAAGAGCCCATAGTAGACGCTCAACTTCGCGATTTCGGTGCTGTCGAGTTCATAGGGCGGTCCGAAGGCAAAGACAGCGACCTGCGCGTCGAGGAGGTTGGCTTGCGATGCAAGGAAACTCTTGAGCGCCATTGTGCCGGGATCCTTTGCGTCGAGCCCAGTCGTCGCGAAGACGATCCAGTCCGCGTTCTCCAGCGCGTTGTAGACCTGGGCAGCGATCGGCAGAGGTGTATCCTCCTCACTCGCCACCGGCAGGTTCGTCTCCATAGCCAGCATCAGATCCTCGAACGTGAAGGCTTGCACAGCGTTGAAGCGCAACACGCCGGTACCCTGGGGCCCATAGAAGCGTTGAATCGTGTCGGCAATCGACCCTGCTTCTAAGGGCACCACCGGCTCGATCGCCTCCCCGATCTCGATTCGCCGCTCCTGAGTGAAGACCACAATGAATTCCTCCTCTTGGGGAGGCGAAGGCAGCAGTTCCTCGGTCACAGGGTAGATGAGGGTCAACCCTTGGCGCGCGACATCGGTGTTCACCGAGTTGCCAGCGCCCAGCAGGTCAGCTGCATCTGCGGCATCGCGTTCGACGCTCTCGATATCGAACTGGGGGTGGATCCGCATTTTCATCGCCAGAATTCGATAGACGGCGTTGTCGACGAGTGTCGCAAAGGCCGATTGGTCCCTGTAGAGGGAGGCCAGGAACGTGAGCGTGTCTCGTACGTTCGTGAAGTGGACGCCCCAGTTGTCCTCCGAACCAAACCGGTCTAGGATCAGCAAGTCGTTGCCGGCGCTTAGCGCGTCCTGTGTCACCCGGCGAGCGTTGAAGGAGAGGCCGCTGGGATCGTACGAACGATGAACCGATGGTAGCCCGAGGTTATCCGCAATCAGGACACCGCCGTCGCTACGCCAGGGCGCGACCTCGTCCAGGCCGGCGACCGACTGCAGCGCAGTCGCGTCCAGACTGATGGGTCGCGTCGTCCGGCGGATATTGTTCCCCTGGAAGCCACGATAGCGAATATGAGTGACAAGGAAAGCATCGGCTACCTCATCCACGCCCGGCGATTCCTTCGCCGCCGCGAAGAAGGGTACCAGCTCTATCTGCTTTAGCTGCTCCAGAGGCTTTTGCACGGTGGGTACCTCATCCTCCAGTGGGCGATCAGCGCTTCCAAGGCCCGGCAGGTGCCTAGGGGCGACGAGAAGCTGTCCTTCGCTGCCCTGGTGGAGGCCACGGATGTAGGCCGTCCCCAGCTCGCTGACCCAGAATGGATCGCTACCGAAGACGCTGGTCCCGAGATCCGCCGGGTCTCCAGGCCGCGGCGTGTACATTACGTCTAAGTCAGGACCTAAATAGAGATTGAAGCCCAGCGCGGAAAGCTCTGTTCCCAGCACACTCCCCGTGGCTTCGGCCAGAGATGGATCCCAGGTGGCGCCAATGGCCATAGGGGTCGGCAGCCTGGAGGTCTCGGAGATCAGAGACGCGGGCGCGACACCTGCGTCGTTGGATTGGACTCCTACGAGAAGCGGGATGTACGGAGGGGGCAGAAACTCAGAAGCTTCGTCGGCTATGGGCAGAGCTGGCGCGGGCGCCGCTTGGGCTGCATCCCACGCAGCTCTCTGTAGCGCGTTGGTTGTGGAGATCAGGTCTGACGCAGTGATGGTGGCGGTGCCAAAGTTGCCGTTCTTGGGACGCAACAGTACACCGCCCACCCGGTACTCCCGGATGAGTGTCAGGATCTCAGACTCATCGCTTACATCCGTCCCCGGATAGGTCACCAATATGAGCTGACCCACCTTGGCTTCCGGCGACATCTGAGCCATAAGTTCCGAAACGGGATCCGGCGTTGACTCCTGAGCGTGCAGCGGTGGGACAACCGTCAGGAGCAGCAGCAGGAGCAACAGCAAGATCCCGTGACGTGACGCACGGGGCTTCATAGTCGATTCTCCTCTGCCGTCATTGTAACGCAGTAGGTCCGACAAGGCAACTATGTTTGTCATCCCATGATTGTCTGGTACACTCCTGCCGTGGGAGATCTACCACTTATGACCAAATCAAACATCACGACCATGGATCCCTGTGTGACGCCCCACTTTGAGCTGGGGGCCGGATCGAACCCTCATTCACGAACCTGTGAATCTCAAGGCGAACCTCGAGACGCGTCTCGAGGCGAATACCGGCGTTCGCCGCGCCGGATGCTCTCGGTGGCTCTGGCGATTCTTGTCGGCCTGTCGGGCGCGTTGCTGGTTGCATGTCGCCCCAAGCCCCTTTTGGAGCGCGTCTCTGTTGAGCCCACGGTGATCACGCCTAACGCTGACGGTGAGACTGACCTGACGAAGATCGAATTCTATCTCAACAGGAACGCCACCGTCAGCTTCTACCTCAGCGACACCGAGGGCGAGCGCTTCTATTTCCGCCCGCCCAGACCCGTCAGTGTGAGTGAAGACCCGTATACTGTCTATTTCGGTGGCGTGGTGGAGGGATTCCAGCAGCCCGGCGAGGAGCTGGATTACACGGTGCTGCGTCGTATGCTGCCTGACGGGATCTACACGTGGGCTCTGCACGCCGAGGGTGACGATGGCGATGCAGCCACCGTGTCGGGGACGCTGACCATCGAGGACGCGGACACCGAGCTTCCCGGCATTGGTGGCTTCTCGGTCTATCCTAAGAGGTTCTCCCCGAACCAGGATGGCATCGCCGACCGTGTGACCATTAACCTCTTCCTCGAGAAGGATGTGACCAGCGTGCGCGTCTATCTTCGGGATCCGGACGGGGTCGAGCACCACATTCCAGAGGACGAGCGGGTCACGGAGCCGAACGCTCGCGGCCTGCACGCCTATGATTACGACGGCGGCATTGATGCGGGTAGTGAACCACCGCCGGATGGGGTGTACAGTCTCTTCGCTGAAGCGCAGGACGCGATGGGCCAGCAGGTGATCGTCAGCGATGTGCTCGAGATCCTCGACGCCGGTATGCCGCGCGCGTACATTCTCAATGCCGAGGTCGACTACTCTGTCAACAGCCTGGTGATCTCCGATACGCTCTGCTATACGCTCACCGTCGAAAACGACAGTGAAACGCACATCCGAACGACCGGGCCGTGGCCTGGTACGGTCTACCGGACCGATCAGAACTACAATACGCTTGGCTGGGAGCAGGAGTCTGGCGTGTTCCGTGTCGGCATGGACTTCGATACGAGCCTGCGCAACTACCCCTTCCGCTGGGGCATCGGCCGGCCGGATGAGAACCTCGTGGAGATCGATGGATATTGGTACCTTCCCCCCCGTGCGCGCTCGCTGGTGACTGGATGCGTACAGGTTGTGGATGTGCCGGTACGCAACCCTCTTTACTACTGGATGGGCCTGATTCACGAGGACGTCGAGATCGCCGCGGTCAACAACAACGTGGATCCGAACTTCGTGGAGATCTGGGAGCCGTAGAGACCGATGGCGCCACAGGACGCGCCCTCGTCGGGGGTCTCCTCACGCTCGAGCGACTTGATTGAGTCGCCCGTCGAGCTGGCCGTTGTGATCGTCTCCTGGAACGTTCGAGAGCACCTGGATCGCTGTCTCGCCAGCCTGCAGCGGGCGTTATCCGAATGTTCGTGTGCTTCGGAGATATGGGTTGTCGACAATGCGTCCACAGACCGCAGCGCTGAGCTTGTGCGACAGGGGTATCCCCAGGTACGTCTGCGGACCTTGTCGGAGAACGTGGGGTACGTCAAGGCCAATAACCTGGCGTTGGAGGCGCTGGGGGATCGCGCGCGGTACATCTGGCTCCTGAACCCCGACACCGTTGTAGATGCCGCCGCTATTCAGCTCCTGCTGGGCTTCCTGGAGACGCATCGTCACGTCGGGTTGGCGGGACCTAAGTTGCTCAACCCTGATGGGACCTTGCAGGAGAGTGCCTTCCGCTTCCCGGGCCTGAGTCAGGCGCTCTTCGCTCTGGGGCTTATGCCGAACCGCTTCTACTACACACGGCTCAATGGGCGCTATCCGCGGCGTCTCTATGATCAGGAGGCCCCCTTCCCTGTGGATCACCCTCTCGGCGCCGCGATGATGGTTCGTGCAGAGGCTGTGCGGGACATCGGGCTCCTGGATGAGGGCTTCTTTATGTACTGTGAGGAGATTGACTGGGCGTGGCGAATGCGCAAGGCTGGATGGGAGACTTGGTTGGTGCCCCGCGCGCAGATCGTCCACGTGGGAGGGGCCAGCTCCCGGCAGGCGCGCCCGGCGACGACGGCCTATCTGTGGGAAAGCCGCGCGCGTCTCTACATGAAGCATCAAGACGCTCTGACCACCGCTGTGGTCGCTTGGGCCGTGTGCAAAGCCTTCGCGCGGCGACGGCGGGCGGCGGACACGCCTGCCTGGATCGATGCGTACGACCGGATCCTGCAGGCGTGGACTGCGCTGTGCA
>CAZPJP010000029.1:8273-17726 GCA_964586915.1 uncultured Anaerolineales bacterium
GTGGTGCTCGATTCGGGGAGCACCGATGCGACCCAGGCGTTGGCCGAGGCGGCCGGCGCTACGGTGCTCGAGCACCGGTTTGAGAACTACGCGCAACAGCGTAACGTCGCGCTTGACTCGGTGCAGAGCGATTGGGTGCTCTTTGTCGACGCTGACGAGCGGGCCACGCCTGAGTTGGCTGCGGAGGCGCGCGCCGTTATCGTCGGGCGTCCGGAGACCGGCTGGTGGATTCCCCGCTTCAACTACATCATGGGGCATCGGATGCGCGCCACCGGCTGGTATCCTGACTACCAGATGCGGCTTCTGCGCCGCGACGCCGCGCGGTATGATCCAGAACGAGGTGTGCACGAGCTCGTGAAGCTAGCCGGGGACGCCGGTTATCTGGCGTCTCACCTTATCCACTACAATTACGAGACGCTCGCGCAGTTCTGGGCCAAGCAGCGCCGGTATCTCTCCTACGACGTCGACGTGCTCTTGAGATCGGGAGCCCAGCCCAAGGCCCACACCCCCTACACCCAGGGTCTCCGCCATCTCTGGTGGCGGTTTGTGACGCTCGGAGGCTGGCGAGATACCCTCTGGGGCCTGCTCCTGAGCGTCGTCATGGGCTATTACGAGATGCTCAAGTACCGCGAGGTCCGGCGAGCTCGCCAGCTGCACGAGGCTGCTGGAGAGGCGCGATGAAAGGGCCTCAGGCTCTGGCTGCGGGCCGGCGCGGCCTGATCACGGGGCTCCTGCTGGCGATCTGTGGTGGGAGCCTGCTGGCGCTCTCGATGGTGTCACGGAGCAGCGGCGCGCCGATCCTCGCCGACCCTATCCCGCCATCGCGGCCCTCCCCAACGTGGGGGCCGATGCCGACCCGGGCGCTTGATGCGCCCCCTGTCGAGGAGGTGCTCGATCTGCTGCCGCTGGAGACGGCGCTGCTGCGGGGTGATGTGGTCGCCGGGGGCAGAGCGTGGGTCGAACTCAACCGGTCAGCCTTCGTCGACAGCGCCCCCGTTCAGCATGCAGGCGCCCGCTTGGCGCTGATGCAGGGGAATCTGACGGTGGCAGAGACCCGTGCCTGGCGCGCGATCAGCCACGCCCCGGACAACCCGCTCCACTGGTCCTTGCTGGGCGTCATCCTGAGACGCGCCAGTCGTTTTGCCTCGGCTGAACAGGCGTTTGCGGTTGTCGAGGACCTCGATCCCGGCACAGTGGAGCATCTGATTGAGGACCGCTGGCGGGTCGCCATCCGCGCCGGCGACAGGACCAAGCTGGCTGCGCTCGCCGGGCAGTATGCGATTGCGCATCCGCACGACGACCTGACGCCTTACTACCGTGCCGAGGCGCTGCTCGCAACAGACGAGCCGGATCTGGCCATCGGCGCCCTGGTCGATGCTCTCGAGGCGCAGCCGGCAGCACCTGCCCTCGTCTGGTACACGCTCGGCAAGGCATACCTGGCACGGGACGCCCATCGTGAGGCGGCTATGGTCATTGAGGTCGCAGCCTCAAAGGTCGCACAAGGGGACCACAGCCTCGACCTGGTCAGCGACGATCCCCTCCGGGAGCTGAACGTCGGGCTCGCGCGCGCCTATCTGGCGACCGACCGCTGCGCTGAGGCCGAGAGCATCTACCGCCGGCTCAGCGAGGTCGAGCCTGAGCTGGCGCCTTGGGTCACGCGCGCCGTCACCTGCCAAACCCCCACCCCAACGCTGACGCCGTGGATTCCCGCCCAGATCGGGACTGTGACCCCCTTGCCGTGACGTGCACGGTGTGTGTATGCGTCCGCTAGATCACGAACTCGCCGTCGCGGTAGAGTAGCTCGCCGTCGACCTCGATCTCCCCTCCGTCGCGCATATCACAGATCATATCCCAGTGAATCGCCGAGCGGTTCTGGCTGCCGGTCTCCGGATAGCCGGCGCCCAGGGCAAGGTGAAAGCTTCCGCCGATCTTCTCATCGAAGAGAATATTCTTGGTGAACTTCTGAATGCCGAAGTTGGTCCCGATGGCAAACTCGCCAACGTACCGCGCGCCCTCATCTGCATTCAGCATTCTGAGCAGGAGAGCCTCATTCTTCTCGGCTGTGGCCTTGACGACACGCCCTTTCTCGAACGTTAGTTCTATTCCCTCGACTTCGCGTCCCTCAGTCAAGGCTGGATAGGTAAAGCGAACCCAGCCGCTGACGCTGTCCTCAACGGGCCCTGTGAAGATCTCGCCGCTGGGCATATTGTGATGCCCGTCGGAGTTCACGAAACGCCGGCCCTGGATCGACAGTGTCAAATCGGCGTTGCTGCCCGTGATCCGCACGCGGTCTCGCCCGCGAAGCCAGGAGATCGCGCGCTCCTGCTCCTCATGTACCTGGTGCCAGGCGGCGACAGGGTCGTCGCGGTCACAATAGCATGCTCGATACACAAAGTCCTCGAAGTCGCGAAGGCTCATGTCGGCTTCCTGAGCATAGGCGGGGGTGGGATAGAGCGTCACAGTCCAGCGCAGCTTCCCGGTTGCGGCGCGCTCCAGGTAGCGCTGGCGGAGCGGTGCGAGGGCGCGTCGCCGCTCCGTCTGCCGCTCAGGATCGATGCCGGCTAGCTCGCGGGTGTTGGTGTCGGCACGGATGTTGATCAGCGCATCATAGTCCTCATAGATGAGGCGCTGGATGGGGCTCACGAAGGCCAACTGCTCGTCGCTGGCCACACGATAGTAGATCTCCTCGATGCCCGGGAGACTCAAGGTGAGCTCTGGGTGAGCGCCCTGCTCCAGAACGCGTTCGTACACCGGAAGCACCAGCGGGGCTGCTGCCGGCGTTGAGACGATCGCCACACGATCGCCCGACTGCACCTCAACCGAGTAGTCAACCAGAAGGCGCGCAAGGCGCGCGGTGCGTTGATCGATCATCTTTCCTCTCTCCTTTGAGAAATGATCCCAAGACAACGGCTGGGCCGTCTAGGCCCAGCCGCGTCATTAGTCTGCGCCAGCGGGGGCGGCGAGCTCTTGCGTGACGCCGTAGGCCCGCTCCCGATCCCGCCGGAACTGCTTAGTGTAGAGCTCGTAGTAGTGACCGTGTTGGCGGATGAGTGTCTCGTGCGTTCCTATCTCGGCGATGCGTCCGCTCTCGATCACTACGATGCGATCCGTCCGCCTGATCGTGGACAGACGATGTGCGATCACGAAACTCGTCCGTCCTGCCATCACGCTCTCCATGCCGAGCTGGATCCGCGCCTCCGTCAGTGTGTCGACGGAGCTGGTCGCCTCATCGAGGATGAGGATATCAGGATCGGCGAGGATGGCGCGCGCGATGCTCACAAGCTGTTTCTGCCCGACTGAGAGTAAGTTGCCGCCCTCCCCCACCTCTTCATCGTAGCCATGCTCCATCTCTGCGATGAACTCGTGTGCGTGGGCGAGCCGGGCCGCTTCCTCGATCTCGGCATCCTCGGCGTGAAGTCGCCCATAGCGTATGTTCTCCCGAATTGTCCCGGAGAAGAGATGGGGCGTCTGCAGCACCATCCCGATCCGCGACTGGATGCCCTGCTGGGTGAAGGACGTATAGTCTCGGCCATCCAGGCGGATCACGCCCTCCGTTGGTTCGTAGAAACGACAGATCAGGTTCACGATGGTGGACTTTCCGCCGCCCGTGGGGCCAACCAGCGCGATGTGCTCGCCCGGCCTCACGTGGAGGCTGAAGTTTTCCAGCACCTTCTGTCCCTCTTGATACTGGAAGACGACGTCTGCAAACTCCACCTCGCCCTGGAGCTTGCCGGGATCGACCGCACTTTCGTTGTCGATCACATCCGGTTCTGCGTCGATGAGCGAGAAGATCCGCTCCGCCGACGCCACCGATCGCTGCATCTCGGCGTAGACGCGGGCCATATCCTGAACCGGCCACAACATAAAGGTCAGATAGCTGAAGAAGGCCTGCAGGCCGCCAATGGTCATCCCTGCGGCCTCGATCCTCAGACCACCATACCAGACCACGGCAGCCGTGCCGAAGGCGCCAACGAGCTGGATGATTGGCAAGAAGAGCGCTGAAAGCCAGGCAGCGCGATATGCCGCCTTGTACATCGCAGAGCTCTTCTCCTCAAACTCCTCCAGGTTCTCGCGCTCGCGGACCAGAGCCTTGACGACCCTAACCCCCGTAATCATCTCATTATAGGCGCCGGTGATCTTGGAGTTGAGCTTACGGACCTCGCGATACTGTAGGAGGATCCGCTGCCGAAACCAGAACGCCAGCCCGATCATCACCGGGATGATCGCCACCACCAGCAGGGTCAGCCGCCAGTTGATCGTCAGCATGAACGCAACGGACGTGACAATGCTGAGCACCGACCACGTGATATCGATGATGCCCCAGGTCACCAGCTCGGCGATTCGCTCCGAGTCAGAGGTCACGCGGGACATAATCCAGCCCACCGGTGTTTTGTCGAAGTACGCGAATGACAGCTGCTGAAGGTGATTGAACAGCTTGCGGCGCAGATCGTACTGAACGCGCTCGCCAAGGACGCCGGCCAGGTAGATGAAGCCGAAGACCGTCATAGCCTGCACGACCGCGAGCCCACCATACCGTATCAGCAGCTGTGTGAGCCTGGCGACGTTCTGCTTCAGAATAGCATCGTCGATGATCTGCTTACTCAGGTAGGTGAAATATGAGTCGATGACGGAGGTGCCGGCGATCATCAGCACGAAGCCCAGCACCCAGTACCAATAGGGCTGAACCTGACGCAGGATCCGTAGCACGACCCGCCCGTTGAACGTCGTTGTAAACTCTTCCTCTTCGAATTCGTAGCTCATCGTTCGCTTTCCTCGGTGTAACCCAACCTCGACGGTGCACTACCGCTCGAGGGTCAGCTCATGGCTGGCCCTTGAGGGCTCGCTCTTCACTGATGGAGGCCGCGTCATACGCAACCTCCTGCTTGACCTCTTCCTCGATCTGGGATTGAATCTCGTAGATCTCTCGGTAGAGGCCCTCTTGCGCCACGAGCTCCCGGTGGATCCCTGACTGGACGATCCGTCCCTTGTCGAGCACCAGGATCAGATCGGCGCTCATCACGGTCTGGATCCGGTGAGCCACCAGGAACGTTGTGCGCCCTGCCATCAGCGTCGCGAGGGCGGCCCGGATCTGCTCCTCAGTCTCCGTATCCACCGATGACGTCGCGTCATCGAGGACAAGGATGCTCGGATCCTTAAGCAAGGCGCGTGCAATCGCTACGCGCTGACGCTGTCCGCCCGACAGCGTCACGCCCTTCTCTCCCACGACGGTGTCATAGCCAGCTGGGAACGTTTGGATGATGTCGTGGATCGCAGCGGCTCGGGCCGCTTGTTCGATCTGCTCTTGCGAAACCAGCCCCTGCGCTACCGTTCCGGGGCGCCGCGCGCCATACGCGATGTTCTCCCGGATCGACCTGGAGAAGAGGAAGGGCTCCTGCTCTACGATCCCAATGCTCTGCCGCACCATGGATCGGGGATAGGCTTTGAGCTCCACACCGTCCAGTAGGATGTGCCCCTCCTGATAGTCGTAGAAGCGCAGCAAAAGATTGATGATGCTCGTCTTGCCCGATCCGGTAGAACCCAGCAAAGCGATGACCTGTCCCGGCTCGCACCGAAACGAGATATCGTGCAGGACCTCAACGGGCCCTTGCTCCTCGTCCGAACCAGACGCGGGGGGCGGCTCCGCGTGCGCGTCTTCCTTCTCATCCGCGCTCGGGTCCTCAAGCACGCTGCGGGGTTCGTAAGCGAAGCTGACGCGATCGAAGACGACCTCGCCGCGAATCTGAGTGTCCATCGATACCTCGCCGGACCGGATGTCCTCGCGCTCTTCCCGGATGACATCAGCCACGCGCTGGTACGAGACCAAGCCAGTGGAGATCTGGACGATCAGGCGGCCAAGGTTGCGCATCGGCCAGATGATCCAGACGACCATGCCCATCGCGGCGATGTACGTCCCCACCGTGATCTCGCCACGCAGGGCCATCGTGGCGCCGACGGCCATTGCGATCACCGTTTGTGCGGCGCAAAGCACGTCGGAGATAGGCCAGTAAAGCGAGTGCATCAGGGTTAGGTGGCGACCACGCTGGTATTTTCCCTCGTTCTCGCGATCGAACTTGTCGATCTCGTAGGTCTGGCGGGCGAAGGCCCGGACGACGCGCACGCCGGTCAGGTTTTCCTGGAGCGCCGTCGACAGCTTGGCCTCTTGCTCCTGATAAGCTTCATAGGCTTTCGAAACGCGGCCGAAGAAATAGTAGGACATCGCCACAATCGCCGGCATAACTGCGACCGCGATTAGGCCGAGGCGGGCATTCATCCGCAGGAGCATTGTGAAGTTGACGACGAAGAGGGCTACGATCCGACCGATGCCCAACGCCTGATCCGCGTAGAACCGCCGGAGTGCATCGACATCCGACGTTGCACGCTGGATCAGTTCGCCCGTCTTCACGTAGTCGTGGAAGCCGAAGGGCAGTCGCTGGATCTGATCGAAGACGTAGTTCCGCAGCCGCAAGGTAACACCCTCGGCCGTCTTGGCTGACCACGTACCTCTCACGTAGGCGAACGCGCCCTCGAGCAGCGCCAAGCCCACGAACCCGGCTGCCGCCAGCGGCAGTTGGGCCGACGCGCCCGGCTGTCCCAACACGTTGTCGATCACGTGCTGGATGAGGCGATAGTAATAGGTGCGAACGAGGGCGCCGAGCGACACCGCGACCAGCGCCCCAAGGTAGAGCCAGCGAAAGCCGCGCATCAGCCGCATCAGGCCCACGAGCCGATGCTTCGACAGGATGCGGCGCAGGTCCATATTCAGTTTCTTAGCGAGATGGTGATCTGATTTTCCCGACATTGTACGATCCTTGATTCTCCCCCCTATGTGGGGGCGCGACACACTTACAACAACCCCGGCGGGCCAGCGTGATCCTTACAGCCTGCATTCGAGCCATTCGGGCCAGACACGCAAAACGAGCGGGTGCCTTTTTGCTGCCAATTGTGGGCTGACTAAAGGCCCACAATCGTGTCTGCTAAGACCCGCTCGCCGGTGGTTCTGCTGCTATTCGCTTGTTGTGCTGCCCGTCCCCTGCCCCCACATGCTGGGGCTGCTGGACGGTGAAGCGATAGCGCGTTAACCCGGCGGCTTCAGGTCCGTTGTGTGCTCGGAGATACGCATTGCCCACACTGCCTTTCTGCGCTCTGTTCTCAGGACTATGTTCTTAACCATGGCTCGCTCCTTACCTTGCTTGATGAAGCCTTGCTTGATGAAGCCTCGATGCTCATCTCTAGACGCCTTATGATAGCACGCTTGCTCGAAAACTGCAAATCAATTAAGCAGGATTTGGGTACCACAAGACCTAACCTAAGAGATGTCACTTTGAGGCGTCACGATTACCTTCTGGGCTTTCTATCTCGTCTCTTTACGTTATACTTTCGTCTGGCTAGACGCCGTCCAAGAGCGTCCACCCCGGCGCGTTGAGGAGAGGAAACGATGAAGCAGAGCACCGTCTTAGGGAGAGATAGCACCTGGCGCACGATCGGGATCGTGCTGCTTCTTCTGGTTCTGGCCGTTTTCTCGCCGGCGTTTGGCCGGTTCTACACAGAGTTTCTCTGGTTTCAGAGTTTAGATCTGAGCCAGATCTTTCTAACGCGGGTCTGGGCTGCGGTCGGTCTGGTCAGCGTTGCGATCGTCATTGCGGTAACCTTCCTTGTCCTGAACTGGAGTCTGTTGGCCCACTGGATCGCGCCGAAGGACTCGCTGTCGGGACACGTCTCGCTTGGCCGCTCGAGGCACCGCGGGACCCCGTCACGGGAGATTTCGGTCTCCACGCGTCCCCTGCGACTGGCATTCGCGTTGGGGGCGGTCGTGGTGGGGGTGATGCTGGGCTTGAGCCTGAGCGGTGTGTGGCGGACCTATCTTCTCGCCCGTGAGGGCGTATCATTTGGGCTGCAGGACCCGATCTTCGGCCTGGACGTGAGCTTCTACGTTTTCGACCTTCCCTGGTATCGGGTGCTCTTGAGCCGTAGCCAGGCCCTGGTCGGGATCGCGCTGCTAGGGTTGTTGGTCCGGTATTCCCTATTCGGTCAGCTTCAGAGCCGCGGCGTGACGGCGCATCTGTCCCTTTTGGGATCTCTGTGGCTTATCCTGATGGGGCTGGGACGGGTCCTCAGCCGCTACGGTCTGCTCAACTCCAACGCCGGTCTGCTCTTCGGGGCCGGCTTCGCAGATGTCAACGCGCGGATGCCCTTCTACGTGATCGAGGCCGTGCTCTTGTTCGCCGCTTCTGTCGTGCTGATCGTCAACCTCTTCACCCGGCAGTGGAAACTGCTCGTGGGCATTGGCTTGTTTTGGGTGGGCCTGAGCCTACTTGCGCCTGTCTATCCCGGGTTCGTCCAGCAACTGCGCGTGGAGCCGAACGAGTTCATTCTCGAGCGCCCCTATATTGAGCACAACATCGCCTACACCCGCGCGGCCTATGGCCTCGATCGTATCCAAGAGGCGGACTACCCGGCGGTGGGACAACTCACGCAGGAGGATGTTGAAGCGAATGCCGACATACTGGCCAACGTTCGTCTATGGGACTATCGACCGCTGAGGCGGACGTACGCTCAGCTTCAGGAGATCCGTCTCTATTACACCTTCGATGACATCGACATTGACCGCTACGATCTCGACGACGGCCTGACTCAGCTGATGCTCTCAGCGCGGGAGCTGGATGTCGATGAGCTCGCAGAGCAGGCGCAGACCTGGGTCAATCGTCATCTGCTCTTCACGCACGGCTATGGCGTAGCGGCGAGTTACGTGGGTCGGGTGACCTCCGAGGGGTTACCCGAGTTGATCGTTCGTGACATCCCGCCCATCAGCGCGGAGGCTGTGCTGCAGATCAACCGGCCCGAGATCTATTTCGGAGAGAGGACTCACGATTACGCCGTGGTGAACACGGCGGAGGACGAGTTTGATTTCCCTCAGGGTGACACCAATGCGTACACGCGCTATGAGGGGCCGGATGGCGTACGCCTGGGAGGTCTGCTGCGCCGTACGCTGCTGGCGACGCGCTTCGGCAGCCCGCAGTTGCTGCTTTCGTCGGCGCTCTCCTCCGACAGCCGTGTCCTCTTCTATCGAACGCTTCGTGATCGAGCTCAGACGATTGCGCCGATGCTCTGGTATGATGAGGATCCCTACCCTGTGATCGTGGACGGACGGATCGTCTGGCTGCTCGACGCCTATACCCATAGCGAGGACTATCCCTATTCCGAGCCTATGCGAGCCGAGCCGGGCATGGTGAACTACATACGGAACAGCGTCAAGGTGACGGTTGACGCCTACACCGGGGAGGTCGCCTTCTATCTCATCGATCCCGATGATCCTATCGCGGCGACCTACGCGAAGATTTTCCCGGAGCTCTTCCGCCCGGGAGATACGATGCCTGAGGCGCTTCGCGCTCACTGGCGCTACCCGGAGATGCTCTTTCTGTATCAGTCGCAGCTCTACGCGAGCTACCATATGCG
>CAZPJP010000029.1:17826-34019 GCA_964586915.1 uncultured Anaerolineales bacterium
TCTACGGCCCGCTGCAGATCGAGGGGCGGATAGACCAGGACCCGCTGATATCGCAGCAGCTTTCACTGTGGAACCAGCGCGGGTCCCACGTACTGCGGGGAAATCTCCTCGTCATCCCGCTGGACGATACCTTTCTTTATGTTGAACCGATCTATCTGGAAGCTGAGGCCGGACAGCTGCCGGAGCTGCGGCGCGTGATCGTGGCGTATGCCGACCGGATCGCTATGGCGCCGACGTTGGAGATGGCGCTGCTAGAGATCTTCGCCGACGAGGATGAAGCGATTGCGCAGCCGCCTGCCATCGATGAGTCATTGGAAGACCTGGCGGCGCGCGCCTGGCAGCACTACCAGGCAGCGCAGACGTGCTTAGCCACCGGCGATTGGACCTGCTACGGGGCAGAGCAAGCGCAGTTGGAGGAGATACTGCGGCGTATGGCGGGCGAATGACCATATCTCAACGACAGGGGGGGGAACGGGATGAGAAGTGATCAACCTCAGGTGATCCTCAAGCCCGGGCGCGAGGCCGCTGTACTGCGGCGGCATCCCTGGATCTTCTCGGGCAGCGTTCGCAATGTTCACGGTTCGCCCGAGATGGGGGCGCTCGTGGCAGTCCTCAGCCACAGCGACGAGTTCCTTGCGTGGGGACATTACAGCCCCCATTCCCAGATTCGGGTCCGACTTCTCTCGTGGGAGCCGTCCCCGACGCCGGACACGCCCGACTTCTGGCGCGCTCGACTGACGCGGGCGATCGGACTGCGGGCCCACCTTCTCTCCGATTCGGGGACGACCGCTGCCCGCCTCATCTATGCTGAGTCCGATGGCATACCCGGTCTGATTGTCGACCGCTATGCCGATACGGTGGTGATGCAGGCGCTCACAGTGGGGATCGAAAAGCGTAAGTCGCTGTTCGCCGACCTGCTTTGGGAAGTCCTCGATGCCCGCGGCGTGACGATCCAGTCACTCTACGAGAGAAGCGACGTGGATGCCCGCGATCGGGAGGGGCTGACGCCTCAGACGGGATTAGTGCGTGGAGATCCGCCCGCCGAGCGGGTTCTGATCCGCGAGCATGGGCTTGGGTTCTGGGTTGACGTTCGGGCCGGCCACAAGACAGGGTTCTACATCGATCAGCGCGAGAACCGTCGGCGTCTGAGCCAGCTTGTACGGCGCGAGGTGGCACTGGGCCAGCCGCCGGTGCTACTCAACGCCTTCGCCTATACGGGTGGCTTCGCTGTCTATGGACTGGAGGCCGGGGCCAAGTCGGTGGTGAACGTCGATACGTCGGGCGATGCGCTTGAGATGGGCCAGGCCAATCTTCATCTGAACCATCAGGACACCGACCGCGTAGAAAACATTGAGGGCGATGTCTTTGAGGTGCTGCGACAGTTCAGGGACGAGGGGCGTGCGTTTGATATGATCGTGCTGGATCCGCCCAAGTTCGCGCACACCCAGCGCGACGTGCGGAGCGCGGCGCGGGGGTACAAGGACATCAACCTTCAGGCGATGCACTTGCTGCGTCCCGGGGGGGTGCTGATGACGTTCTCCTGCTCGGGCGCGATCTCCGCCGATCTCTTCCAGAAGATTGTGTTTGGCGCGGCTCTCGACACGGGCCGCGACGTGCAGATCATGGGTTGCTTGACGCAAGGTGATGACCATCCCGTAGCGCTGACGTTTCCTGAGGGTGCCTACCTCAAAGGGCTGGTGTGCAGGGTCGTTGCCTGATGAGCCGCGTCACGCTGGGCCGTCGTGTGACGCTGATCGCACCGTAACGTAAGTCGTTTTCTGAGGATCAACCACCATCTTTGTCAGATAGGAGTTGCGCTATGAGCGTCTTTCGGGTCATCGCAAAGGGTGCGGTGGCGTTTTACGATGAGCTATTCTTCTATTTCCTGCTGGGCCTGATCCATCTGGTGGCGTGGTCGCTGTTCGCCTTTGGGCTTTGGATGTACTGGGGCGTCATCGCCGCCGGCTTTACCCTCGTCCATCTGGTGGCATGGGTGCTCTTCATTCCCGGACCCTTTGCCCTGACCGGCGTCTACGTGATCGGCCAACGCGCGGTGCGCGGGAAGGGCGTGAACTGGAAGCTGATCTGGGAGCGTGTGAAGGAGTTCGGGCCGCGGGCTTGGGTGCTCTTCCTCCTCGTCTTGCTGGGCTATGCGCTGGTTGGGAGCAATCTGTGGTTCTACAACTCCGAGGTTTCGCCCTTTCCTCGGTCGGTCGCGGCGTGGACCACCCCGCTCTTTTTGATGTTGGGGCTCCTGTGGACCGGCACGATCTTCTACGCACAGTCGTTCCTGATGGAGCTCAAGGAGCCCACGATCCTGACCGTCCTAAGGAACAGCCTCTTCCTGACGATTCTACGACCTGTTCAGACGCTCATTCTGCTCATTGTCTCGATTGTCGCGTTCGTGCTGTCGGTCGCGTTGCCAATTCTCGTTCTGGTCTCCCCCGGATTTATCTCCGCGCTGTCGCTGGCGGCGCTGCGCACCTTCGTCACGGATCTCTCCGAGCAGTACGAGGAGCGCCAGGCTGAGCAAGACGAGGAAGCGACGGAGACTGACGACCCCCCGCCGCGAGCCGTCTGATGACGCTCTCTGACGATGACTGAACAGGACCTATTCTGTTATGAGCATCCGCGACCGGCGTTGACGGTCGACATCGTGCTTCTCCGCGAAAAGAGGGCGACACAGCGGGCAGGGACCAGGCGCCGTGCTACCGAATTGGAGGTCTTGTTGATTCAGCGCGGTCGCGCGCCCTTTGAGGGTGCGTGGGCTTTGCCTGGTGGGTTTGTAGAGCAGGGCGAGGCCCCCGAGGAAGCCGCGCGGCGCGAGCTAGCTGAGGAGACAGGTGCGAGCGGAGACTGCCTGACCCAGATTGGGGCGTTTGGTGCACCCGGTCGCGATCCTCGCGGATGGGTCGTCTCTATCGCCTATTGGGCGAGCGGCGAAGCCTCCGGGTCCTCCCCCACCCCGGGCGACGACGCCGCAAGGGCAAGATGGTGGGCCGTGGATGCGCTTCCCCCCTTAGCTTTCGATCACGCAGAGATCATCACCCAAGCGCTTCGCGCCACGTTGACGTGATCTCGGGAGTGGGGCTCAGGATCCAGCCTACGCGGTCCCCTGCGCCGCAGTGAGCGCACGCCGTTGCCGGGCAGCTTCAAAGAGTATGACGCCTGTGGCGATGGCGGCATTGAGCGAATCGACGTCTCTCGCCATTGGTATGTGGACGTACTCAGCCGCGCTGCGTGCACGTTCCCCTGCGCCGGAGGCCTCACCGCCGATGACCAGCGCGACATCGCCGGTCCAGTCGGCTGCATCGTAGGGCGTCCCCCGGCCGGCCTCGGCCAGCCAGACCTGGGCATCACCTATCCGGACCCAGATGGTGTCCCAATCCGCGCTATGGATGGCGAGGTGGAAGTGCGCGCCCATACCGCCGCGTACGACCTTGGGATTCGTGTGATCGACGTTTCCCGGGGGCAGCAGGACTTCGGTCACGCCGGCAGCCCAACTCGTCCTGAGCATCGTGCCCAGGTTACCGGGGTCCCGTACCTGGTCTGGAATCAGCGCAAAGCGGTTGCCGGCTCTGGGAGTGAGATCTGGAATCGGGCAAACTACGAGGATGCCCTGGGGTGTTACTGTGTCGGACATCCTTTCCATCACTTCGTCGGACGTCTCGATGACGGTAGTCCGCGCCTGCAGTCCCTCGACGAGATCGCGGGCTTCGGCCCCTCCCTCCAAGAGGCTCTGGGTCACGAAGGCTTCCTCAGCGGGAACCCGCGATGCCAGAAGCTCTTCCACTAGGCGTTGGCCCTCGACGACCATCAGGCCCTTACGAAACCGGCGGCGGGTGCTGCGCTGTAGCGCAAGCACCCGCCGAACGCGGTCGTTGCTAAGGCTCTCTATCCGGATCATCGACGATAGGGGGCGTGAGCACGTCCTGTCCGGTCTGAGATCAGGTCCAGGATCAAGGGATGCAGATCTCCTGACCCACGTAGACCAAGGATGGATTACTGATGCCGTTCACCTGCGCCAGGTAGTACTGGCTGTAATTATAGCGCAATCCGATCCGGAACAGGTTCTCACTGGGTTGCACGACGTGGATCGTCGAGCACGTGTCAGTCGATGGAGGCGGCGTTGACGGTGCCTGATCGGAGCCTGGGATCGTCAAGGTCTGACCGACATAGATGAGGGATGGATTGGTGATGTTGTTCGCCTGGGCGACCGCCTGGACCGTCGTGTTGTGCCGAAGCGCGATCCTGAATAGATTGTCGCCAGGCTGTACGACGTAGGTCGTGGGCTCGCCGCTTACGGCTGGTGCCTCCTCTGTCGGCGCCTCCGTGGTGACCACCTCTGTGGGTTCCTCAAGCGGCGTGGTAGCCGTTGGTTCTGGTGTGGGCTCAGGTGCCGGCTCAGTCTCCTCTGGAGGCTCGACTGTCGCGACCTCGGTAGGTTCGGGCACGTCTGTCGCGATCGGCGATTCCTCTTGGGGCTCCTCGCTGGTGCCCTCGGCCTCCTGCATCACAGCCGTTGCTTCCTCGGGGGCCAACTCCTCCACAGGGGGTACGGCCGACCTCCGGCATCCAATCAATAGTGACATAACGATTATCAGACCAACCAAAGCTACACCTAGTGGCTTGCGGTGCATCGGAACGCTCCTTTCTCCAGGATTTGCCTACGATTATACATAAAAAAGTGGTTTGCAGCAAGCGGCGACCGGCTCTACAGATATTAGCCCCAGTTGCGGCGCAAGCGGTGCATTCTACCTTGACGAAGGAAGGCCTGATCGTATAATAGATAGGATTAGCGCTGAACGAAGAAAGAGAGTTGGAGATCTTATGATTGATGCAAACGAGCTGCGAAAGGGCACGACTTTTCTCCTCGATGGAGATCTTTACGAGGTTCTGGAGTACCAACATCACAAGCCAGGGAGAGGCAACGCGATCATCCGCACGAAGATCCGCAACATGCGGACGGGCGCCACCATCCCCAAGAACTTCCTGGACGGGCATCGCTTCGAGGAAGCGCTGGTGGAGCGGCGTACGTCTCAGTACCTCTACAATGATGGGGAATACTACTATTTTATGGACGTCGAGACGTATGAACAACAGCGTATCCATACCGACGTGGTAGGCGAAAAGGCCGGATTCCTCAAAGATGGTATGGAGGTCGATCTGACGGTCTACGGGAGCGAAGTCCTGGGCATCGCGCTTCCGTCGACGGTGGCGTTGGAGGTCACCGAATCTGAGTTAGCCGTTATCGGTGATACTGCCACAGGCGCTAACAAGACCGTGGTGTGCGAGACGGGATTGAAGGTGCAAGTGCCGCTTTTCGTCGAGGTGGGGGATGTGATCAGGGTCGATACCCGCGAGGGAGAGTACGTGACACGCGTGTAACTATACGCTTGTGGTCTCGGACCGGGCCCCTTGAGGTGTGTAAAAGGCTAGAATCTCAATCCTTGGTGCGGCGCGCCTTGTCGGGGCGCCGCATTCGTGGTGGAAGCATTAAGAGAGTGTGCAATGAGTAGAGGGGGGAGCGTGGCGGACTGGGCGACCTACATAGGTCAGTGGGTGGCTCTTGCGGAGGATGGGGACGTCGTCGCAGTTGCCGACTCACCTGACGCAGCACGCCATCAGGCGGCTGCTCTGCGCTCGGAGGCCCAGATCACCATCGTCTGGATATCGCCCCATCCGCCCCATGTTGGCTTGCCTGCCTGGCCACTCTTGGAGATTCGGGTGCTTCTCGATGAGGAGAGCCTCTGGCTCGCCGGCGGCCCTGTCCGGGACCTGCTCCTGCGGCGATTCCCGACCGATTGGGACTTTGTCACCGCAGGCTCCGGGCTGATGGCGGCTCGAGCCGTTGCCGACGCTCTTGGCGGCGCCTACTATCCTCTCGATCGCGAGCGGGCTACCGGACGCGCGATCGTCACCTCGCCTGATACGCAGGCCACGGTCACCCTGGACTTCGCCAAGATGCGGGGCGACACCCTTGTGGAGGATCTCAAGCTGCGTGATTTTACCGTCAATGCGATGGCTCTGACGCTGGAGGGGCAGCTCATCGACCCGACCGGCGGACAGGCAGATCTGCAGGCGGGGCGGTTGCGGATGACATACCCGGGGGCGTTCCCGGACGATCCAGCACGCCTTATCCGCGCGGTTCGACTCGCACTCGATCTGCCACTCGCCTTGGAGCCTGAGACACGCCAGTGTGTCGAGGCTCAGGCTTCCAGCATCGCCGGGGTGGCGCCTGAGCGCGTGCGTGACGAGCTGGTGAAGATCGTCGGGCATGTCTCGGCAGCGGAGGGCCTCTATCAACTGGCTGATCTCGGGCTGCTCGACCACGTGTTGCCCGAGGTCGCAGCGCTGGACCGCGTCCGACTCCCTGAACCCAGCGCCTATCCCACCCCGCGCAGCTTCGTTTTCGCGATGGTTGACCTTCTCGTCTGCCTGGAGAGCGTGTTGAGTGAGAGCTCTGAAGCGGTTGAGTCGCGATACCCGCCCAGGTTGGTCGAGCTCGCAGGCGCCTTTTCCTCGGTACGCGCGCCGCTGATTTCGTACTTGAAGACGCCCGTGGCAGGCGCAGTTTCGCGATCGGATCTGGTGGGATGGGCTGTGCTCTATGTGGAGGTCGGCAGGGCCCAGAACGGCGCTCAGCCGGCCCGGGTCAGCGAAACGCCTGTCAATCTGGAGCGCGCGTCACAGATCGCCGGGGATCGGCTTGCGGGGCTGCGTTTCTCCCGCGCTGCGACCGATTTCGTCGCAGCCTTGGTGAGGCACGCAAACGCCTTTGAGCGCGCGCGGTCCAGCCTTGCCGGACCAGGGGCCCTTGCCGACACGGTCAAAGAACGGCGCGCCATCTATCGTTTCTATCGTATCACGGGCGACGTAGGGCCCGGCGCTGTGATTATGGTCCTGGCCCGGGCGATCGCGGTACAGATTGGCAGTGCCGGTTCCCAGCGATGGCGCGACGATCTGGTGGTTGCCCAGACCCTTCTGTGGGCTTACTTCAAGCGATACGATGAGATCATTGACCCAGCGCCCCTGCTGACCGGTCGTGATGTGATGCGACTGGGAGTCCCGAGGGGTCCTGAGGTCGGGAGGGTGCTGGAGTCGCTCCGTGAGAAGCAGGCTGCGGGCGAGCTGCGGTCGACCGAGATGGCCCGGGACTGGGTGCGACGGCAGACGCAGACGCCATGATCGACGAGAGCCGTGGACGCGGGTCGATGCGGACGGGTGTGTCACGTCCGAGCTTGAGGATGTCCAGACTTACCGTGTCTCGCCCACTTGCATGGCTGCTCTGCTGCCTCTGGATCGCGGGGTTCCTGTTGGGGTGCCAGCTGACAGAGCCCATTCCGACGCCGACGGCGACCCGAACGCCGGTCCTACCAACAGCCACGCCAACGCCGCTGCCGACATCGACGCCCACGCCCACCTCGACGCCGACCCCTACGCCAACCCCAACGTTGCCCGCGGGACTCGTCTTGCCGCCGACGCCTGCGCTGGCTGAGGCTTGCCCTGTCCTCTCGGACGATCTATTCTACTTGCGGGCGGGCGAGCTATGGGTCTGCCGGGCTGGAGGCGGAGCTGAGTCGCGAATCCCGGTCACCGACGACGCTGGAGGCCAGGAGATTGTCGCGTATCGGGTCTCGGCGGATGGTCGGCAGGTCGCTTACCTCACCGTCGCGGGCGAGCTCTACGTGTGGGATCGGGCGGTGCGTGAGCACACCTTGCTTCCCACTGCGGGCCGGCTGATTGACGAGGGCGGCATCTATTTCGAGATGGGGTCGGATGATCGGACGCTGTTCTACGTTGCCTGGGGCGTACAGCCTACCCGCGAGCCGTCGTTTGACGAGCCGGGCAGCGCAACCCTGCTCGCCCTCGATATGCAGGATCCGAGGTCGCCTCAGGAGCACCTGGGCTTCTGCAGAGGTGAGGTCGATCGGCCGTGTGGCGGCTTCCTGCCGTCGCCGGACGCATCGCGAATCGCGTTCGTCGATAGTCGTGGCGTCTGGCTCGTCGAACGCAATGCTGCCGACGCCCCTGTCTTTCTCGGTCGGAGCGAAAGCGAGCTGCCCGAGCTTCGCGGGTGGTCGCCCGACGGGGCCTGGCTGTTGTTGGAGGGTGGCGAAGCCGATCACCCGGGCTTGGTGCTGCTCTCCATTGACGCCCGTGACGAGCCGCTTCCATTCTCTCCGCTTTGCTCTATACCATGTACCGTCGGCACTAGCTGGGCGGGGATAACCGACGCTGAGGCCGCGATGCCGGCGGCGGGCGAGCTCTGGGTGACCTGGGATACGCCCGAACAAGGTTGTATCGAGCGTGTGACCGTGACTGACGGTCAGGCGGCCCTGGCGGTTCAGGCCGTCGAGCCGGTGTGCGAGCTCGAGGGCTTCCCGCTCCATCCGCGGTCGCCGGAAGCGAGGCGATCCGGGGTGTCGGAGGAGATTCTCGTGACATTTCTGCAGCATGCGGTGCCAGGGCTAGGTGAAGGCTTGTATGGGTTGTCGACGGGTGGGTCGTTGGCCCCTATCGCCCTGCTTCCCGAGGTGCCCGGCGCGGCATTGTGGTCTCCCGACGGTTCCGCGTTTCTCCATCTCCGCGATGCCGGAGAAGCGGCACAGGTCGGAGTGCTTTCGCAACAGACGCTTTGGGATGTGACGGCTCTGCTGCGCGGGGCGGGCGCCTTTGCCTGGAGCCGGCAGCTTCAGGAATGAGGGCAGCCAGGACGACGCGTATGACGAGGGTGGAACTCTGATGATGCGACGCACGCCTCTATTTCGGCTGATACTCGGTTTGGGCTTGCTGCTGATCGCAGCCTCGTGCACGCCCCCTCCCCGTGCAGCGTCGCCGGACGCCGTGACGTTGATTATGGATGGCCGTGAGCGCACACTCACCACCGATGCGCCAACGGTCGGGGCATTGCTCAACGAGACGGGGGTGATGCTCTCTGACCTGGATCGCGTGACGCCGCCGGAGGTCACCGCAGTCTACGATGGGCTCACGGTGAAGGTGGTGCGCGTCGTGGAGCAGACGAAGGTCATCACTCAGACGGTTCCTTACGAGCGTCAGGTGGTGCGCGACGCTAATGTGCCTGCCGGTGAGTCCCGATTGCTACAGTCGGGACGGTCCGGGGTGCTGGAACGTCGCTATCGGGTGATCATCGAGGATGGCGAGGAGGCTGAGCGGGCCCTCGTTCAGGAAGCCCTCGTCCAGCAGCCCCGCGACGAAGTGCGGTTGGTCGGGACCAAAGCACAACTCCAGAATGTGCCCATCACCGGAACGCTGGCGTTCCTCAGCAAACAGGATGCCTGGGTGATGCGCGAAAGTTCTTTTCAGATCCGCAGAGTGACCCATTTGGGCGATCTCGACGGGCGCGTCTTCACGCTCTCTCCGGACGGCCAACGGCTTCTCTTCACCAGAACCACAACCGAGACCGAGCATCTGAATGAGCTCTGGCTGGTGGACACCAACGTGGCTTCAGCCGATCCGGAGCCGCTTGACCTGCAGGATGTCTTGTGGGCCGATTGGGCGCCCAACGGAGAGACGCTCGCCTGGACGACGGCCGAGGTCATCGAGCAAGCTCCCGGATGGCGAGGCCATAACGATCTCTGGTTGGCCCGGCTTACCGATCGGGACACTTTGATCTCTAGACGGTCCGTTCTGGAGCCCGAGGCGGGCGGCGGATATGGCTGGTGGGGGACGCGATATGTCTGGTCGCCGCAGGGCGATCTCTTGGCCTATAGCCGTCCGGATTGCATAGGCGTCGTCGATCTCGACGACGAGACTGCCACCGAGCTGCTTAGCTTTCCCCCCTTCCGGACCTACAGCAGCTGGGCCTGGAACCCGGCCTTGACCTGGTCCCCTGAGGGTGAGTTCCTCTCCGGCGTTATTCACGTCTCTGATGACAGTGAGAAGCCTGAGGAGAGTCCGATCTTCAACCTGATGGCGATTGACCACACGGGGGGCTACAGCGCGACCCTGGCGGTCGAGGTTGGCATGTGGGCCACGCCGCACTACGCACCTGACGGAGATCAGCTGCTCTTCGGAAGAGCCCTGATCCCTTACCAGAGCGTTACCAGCGCCTACACGGTGCATGTGATTGACCGAGATGGCTCGGATCAGGCTCGCATCTACGCGCCTGCAGGCACGCTCGGTCTCGACGTGCCGGAATGGGTCTGGAGCCCCGATGGTCGCGCGATCGCGTTCCTGCAGTTCGGTGATGTCTACCTCTTGCCACTGGGCGCCGATGAACCGGACGCTCTCTCGCAGGATGGTTCGGTGACCGCGCTGCAGTGGCGCTGATCATGCCCGTTCACACCACGGGATGCCCGTTCACACCACGGGATGCCCGTTCACACCAGGGCCCGCCTGGATCACGGGTTTGGCATAGCCGTGTGGCGCACTATAATCGGGGTCAGGGCCCTTGTGGTGAGGGTACCCTGAAGTCTTGAGGTCGAGATGACCATCTTGCCGAGACCGTTCATCGTATCGTACAAGCATAATCCGTAGCCAATCCGTGGAGCATATATGCGTGTCCTGATCACCGGCGCCACCGGCTTTGTGGGGACTCATCTGCGCCGGTTCTTCCTTGAGGCGACAGAGTGGGAGATTGTTGGAACGGCCTTCCCCGAGGTTCCACCTTCGGAGGAGGATGCAGGTCTGCGAGCGCGCGAACGCTTGGTCGGGTTGGACCTTCGTGATGCTGAGGCGACCCGTGATCTCCTGTCGGACGTCCAGCCAGCTTATATTGTCCATTTGGCCGCCCAGTCTCACGTGCCCACGGCCTACAAAGATCCCTGGGGCACGTTGGAGAACAACATCCGGGGGCAGCTCAATCTCCTCGAGGCGTGCGTAGATCTAGATTGCAGGCCACGCTGCCTCGTGATTGGATCCGGCGAGGAATACGGACGGGCCGATCGAGATGAGCTCCCTTTGCGGGAGGATCATCCGCTGCGTCCCGAGAACCCCTACAGTGTCAGCAAGGTTGCCCAGGACGTGATGGGCTACCAGTACTATATCAGCTACGATCTGCCCGTTCTGCGGGTCAGGCCTTTCAACCACGTTGGGCCCGGTCAGTCTCCGAGGTTCGTCCTGCCCGCCTTCGCCAGCCAGATTGCGCGCATCGAGGCGGGCGAGATGGAGCCGGTGCTTCAGGTGGGTAATCTGACGCCCGCGAGGGACTTCACCGACGTTCGTGACGTCGTGCGGGCCTACCATCGCGTCTTGCTTGAGGGCCGGCCGGGCGAGGTGTACAACGTTGCGTCCGGTCAGGCCCATACCATTCAAGCGTTGGTCGACCAACTGATCTCACTGGCCAAGGTGGACGTGGAGGTGCGCAAGGACGCCGATCGGTATCGCCCGGCTGACATCCCGATTATCTACGGCAGCAGCGACAAGCTGCGCGATCACACTGAATGGACGCCCGAGATACCGCTGGCGCAGACGATCTCGGATGTGTTGGACGAATGGCGACAGGTTCACGCGCAGCCGACGCCGCGCTAGCTGGCCTGCGCGGACCCAAGTAAAAGACTAAGGAGGACCACGGATATGGCAGAACGACGGGCCTTGATCACCGGCATCACCGGTCAGGATGGATCCTATCTCGCCGAGTTCCTCCTGAGCAAGGGTTACGAGGTGGTTGGTATGGTGCGGCGGACGAGCACCATCAACTTCTCGCGGATCCAGCATTTCCAGGACCAGATTGAGCTCGTTTCAGGCGACCTGCTGGATCAGGGCTCTCTGATCACCATCGTGCGCGACGCGCGCCCTCACGAGATCTACAACCTCGCGGCGCAGTCGTTCGTGCCTGCCTCCTGGAAACAGCCGGTCTTTACGGGCAGCGTGACGGCCTTGGGCGTCACGCGGGTCCTCGAGGCCATCCGTACCGTCGATCCGAGTATCCGCTTCTACCAGGCGAGCTCCTCGGAGATGTTTGGGAAGGTCCGGGAGGTGCCGCAGACCGAACAGACCCCCTTCTATCCTCGCTCTCCCTATGGCGTGGCGAAGGTCTATGGGCATTGGATCACCGTGAACTATCGGGAGTCCTATAACCTCTTTGCCTGTTCGGGTATTCTCTTCAACCATGAGAGCCCGCGTCGGGGATTGGAGTTCGTGACGCGCAAGATCACCTACCACGTGGCCAAGATCAAGCTTGGCCTCACCGACAAGGTCGCCCTGGGCAATCTCGACTCGAAGCGCGATTGGGGATACGCCGGCGACTACGTGCGTGCGATGTGGTTGATGCTTCAGCAGGATGAGCCGGATGACTACGTCGTTGGGACCGGCGAGACACATTCCGTTCAGGAGCTCTGTGAAGTGGCATTCTCCTATGTAGGCCTGGACTGGCGTGACCACGTGGTCCAGGACCCTCGCTTCATGCGTCCGGCGGAAGTCGATCTGCTCGTGTCGAACCCTGCTAAGGCGGAGCAATCGCTGGGATGGGAGCCGAAGGTCACTTTCGCTGAGTTGGTGCAGCTAATGGTGGACGAGGATCTGGCGTTGCTGAGACAGGAACACAACCTTTAGGGTCTAGTGAGGAGGAGAGCCAATGGCTGACATAAAGTTTGGGACCGACGGCTGGCGGGCGAGAATTGCTGAGGCCTATACGTTTGACAATGTGCGCCGGGTCACGCAGGCATTTGCGCAATACCTGATGGCGCACGATCTTGCTGATGATGGTGTCGTGGTCGGGTATGATCGGCGGTTTGAGTCCGATCTCTTTGCCGAAGCAGCGGCTGAAGTGATGGCGGGCAATGGTGTGCGCACGTGGCTGACGTCCCACAACTCCCCCACCCCTGTGATTAGCTACACTGCCGTGGAGCGACAGGCCGGCGGGGCGATCAACATTACGGCCAGTCACAATCCCCCGACGGACAACGGATTCAAAGTTCGCGACGCCGCCGGCGCCGCGATCGCGCCAGAAGGGCTGGCGGAGATCGAACGCTACATTCCCGAGACCGTCGACCAGGTGACGCGCCTCGCCATCGATGACGCAGAGGCGAAGGAGCTCGTGCGACGCTGGGATCCGGATCCCGCCTACATTGCGCACCTGGGCGAGCTGATCGATCTGCAGAAACTTAGCAACGCGGGTCTGAAGATCCTCGCCGAGCCTATGTGGGGAAACGCCGCGGGCTGGTTCCCCAGACTGCTGGGCGGCGGCACCAACACGATCTGGGAGATCCATGCCGAGCACCATCCCCTCTTTCCAGATATGGAGCGCCCTGAGCCTATCGAGCCGAATGTCACGCCAGCGCTTAAACGCACGGTGGAGTTGGGTGCAGACGTCTGCCTGATCAACGACGGCGATGCCGACCGGATGGGAATTGGAGACGAGAATGGCGTCTACATCGACCAACTGCGTGCCTATGGGCTGCTTGCCTACTATTTACTGGAGATCCGTGGTGAGAGGGGACCCATCGTCAAGACCATCTCGACGACGTCGATGCTCGACCGCCTGGGCGAGATGTACGACGTCGAAATCTATCGGACTGGCGTGGGGTTCAAGTACGTGGCGCCCAAGTTCATAGAGGTCGACGCCTTGATTGGTGGTGAGGAGAGCGGGGGTTATGCCTTCCGCGGAAACGTGCCTGAGCGTGACGGCATCCTGGGTAATCTCTACTTCCTCGATTTAATGGTCCAGACCGGCAAGACGCCCTCGCAGCTCGTCGAGATGCTTTTCGACGTGCTCGGACAGCGCTACTACTACGATCGAATCGACACCAGGTTTCCGTCTGAGAAGCGGCCCCAGGCTCGCGCTCGCCTTGAATCGGCGCAGCCGGAGCAGATTGCGGGGCTGCGCGTCACCGGAAAGGTGACCGTTGACGGCTACAAGTTCGAGCTCGGTAAGCACGGATGGCTGCTCGTTCGCTTCTCCGGCACGGAGCCGATCATCCGGGTTTACTGCGAGGTGACCGATCAAAAGCTAGTACAGCCGGTGCTGGAGGGCGGCCTGGAGCTCGCCGGCCTCAAATAGCCGACCCCCTCCATCCTGCAGCCTCGCCCGTCACGGCCTCGCGCGTCCACCGGGCAGACCGCAGCGAGTGCAGTTCACCGATCGCGTGAAGGATGTCCGTGGCGCATCGCAGCAAGGTGCGCCACGGTTCCTGTCCCATCCGGCGCTCTCGCGCGGCTGGTGGTGTGTCCGCGTAGGATCCTCAGCCCGTGCGCCTCACCCACGTGAACGATGTCGTTAACTGAACTGTAACCCCGCCGCAATCCGAGCCCGGGACTCGCTGTGGTATGCTTGGCGTATATAGGGGAGACTATGCACTGGCTGCTTTCGATACCGGACGATTTCTCTCTGCGCGAAGTGATCCGCAGGTCGGGATGGCTTCTGCGTCCTCCGTTCCACGTGCCGCCCCTCAAAGGGCAGCTCACTCGCCTTGAATCCCTGGACGGTGAGAACGCCATCGAGTTGGCCGTCTCACAGGCGCCGGCCGGTCTTGTTTTGCAGACGACGGCCCGTCTCTCCGGTCAGGAGGTCCAGGGGGCCAGCCAAAGGGTGTGGCGTATGTTGCGGCTGGATGAGGACCTGCGGCCCTTTCTGCGTGCTGTGCGTCGCAGCGAGGCCCTGACCTCGACCGCCCGGCTGGGTGCGCGCCTTCTGAGAGGAACCACCCTCTTTGAGGATGTGCTGACGGCGGTCGGAGCGACTTGGGAGGATTCGCTACATCCCAGTTTCCGGCTGGTTTCCGCGTTGGTCGATCGGCTCGGGACGCCGCTGCCGGCGAATCCCACGCTGCACACCTTCCCCAATCCTCAGCGAATCTTGGCAGGCAGAGGGCTGCTTTCGGATGTCTTTTCTCCGGATCTGACCGCGCAGATACTCCACGTCGCTCGCCTGTTTGCGGAAGACACGACATTCGAAGAGCTGATTCGGTGTTCGGTGGCAACCGATGAGCTGGCCCACGAGCTGCGACGCCTGACCGGTATCACGCCGCCTAACCTTGGTCTTCTGATGCTTCATCTCGGTCGCTATCACTATGTACCCACCGACTGGGTCGCCCGCGAGCGACTCCGCCGGTACCGCCAGCTCCCGGAATCCAGCTCGCGTGAGATAGCGACGCACGACGTTCTGCGGTTCTTCGAGCGCTGGCAGCCGTGGGGCGGGCTGGCTTACTGGCTTTGGGACTGGTCCAAGGTTCCCGAGCTGACGGCTGATCGCTGACGGCTGACGAGCTGTCAGCCAACGGCTGCCTACTCTCTCTGCAGCACCAACGTCAGGAACGCCTCCTCCGCGTAGACGTCGAAGGCGTGCCACCCAGTCCACGGACTGGCGTTGCCGGCGGCGTCGACGGCGCGCACCCGCCAGACGTGGGAACCGCGACGGAGGGCGCTGTGATGGGGCGTGGCCTCTATCCCGGAGATGACTCTATCGTCGATGGCGACGTCATAGCTTAGCGGGGAGCCCTGATCCACCGGTTCGGTCCATAGTAGCGAGATCACCGGGCCCGTGATCAGGGTGCCTGCCGTGGGCGTGATGATCGTGGGTGTGAGCGGAGCCGTGATATCGATGCCGAAGCTGGCTGCAGCAGAACTCGTATCGGTCCTCGCGCCGACCACGCGGGCCAACAGGGAATAACGTCCCTCACCAAGCGGCATGAAATACGACCAGCTCTCGGTTCCGTTTGCCTTGAACCACGTGCCATTATCGTCCCACCCACTGCTCGTCCAGTAGGCGCCGTCATCGCGCTGCAGCTGCAGCTGGACCTCCGTCAGATTCAGGCCCTGAGCGCTGCCGCTGAGTATCGGCGTCACGTTGTAGTAGCGTCCGTCTTCGGGCGTCAGAATCGTGGTGTCCGTGCTGCCGCACACGTCTAAGTAGGACAGGGCTGCCGCCATAAGTCCCGCCCGCTCCTCAGGCCGGATCGTCTCGAGCGGAAACCCGAGGCTCAGCACGCGCCGGCATACATCGGCATAGGCGATGGCGGCTCCCTGCGCGTGGTTGGCGCCGCCGACGTATGTCAGCGCGGTGTGGGCGCCGGAGAGGGGGGCCAGCACGTCGGCGAAGTCTGCGTTGTACTCTCCCGGTGCATCGAAGTGAATGTCGCCGATGCCGCTCAGGGCGCGATCGGCTACGGCCCTGGCGGTATAGGTGCCCGCGTTGTCCGCAACGTAGCTGACGCGCAGCTGGTCGTTGAGAAACGCGCGATCGGTGGCCTTCGCCCCTAGATCCCATCCGAGATCTGTACCGCTCACAAGTA
>CAZPJP010000030.1:0-3213 GCA_964586915.1 uncultured Anaerolineales bacterium
CGCTGTCTCAGACTGCCGGTGTGGCGGCTTAAGATACTTATGCGCATCTACTTAGCCGTAGCGCGAGCGCAGCTGCAGACGTACCTTCGGCAGAGGTCTCGGGAGTGGGCCGACGCTGAGGTGCGGAATCTTGAGGAGATCAGCGCCGGCTGGGAGAGCGACGTCTATGCCTTCGATCTGGATGTCGGGCCCGATGTGCGAGAATCGCTGGTGCTGCGTATCTACCCCGGCGCGGATGCGCGCGAAAAGGCCGTGCGAGAGTTCAAGGGGATGCGCCGGCTATACAACGCGGGCTATCCGGTGCCCGCGGTCCATCACCTGGCGTCTGAGGCCTCCCCCTTCGGGAAGCCCTTCGTCATTATGGACCGCGTCGATGGACGACCGATGTGGCACGCGACCTTCAACGGCCCGGAGGCACGACAGCGCGCTTGCTTTCAGCGCTTCATCGAGCTCTTCGTCGCGCTGCACGCCCTCGATTGGCGCGTGCTCGTCGCCGACGAAAGTGTCCCCTGCGTCGCCGAAGCTGTTCCCTTCATCGACGCTTCAGGCGCCGTCAAGCCCTATGCCTTCATTGATGCGTGGCTGGAGCTCTTCCGAGCCTACGCCGAGGAGCTCTCGCAGCCGGGCTATCTGCCGGTGCTCGACTGGTTGGTCGCGCGACGCGAGCGCATTCCCTGTCACCGGCCCGCTCCCCTTCACTGGGATTATCATCCGGACAACCTCCTGCTCGGGGAGGATGGCGCCGTGACGGTCATCGACTGGACGCAGTACGAGATCTCGGACCCACGGTTTGACCTTGCGTGGACGATGACCCTAGTGAGTTCGGAGGAGGGCCGGGATGTGCCAGCCTCTGAGCGCGTCAGGCGTCGCATTCTTGAGGCCTACGAGGCCTGCAGCGGAAAGCCTGTTGAGCAGATTGAGTACTTTGAGGTCTTCGCATGCGCCAAACGCCTGGCCAGCGTCACTATCTCCCTCTCGGCCGGTGCGGAGACGTTGGGCATGCGCCCGGGCGCTGAAGCGATGATGCGCCGTTCTGTGCCGGCGCTGAGCCGTGTTTACACTCGCTTGCAGGCGTTGACCGGTCTGTGCATACCGGAGGTGGAGGTGCTCTTTGAAGAGAATACGATACACGATGCTTGATCACACGCGAAAGGAGAGGGCAGATGCCATACGAAGCTTCTGACAGCCGCTATGAGACGATGGTCTATCGCCGCTGTGGGAGGAGTGGTTTGAAGCTCCCGGCGATCTCGTTAGGTCTGTGGCATAATTTCGGCGGGGTGGATACCTACGAAAACGCGCGGGCGATGGTGCGCCGTGCATTCGATCTCGGGATCACCCACTTTGACCTCGCCAACAACTACGGGCCGCCTCCCGGGTCCGCCGAGGAGACCTTCGGAAGGATTCTCGCCCAGGATCTCGCGCCCTATCGGGACGAGCTCATCATCTCGAGCAAGGCCGGATATTATATGTGGCCAGGGCCCTACGGGGAATGGGGATCACGGAAGTATCTGATCGCCAGCCTGGATCAGAGCCTGAAGCGGATGGGACTGGACTACGTCGATATCTTCTACAGCCACCGGCCCGATCCGGACACGCCCTTCGAGGAGACGATGGCGGCCCTGGACTACGTGGTGCGTAGCGGTCGTGCGCTCTACGTCGGGATCTCCAACTACAACCCTGAGCAGACGCGTCGCGCCGCCGAGATCCTTGAGGACCTCGGCACGCCCTGTCTGATACACCAACCCTCCTACAGCATGTTCAATCGCTGGATCGAGGACGGTCTGCTGACCGTGCTTGATGAGAAGGGGATAGGGGCGATTTGCTTCTCACCCCTGGCGCAAGGGTTGCTGACGAGCAAGTACCTCGGCGGTGACATCCCGGAGGGCTCCCGGGCGGCGAAGGAGCATAGTTTCCTGCGCCCGTCTCACGTCACCGACGAGAAACTGGCGAAGGTCCGGAAGCTCAAGCAGATTGCGGACAGGCGTGGTCAGACGATGGCCCAGATGGCCCTCGCCTGGATCCTTAGGTGGCCCACGGTGACCTCGGCCCTGGTCGGTGCGAGCCGCGTCAGCCAGATCGAGGACAACGTCGGCGTCCTGGAAAACCTTACCTTCAGTGACGAGGAGCTCCAGTCGATCGAGGAGATCCTTCGGGAGGGCGAGTGAGAGCTTCAAACAGGGGCATACAGCCCTTGGTTAGCGGTGAGCCGCGGGAGAGGTTTATCGCGGCCCTTGAGGGGCGCCCGCTCATCGGACGGGTGCCCCATTTCGAGCTCGTCTTCTTCCTGACGATGGAGGCGTTCGGCAAAGTCCATCCCAGCCACCGTAGCTACCACCAATGGGTCCAGATGACCGACGAGGAGCGTCAGTTGCACCGTGAGGATATGGCGGAACTCTTCATTGCCACCGCGGAGCGTTATGAGCATGATGCCATCTTTCTCCATCCCAATCCCACCGATGAGGAGGAGGTCCTACGCCTTATCGACGTGGTCCGAGAGAAGAGCGGCGATCGCTACTTCCTGATGATGCACGGCGACGCGACGTTTGGCATACCGGGAGGGGACAAGATGGCCGAGTTCTCCTACCGGCTGGTCGACGACCCCGATGGGTTGAAGCGCGAGGCCGAGGCGCGGGTCGAGGCGGCCCTGGCGCGGGCCGAGCGGATCGCGCGTCACGGGGGGCTGGATGGATTTGCACTCTGTTCCGACTACTGTTTCAACACCGGTCCGTTTCTCAGCCCCGCGCGCTTCAGCGAGTTTGTGACACCCTACCTTGCGAAGCTGACGGCAGGATATCGGGCGCTGGGCTTTTACACGATCAAGCATACCGACGGCAACATCATGCCGATTCTCGATCAACTGCTTCAGACGAATCCTCACGCCTTCCACTCGCTGGATCCGCAAGGCGGGGTTGACATCGCCGAGGTAAAGCGAATCTGTGGGGATGAGATCTGCCTGATTGGTAACGTCAACTGCGGTTTGATGGACACGGGTACGGAGGAAGAGGTGATTGCGTCGGCCCGCTATGCGCTGCGCAATGGCATGCCGGGCGGTCGCTACATCTTCTCCACGAGCAACTGCGTTTACACCGGGATGCGGCTGGAGCGGTACGAGCTGATCCTCGATGTCTGGCGTCGGGAGGGTAACTATCCCCTCCCTGACGAGACCAGCGGTTAGCTAGATCTAGCCCGTGAGTTCACAGGCCCTGTGGAGTT
>CAZPJP010000030.1:3313-33705 GCA_964586915.1 uncultured Anaerolineales bacterium
AGGGACCCACGTCGTCACGCAGATTGCGATCGTGGTGAAGGATATTGACAAGGCGATTGAGGCCTGGCTGGAGAACTTCGAAGTTGAGAAGTCCTAGCGCAGAGCGAATGGGAGAGGCGGAAGGGCATTATGGAAACTGAGACACCGCGATACGACTGGGATAACCCCGACGTTGTTGCTCGCAATCGAGAACCTCGCCACGTGAACCTGGCACCCCTTGGAGACGCGTCATTGGCGGCGCGGGAGTGGGACGCGGTTGCTGATGAGCATGCCTTTGTCCGCTCGCTCAACGGCGCTTGGCGCTTTCGCTGGTTTCCGAATCCAGCCTCGGCGCTCGAGAGCTTCCACCTGCCGGACTATGATGATTCTGAGTGGGATGTGATCGCCGTGCCCGGTAACTGGCAGCTGCAAGGATACGGCCAACCGATGTACACGAACGTGCAGTATCCCTTTCCCATCGATCCGCGCTTCAAGGAAGCGCTTCGGAATATGACCCGTGGTGCCAATATCTCGGAGCGCGAGCTGCCCAGGGAGGCCCTGAGCTACCCCCTCGACGTGCCGCACGATGACAATCCCACTGGCTGCTACCGGACAATCTTTGACGTGCCCGATGGGTGGGTGGACCGACACGTCTTCGTGCGCTTTGAGGGCGTCGACGCAGGTTTCCACCTGTGGGTCAACGGCGAGCTCGTTGGATACAGCCAGGGAAGCCGGCTGCCGGCCGAGTTCGATCTTACGCCCTACCTGCAGCCGGAGCGTAACGTGATGGCGGTGGAGGTCTACCGCTGGACCGATGGCTCCTACCTGGAGGATCAGGACTTCTGGCGTCTGAGCGGGATATATCGTGATGTCGTGCTATGGTCGGCTCCTTCGGTCTGTTTGTGGGACTTCGCCATCGCCACTGAGCTGGACGACGCGTACCGCGATGCGGAGCTCAAGATTGAGGCGAGCCTCCGGAACCTTGGCGATGCACAACACGCACCCAGTGCATCCGGCTATGAGCTTGAAGCGCAGCTCTACGATCCCGCGGGCCATCTGATCGTTAGCACTGCCGAGCCGCTGGGCCCGGCAGTGGATCGCGGTCAAGTCGGCCATCTGGCCCTTCTCACCCGTGTCGAGGACCCGGCGAAGTGGTCTGCGGAGAGCCCCACGCTCTATACGCTTCTTCTTATTCTCAGGGATGCGGAGGGGAGCGCCGTCCAGGTGGAGCGCGCCCGCGTCGGATTCCGGAGCGTGGAGTTGCGCGATGGCCAGCTGCTCGTCAACGGGCGGCCCGTTCTGATCAAGGGCGTCAACCGCCACGAGCACGACCCCGAGACGGGTCACACGGTGTCATTGGACTCGATGAAGGCCGATATTCGTTTGATGAAGCGCTTCAACATCAACGCTGTCCGGACCTGTCACTATCCTGATGATCCCCTTTGGTACGATCTCTGTGACGAATACGGGCTCTACGTGCTGGACGAGGCCAATATCGAGTCCCACGGGGTGTGGGACCGGCCTGCCAAGGATCCCGAGTGGCGCAAGGCCTTCATGGAACGGGTCACGCGGATGGTCGCGCGCGATAGGAATCACCCGTGCGTGATCGGCTGGTCCCTGGGCAATGAGGCGGGGTATGGTCCCAACTTCGAGGTGTGCGCCGACTGGATCCACGAGCACGATCCATCCCGGTTCGTGCATTACCATCCAGCCTACGATGAACCCTGCGTCGACATGATCTCGCTGATGTACCCTACCGTTGACAGCCTTGCCGAGCATGCCCGTGCGATGGGCAACGGGGATGAGGGCGAGACCCGTCCTGTCATCATGTGCGAGTATGCCCACGCGATGGGCAACAGCCCCGGTAATCTCAAGGAGTACTGGGACGTGATCGAGGCCTACCCACGCGCTATCGGTGGTTTTGTTTGGGACTGGGTCGACCAAGGACTGTTGCAGGTGACGCCTGTGGACGCCACAGGTGAGGATGGGGAGCGGTGGTTCGCTTATGGGGGCGACTTTGGGGACGAGCCCAACGACGGCAACTTCTGCATCAATGGCCTGATCTTTCCCGATCGTGTGCCGCACCCCTCATTGTGGGAGTACAAAAAGGTCCTGGAACCGGTCCACGTGGAACCCGTTGATCTGCACACCGGCTCCGTGAGGATCCTCAACCATTATGCGTTTTCCGACCTGAGTGGGCTACACGGTCTGTGGGCTGTCGAGCGTGATGGCGAGACCCTGCAGTCCGGTGAGTTGGGGCCGCTCACGACGCCGCCGGGAGAGAGCGAGGTCGTGACAGTCCCCTATGAGCTCCCCGAGCCCGCCCCACACACCGAGACCTGGCTGACCCTTCGCTTCGAGTCGGCGAAGGCGACGCCGATGGTGCCGCAGGGACACGAGGTCGCCTGGGCACAGTTCCCGCTTCCGGTCGCATCGCCAACCCGACCGGTGGACGAGGCGGCGATGCCGGAGGTGCGCGTAGCGCAGAACGACGCAGCCATCGAGGTTCGTGGCGAGGGCTTCGTGATTGAGTTCGACCGGTCCACCGGGCGTGTAAAGCGCTGGGAGCACCGCGGGACGCCGGTGCTCCTGGAGGGACCGGTCACCAACCTGTGGCGGGCGCCAACGGATAACGATGCCAAACGAATGGCGGCTCTGTGGGCGGAGGCGGGGCTTGACAGCTTGAGCGAGAGCCCTGAGACGATAGCCGTGTACCCATCTGGGGCTGACGCGGCGCCTGAAACGCCAAAGGTCGTGAGGATCGAGGTGCCGATGGCGACCTCCGTGGAAGGCCTCGCCACGAAGCTGACGTACTGGATCTACGGGAGCGGCGACGTGGTCCTCCAGCACAGGGTAGATGTGGCCGAGGATCTGCCGCAGCTGGCTCGCGTGGGCCTTAGCCTCACCGTCCCGGGCGCGAACCAGGTCTTCACGTGGTATGGACGTGGACCGCACGAGAGCTACGTCGACCGCAAGGAGGGGGTTCGGGTGGGCGTCTATAACAGCACCGTGGATGCCGAGTACGTGCCCTATATCAAGCCGCAGGAGTACGGCAACAAGACCGATGTCCGCTGGGCTGCGCTGACCGACGAGCGGGGAAACGGCCTCTTAGCTGTGGGCATGCCACGGCTAGAGGTGAGCGCTCATCCCTTCACCGCTCACGATCTGGCTGAGGCCGATCATACATTTGAGCTTGAGCGGCGGGCGGCGGTGACCTTTAACCTCGATCTGGCCCAATCGGGCTTGGGCAGCGAGAGCTGCGGCCCCGGGGTTCTCCCGCCCTATCAGCTCACAGCGTCTGGCTACCGGTATTGCCTGCGCCTGCGTCCGCTGGAGCAGGGGGATGCCCCGGTGGCGTTAGTCAGGCTGCAGTTCCCCTGTTGACCCCTTGGTGAAGACATATGATCTGGAATAACGTCGAGTTACACAACATCGTCGAGGTCGTCTCGATCCCAGGCCGTGCCGGCCAGAGGCTCTGTCGTATCCCGCTCGATCTTCGAGCGAAGCTCAATGACAGCGCCCAAGCCAATTCGATCCAGACGCCGGGGGCGGAGATTCGGTTCAATCTGCTGCCCGGGAGGCTGGCCGGCGAGGACATCGCGGTTGTCACCCTGGAGATGGCAGAGCGTCCCGCTATCGCGGAGGTTTACAGCGGTCCCTTCCTCATCGACTGGCACGTGATTGACACGGCGCCGACGGAGGTTGTGGTCGCGAGCTCGGAGCGTCAGCCCTATCTCCACAGGATCGCGGAGCGCAGAAACTTGCCCTTCGACCCACACCTCTATCGGGTCGTGCTGCCGTGGCGACCGTCTGTGCGGCTGCACACTATCGAGGGAGACGTCGCCCCGCCCCGACCCGTCCAAGTGCCGGCGATGCGATACCTGGCGTATGGCTCGTCGATCACCCATGGTAACAACAGCACCGGGGCGATGGGTGGCTATGCAATGCGCACGGCACAGCGCTTGGGCGTCGATCTGATCAACCTCGGATTTGGGGGTGGTGCGCACTGTGAGGCGGAGATGGCCGACTATATCGCCTCGCGCGACGACTGGCATTTTGCCACGTTGGAGTTGGGCATCAACCTGGTATCGTGGCTCGCTGCTGATAGCTTTGCGGAGCGTGTCGATACCTTCATCAGCACGATTGCTGCTGCCCATCCCGACAAATGGATCTTCTGCATCGATATGTTCCCGTTCTATATGGACTTCGATCCCACTGCTGAGCGCAACCATGCCTACCGCGCCGCTGTGCGGGAGGCCGTCGAGCGGTTGCCGCATCCAAAGCTTCTGCATCTGGATGGTCGCGATCTTCTGAAAGATATGACGGGCTTGTGCGCTGATGTCGTGCATCCCTCGCCTTCCGGTATGGAGGAGATTGCTGCCAACCTGACGACCCGTATACAACGGACTATGACAGCATGACCGACACCTCCGTTTCGCGAGACGAAGGGAGCGCCTGGCTCATGCGCCCCAATCGCGCCCTCCACGTCACGATCCGGGATATCGACTGTAAGGGTTTCGATGTCCGGCGTTTCATCGACGATCTGGTGTCGATGCACGTCACCTTCTTCAGTGTCTTCGTGGGTGGCTATGTCACCACCTATCCGACTGCCCTCCAGTACCAGCGAGTGAGCCCCTGGCTGGAGGGCCGCGACCTGGCCGGTGAGATCATCGAGGCTGCCCATGGGGCCAACATTAGGGTGTTGGGCATGATTGACTTGGGCCAGATTCCCGAACAGGCGGCATTGGACCATCCCGAGTGGTGCGCTCAGGAGCGTCCTCCTGCAGGCTGCACGCAGGAGCGTCCTCCTGCAGGCTCCACGCAGGGCCGCCCTGCGATGCGCGTGCCGCCGTCGTCGGGCAGACCCGCGCTCTACGCCGCGTGCCCGCTGGGCGGCTACCAGACCGACTACGTGCGCGAGATCGTGGCGGAGATCCTGGACCGTTACGACCTCGACTGCGTCAAGTTCGGCGGGGGTAGTTTTGGTTTTTCAAGGTCGATATGCTACTGTCCCAACTGCCGTGAGAGCTTCCGGGCCGACACCGGTCACGCGCTTCCCCAGGAAGAGGACTGGGAGGATCCGCTCTGGCACACCTATATCGCCTGGCGGCTGGAGCAGGCCCGGCGGCGTGTCCATCAACTGGGGGAGATCGTGCATGCTGTCGACCCCGAGATGCCCTTTATGGGCAACAGCGTCTGCTTCGGCGATCCGGGCTGGACTGTAGGGGCTGCGCTCGATGTCGAGAGCCAAGCGGCGGTGGCGGACGCCGTCCAGGTGGAGGTCCAGACACGGGCACGGTATGACGAGGCGACGGGGAAGGCCGCCTGGCAGTATCTGAGCTGGCCCGCCGAGACGGCCCGCTTTATGACGTCTGTCTCGGACACGCCCATCTGGGTGGTCGCCTCCTACTTCCTGGCGTGGCCCTGGCGGCGCAGCGCGATGGCGCCGGCCGAGCAGAAGGTCTACCTGGCACAGATACCGGCCAACGGCGCTGATCCGATGGTCAACCTCTCCGGGGGTGCCCCAGCGGCCCACGAGGATCCGCGGGGGTTTGAGGTTATTCGGGATCTTTACGGTTTCCTGGCTGCCAATGAAGCCTATTACGATGGCGATGCCTCGGGTGCCAACGTCGCGCTGGTCTACTCGTTGGAGACACTCTTCTTCTATGGACGCGATGATCCGGAGCACCGGTACGTGCAGGAGATTCGGGGTATCGAGCAGGCCTTGCACGAAGCCCACGTGCCCTTCGATATCATCTCCACGCGCGTGTTGAATGAGGAGAGACTCTCCCCTTACGCGGTGGTGGTTCTTCCCAACCTCGCCTGCTTGACCGAGGAAGAGGCGGACGTGCTGAGGCGGTTTGTGGCTCAGGGCGGCAGTCTCGTGGCAACTTTCGAGACATCTCTCTACGATCGTTCGGGCGAGCGGCGTGAGACTTTCCTGTTAGGTGATCTGCTCGGCGTGGCCTGTAAGGGCGGGACGCGATCGTCTATTGCGGGCTCGGAGCCCGGCGACAATCAGGTCTATATGAACGTCGTGGAGCGGCATCCCATCCTCGAGGGAATGGAAGGGACGACGGTTCTCCCTATGGGCGGTGACTATTGCGTCGTGGTTGCCGAACGGGACGCTGCTGTGCCGCTGACGCTATCGGCCCCCTTCATCGTCTTTCCGGAAGGCTGGTCCTATCCCCAGATGCCCGCCTCCGACCACCCCTTGGCTGTGGTCCGAGAGCACGCCGGCGGTGGGCGCACTGCTTACTTCGCAGCCCGGTCCGGTAACCTCTTCTGGACGGTGCCCTATCCCGATCTGGGGCGCCTGATCGCCAATACCGTGCACTGGGCCGCCAGGGACCGGATGCCTGTCTCTGTTGAGGCGCCCGCGACGCTCCAGGTCTCGCTTCGGACGCAGCCGGGGCGCCGCCTGGTCCATCTGATCAACCTCACCGGCGGGGAGCGCTTTTTTAGCGAGCTGGTTCCGCTGCGCGACATCCGGGTGCGTTTGCCTGTCGAGCCGGGCCGCAGGGTGGCACGGGCGTTCCTGCTCACCGATGGGGCTGATCTCCAAGTGACCACCGCGGAGGGCTGCTGGGAGCTGAATGTGCCCCGGGTCGACGACTACGACGTGCTGGTCGTCGAGCTGGGCGAGGAAGGATAGACCATGGAATACGCACAGTTGGGGAGGACCGGCGTCAGGGTGAGCCGCCTTGGGTTCGGCGGCGCGCCGGCCGGATTGACGAACTATCTGGGTGCCTACACCCCTGCGGACGCGCAGCAGCGGCGCGAGGTCGTCGCTGCCATTGAGCGGGCCGTGGATCTGGGCGTTACCTACTTCGATACGGCCCCGGCCTACGGTCAGGGCGCCAGCGAGGCCCTTTTTGGCGAGGCGCTCGCCGGGCTAGACGATGTCTTTGTCGCCACCAAGATGGTGCCGGAGACCGATGATGTGCGCGCCAGCGTCGAGGCGAGCCTCGCGCGGCTGCGCCGGGATAGGATCGATCTGCTGCAGATCCACGGATCGAGCTACAGCGACGAGACCGCCGAGGCCTTCCTGGCGCCTGGGGGGAGGGTCTCGCAGATGGAGGCGCTGCGCGATGAAGGGTTAATACGCTTCCTGGGGTTCACGACCGAGGATCAGAACCCCGCCGTCTACCGCTTTATCGAGTCTGGACGCTTCGATGCGATCCAGCTCTGCTACAATCTGCTCTTCCAACACCCGGCCGAGCAGACTCGCCCCTTCGGTAGTATTTTTGAGGCCGAGGATGAGGATATGGGCATCGTGACGATGCGAACCGTCACGTCGGGCATCTTCCAGCGTTGGGTCCAGTGGGTCAATCCCGGGAACACCTTTGATTACACGCCGGCGCTCCTTCAGTTCGTGCTCTCCAACGACCTGGTCGATGTCGCGCTGGTGGGGATGCGGGATGCTGAGATCGTGGAGGCCAATGTCCGCATCGTCGAGGATCGGGAGAACCGGATCGACCTTGAGGCGCTGCATATGAAGTATGTCTGATCCGCTAGCTTGCGGGAGGTAAGATGACCGAACGACCGAACTTCGTCGTGATTATGACGGACACGCAGGCCACCAACGTGATCGGGGCCTACGGCCACCCCGAGCTCCAGACGCCGAATATCGACCGTCTTGCCGAGACAGGCGTCAAGTTCGAGCGCGCTTACACGACCTGTCCACTCTGCACGCCTGCTCGAGCTGGTATCTTCACCGGAATCTATCCTCATACAGCCGGCGCATGGACCAATAACCTGCCCCTCGGCGACAACATCGTAACGATGGGGCAGCGCTTCCAGGACGGTGGCTATCATACGGGCTATATCGGCAAGTGGCATCTCGACGGCCACGATTACTTCGGAACCGGCATCTGCCCCGACGGCTGGGATCCGGCGTACTGGTACGACGGCAAAAACTACCTGGACAGTCTCACCGAGGAGGAGATAACGCTTTGGCGCCGCCAGCTTAACTCCTTGGAGGACCTTCGCGACCACGATATCCAGGCCGAGTTCACCTGGGCGCACCGCATCGGCGACCGCGCCCTGGACTTCCTTAAGCGCCAGCCCGGTGGGCTTGCCAATGGCGACCCCTTCCTGCTTGTCGTCTCCTACGACGAACCTCATCATCCCTTCACCTGCCCGCCCGAGTACGTTGAGCGTTTCGTTGACTATGACTATCCGCTGGGCCCCGCCGCCTTCGATGGGCTGGAGGACAAGCCTATGCATCAGCGCGAGTGGGCTGCATCGGCGAACGTCACGAACGTGACCCCGCAGGGTACCGTGCGCCATCCGATGTACTTCGGATGCAACAGCTTCGTCGACGCTGAGATTGGTCGCGTGATCGATGCCGTGCACCGATTCGCTCCGGAGAACACCTACATCATCTACACGTCGGATCACGGCGATATGCTTGGGGCGCATCAGCTTACCGGAAAAGGGCCGGTGATGTACGAGGAGATCGCACACATCCCGCTCATCATCGAGCCGCCCGGTGAGCGGCGTATCGGAGATCTCTCCACGGTGGTGAGTCACATCGATCTGTTGCCCACGATACTCGAACTGGCAGAGATGGATATTCCCCCGATCTTAGAGGGCGAGAGTCTGGTGCCCTACCTGTCGGGAGAGGAGGATGCAGACCGCGCTGTTGTGATGGAATTCCAGCGCTACGAAATCGAGCATGATTCCTGGGGTGGCTTCCAGCCCGTCCGGGCGATCGTCCAAGGGCCTCATAAACTGGTGATCAATCTTCTTCACACCGACGAGCTCTACGATCTTGAGTCGGATCCCGGCGAGGTCACCAACCTGATCGAGGATCCGGCCCACAGTGAGGTCCGCAATCAACTGCACGACCGGCTGCTCGGCTGGATGTACGAGAAGCGCGATCCTTTCCGCGGCCCGGTTTGGGAGCGCCGGCCCTGGCGTGAGAGCCGGCGACTGCGGTGGCGCGGAGAGTTCCGACCGCGTCCGGCCGACGGCTATGCGCCGGAGGTCCGCGATTACGACACTGGCTTGCCCAGCACCGGGGCCAAGGTCGAGTATGGATGATCGCGTTGTCGGTGTATCATGTAGTATGAATGCTGGGATCTGCGTTCCTTGAACGCCCGTTCCGTGAACGCTCGTTCGGAGAACGCCCGTTCGGGAGAACGCTCGTTCGGGAGAACGCTCGTTCGGGAGAACGCTCGATTCCCCTAGACGTCTATGAAACCTGAGGAGGGAGTAGCGATGACAGAGGCAACCTTTAAGATTAGTGCGTTCGGTGATGAGATCGCGCCGGACCTGGACGAGCAGCTCTCAGCCTTGCGCAAGATGGATGTCGGTTATCTGGATCTGAGGGGCGCTTGGGGTACGAATGTGCTCCATATGAGCGACGAGGATCTGGCCCGGGTTGTGAAGACCTGCGCCGACCACGGTGTCCAGGTGGCGTGCATCGGCAGCCCCATCGGGAAATCGCCGATTATGGAGCCGATTGACCTTGAGATGAAGAACCTGCAGCGTATCTTCAAGGTAGGTGAGAGTGTTGGCTGTCGCCGCATTCGCATGTTCTCCTTTTACCCGCCGGATACCAGCACCAACGTGGGCTATGACGAGTACGTCGATCTGTCGATAGAGCGACTCGGGAAGCTGACGGAGATGGCGAGTCAGGAAGGCTTCATATTGCTTCTGGAAAATGAGAAGGGCATCGTCACCGACACGCTGGACCGCTGCGAGTCCGTCGTGAAAGCGATCGAAGATCCCCATTTGCGGTTTCTCTGGGACTCCGCCAACTTCGTTCAGGTTGGCGAGGAGAAGGTCGTCGAGCGAGGGTGGCCGAAGCTCGGGGACACAATCGGCTACGTCCATATCAAGGATGCTGTCTTGAGCGACGGTCACGTGGTGCCGGCGGGGGAGGGCGATGGTCAGCTCGCATTGCTCCTCGATAAGTTGAATGAAAGTGGGTATCAGGGTTTCCTCGCGCTGGAGCCGCATCTCAAGATCGCAGGCCACAGCACTGGGTTCAGTGGCGTCGAGGGAATGCGGGTAGCTGTGACCGCGCTCCGAAACCTGATGGATGAGGTTGGCTGCACCGAGGTGAAGGCATGACGACGGTCGCGTGACTCGCCAACCTGGTCTCTGCACGCGCGAAAGGAGGTGACAGGATGGACGTAGCAATCTGGACGGTCTATGAAGCGGTTTTCGGAGGGACGAAGAGCTACGATAACCCTTTCTGGGATGTCGACCTTCAGGTTCGTTTTACGGGGCCGGAGGGGCGGATCCGCGTCGTTGATGCCTTTTGGGATGGGGGGCGGACGTGGCGTGTCCGCTTCTCGCCTGACAGGGTGGGGACGTGGCAGTGGGAGACGATCTGTTCCGATACGACCAACGCAGGCTTGACGGGGCAGACGGGTGAGTTCACCTGCACCGCGTACGAGGGCGACACAGCCCTTTACCGGTATGGGGCCGTGCGATCGTCTGACGATCAGAGCTACTTCGTGTGGGCCGATGGTACGCCTTTCTTCTGGTTGGCGGACACGGCCTGGAATGGTGTCCTTCGTTCGAAGCGTGAGGACTGGCAGCGATATCTGCAGGCGCGTCAAAGCCAGGGTTATTCGGTCATCCAGTTCGTGAGCACTCAATGGCGAGGTGCCCGGGATGTTCTCGGGGACGAGAGAGCCTACAGCGGCACGGAGCGCATCCGCGTCCATCCGGACTTCTTCCGGCGCCGTGATGCGAAGGTCGCGGCCATTAACGCGCACGGTATGGTCGCAGCCCCGATCATTCTTTGGGCCAATCAGCAGGACGATCCGGGCCAGGCGTTGTCGGAGCCTGATGCCCTGCGACTGGCGCGCTACATCATCGCGCGCTGGGGTGCCTATCAGGTGATCTGGTTCTTGGCGGGCGATGGCAACTATAAGGGAGACCGCGCGGAACGATGGTATCGCATCGGGCGGACCGTATTCGGCGAGGGCCGCGATCGGCTGGTGACGATGCATCCCTGCGGTCAAAGCTGGATTGGCGAGGAGTTCCGCGGCGAGCCCTGGTTTGACTTCATCGGCTATCAGAGCGGTCATGGAAGCTCCGATGAGCATCTTCGCTGGCTGGTTATGGGGCCCCCGGCAACGCGGTGGGATCGAAAACCGCAGCTGCCGGTGGTCAACCTGGAGCCTAACTACGAGATGCATCCGTCGTATCATGAGGCGTTTCACTTCACCGATTACGAGGTCCGGCGTGCGGCGTACTGGAGCCTGCTCGTCTCGCCCACCGCCGGCGTCACCTATGGCAGCAATCCCATCTGGGTGTGGGCCGAGGGTCCCGAGGTGCCGGAGGGTCACGTTTCCCTCGGCACGGTCGAGCCGTGGTCTGCGGGCCTGATCACGCCAGGCGTGCGCAGTATGACGGTGATGCGAGCGTTTTTCGAGACACTGCCGTGGTGGACGCTCCGCCCGGCCCCCGAGCTGCTGGTCGAGCAGCCCGGCGAGGACGATCCCAAGGGGTATATCGCCGCAGCCAGGACGGAGGATGGCGGGGCCGCGCTGGTCTATATGCCGCAGGGTGGCGAGGTGCATCTGCGCGTTGACGCGCTTCCGCCGTCGCCGGTGATCTGCTGGTTCGATCCGCGGAGCGGTGATTGGACGGACACCTGCGCGTTACCAGACGAGGAAGGTCTTCTGACGGCACCTGGGGATGCCGACTGGATCCTCTGTATCAAGCACGGTGCATGAATGCGCAACGGGAAAAGCACCTATAAGGAGCCTGCCAGGCAGCTGCCCATCACGCACGATGTGGATGTGCTTGTCGTCGGGGGAGGGCCTGCTGGTGTCGCCGCCGCGATAGCGTCCGGTCGTCAAGGTGCGCGCACGTTGCTCGTCGAGCAGAGTGGGGCCGTTGGTGGTATGGCCACCAACGGGTTGATGAGTCACTGGACGGGGCGCACGGCGCATATCGGGCTCTACGGCGAGATCCTGCGGCGCGCACAGGACGCCGACGATCCACAGCTCATCAACCCCGAGAAGCTCAAGACCGTGCTGCTTGAGATGCTCCATGAGGCCGGTGTGACGTGGCAGCTCTACACCTTCGCCAGTGACGCCATCGTGCCGAAGGGCGCCATCAAAGGCGTGATCCTCGAGAGCAAATCGGGCCGCGAGGCTGTGAAGGCGCGCATCGTCGTGGACGCGACCGGCGACGGCGATATCGCTGCTCGCGCGGGTGTACCCTACGTCAAGGGGCGTGAGAGCGATGGCAGGATGCAGCCGATGACCCTGATGTTCAAGGTGGGCGGCGTGGACACCGAGCGGGTGGTGCGCTTTGTCGGCGGCTTTGAGGACTCCTATGAGACGCCCGAGGGCGATGTTCAGTCGCTTGCTCGAGAGCATCTGCCTTTCCCGGCGGGACATCTGCTGATCTATCGCTCTACGTTGCCCGGCGTGGTGACCTGCAATATGACGAACAGCATCAACGTGGACGGGACCAAGGCGGAAGACCTGACGCGCGCGGACTATGAGTGCCGCCGACAGCTCAGATCCATCATCGATTTCCTCAGGACCTATGTCCAGGGTTTCGAGGCCTGCTATCTGCTCAGTTCCGCTGCCCAAGTCGGGGTCCGTGAGACCCGACACTTTGCTGGAGAGTACACGTTGACGGCGGAGGACATCTTGACCGCGCGCGTCTTCGAAGACTGGGTTGTGGCGAAGGCTCACTTCAACTTCGATGTTCATAACCTTGCCGGCAGTGGATTGGATGAGACGGGCGTACAGCGCGGGTTTGGCCAGCCTGAGCCCTACACGATCCCCTATCGCTGTTTCGTGCCGCTGAAGGTCGACAGCCTCTACCTGGCGGGTCGCAACATCTCCGGAACGCACAAAGCCCATTCCAACTTCCGTGTGATGCCTATCTGCGTCCTAATGGGACAGGCGGTGGGCGTGGCGGCGGCGCTCTCTGTTCAGCAGAGCAAAACGCCGCGGACCCTGGATGCCCGCACTGTCCAGGCCGTGTTGGAGGCGCAGGGCATCTCACCTTAGGCTGAGGCCTAGGAAGGAACGGGGAGCCTCTGTGAAGGCGTGTTGTGGACCCTTCGGTCGCGAGACGCAAGCTTGAGTCTGGGAGACGGAAACAGAAGAAGCTCGATGGCAAGTGTGTTAGGGAGGCAGGATGCAGAAAGTGACGATCGCCATGGTGGGTTTGGGTGGGTACGGTAACTTCTACCTGGCGCGGCTCTTCGCGGCTCGGGAGGAGCGCGACTTCGAGCTTGTGGCCGGCGTCGATCCGAATCCCGTTGGCTGCCGTTATCTGGCTCAGTTTGAGAGCGAGGATATTCCTATCTACCCGGATCTGGACGCCTTCTACGCGGCGTCCTCCGCGGATCTCGTCATCATTGCCGCGCCGATCCAGTTTCACAAACCCTTCACGCTGAACGCGCTGGGCCATGGCTCGAACGTGCTCTGCGAGAAACCTGTCGCTGCGACGGTCCAAGAGGCATTGGCGATGGCGGAGGCTGAGGCGAACGTCGACGAATGGGTCGGCATCGGCTATCAGTGGTCGTTCTCGGAAGCCATCCAAAACTTGAAGAAGGACATCATGGCTGGCGAGTTTGGCGAGCCCCTGCGTCTCAGAACCAAGGTGCTGTGGCCGCGCCCGAAATCGTACTATGCCCGGAACAGTTGGGCGGGGCTGATTAGGACGAGCGACGGGCGATGGGTTCTGGACAGCCCGGCCAACAACGCCACAGCCCACTATCTCCACAACTGCTTCTATGTGCTCGGAGAGACGCGTGAGACCAGCGCCCGTCCTGCGGACGTCCAGGCCGAGCTCTATCGCGCAAACCCGATCGAGAACTACGACACCGCTGCGATCCGTTGCCATACGGCCTCTGGGGCTGAGATACTCTTCTATACGGCTCATCCTCTGCCCGAGGAGATTGGTCCCACACTCGTGTATGAGTTCGAGCGGGGCGTGGTCGACTTCGACGGTCGTGACGGCCGGCTCGTGGCCCATTTCACGGGTGGCCGGATCAAGGACTACGGCAATCCCTTTGTCGACGGTGCCAACAAGCTCTGGCAGTCCATCGACGCCGTTCGGACTGGGGCACCCCTCGCCTGTGGCATCGAGGCTGCATCGTCCCACACCCGCTGCGTCAACGCTGCGCAGGAGTCGATGCCCCAGATTGTGGATTTCCCAGAGGACGTAATTCGGCATCGTGAGCATGGAGAGGACGTCCTGGTGTGGGTGGAGGGTCTCCAGGAGACGCTGGAGGCCTGCTATGATCAGGGCGTGATGCCGTCTGAGTTGGGTGCAAGTTGGGCGAGGTCGGGGCGGCACCTTGACCTGACCTCCGGCTATGATGAGTTTCCGTCGTTGACGACTTAGGTGTGGTGAGGAGGCCGTGGTATGACTGATCAGCCAAGCACCGTGGTGCGGGTCCCTTGGGGACACGAGGAGATCGCTTTGCCGCTGCCTGCATCGTGGGAGTTGTCCGGCGTGCTTGAACCGGCGACATCGCAGCCTGCGGTGGACGCTGAGTCCGAGGTCGCGCGTGCGCTCGCAGAACCGTTGGCGAGCTCGCCCCTCCGCGAGCTCGTGCAACCCGAGGCCCAGGTGACGATCGTCATCGACGACGCCAGCCGGCCAACGCCCGTAGGGGCTATCCTGCCGGCTGTGATCGCAGAGTTGGAGGCCGGGGGCGTGCGCCGAGAGGATATCACGCTGCTGACGGCCCTCGGTGTGCACCGTCCGATGAGCGAGTCCGAGGTGGTTCAACGCGCCGGTGACCTGGTCACCCAGGGATTGACATGGCGAAATCACGATTGCGATGACGTCGATCGCCTCGTCCATCTCGGCACGACGCGACGCGGGACCGAGGTCTGGATCAACAGGCGGGTGGTCGAGGCCGACCTGGTGGTCTCAATCGGGTGCATCGAGCCACACTTGATCGCCAGCTTTGGGGGCGGCTATAAGAACCTGGTCCCCGGTGTGGCGGGACGCGAGACGGTGGGCCATAACCACGCGCTCAACGCTCATCCGGATACCTTCAATATGGTTGGGCAACCCATCGCGCGGAATCCTATGCGTCTCGACCTGGAGGACGCGGCTCAGATGCTCACGGCGCCGGTCTTTCTCGTCAACGCCGTGCTCAATAGCGCCCTTGACGTGGTGCGTATCGTGGCTGGCGACCCGATCGTGGCCCATCGGGAGGGCGCCCAGATCAGCGCGTCGATCTACGGCGCCAAGATTCCCCGGCCCGCCGACGTGGTGATCGCCTCCTCTCACCCCATGGATACGGACCTTCGGCAGGGCAGCAAAGCGCTGGCCAACACGATCCGCGCGGTGCGGCCCGGCGGCATTCAGATCATCCTGATGCGTGCGGAGGAGGGGCTGGGCGTCTTTGGATTGGCAGATCGGAAGCTGCCGCTGAAACGTGGGGGTCTGAAACTGTTAGCGCCCCTTCTGGTCAAGCTGATACCGCGGCTCAAGCTCGGCGATATGCCCCACGATGAGCGTTTCTACCTCTACTTCGCGCTCCAGTCTATGCGCCACTGCACGACCCTGGTCTACGCGCCGACGGTTCCCGAGGAGGCGCGCTCCGGACTGCCTTTCGTCATCTTCGTCGATGACGTGGAGGAGGCTATTGCCTGGGCGCAGCGTCGGCTAAATCACGCTAAGGTCTGGGTTTTCCCGCATGGGGGTAGCACGTACCCGGTGCTCTCCTAAGCCGGTGCTGCCTTCGCCATGGATGGCACGATGACAGACGGGCGTGCGTCGAGCCATAACGTTTCAAGTCGTGACGTGTCACGCCGTGAGCCGCTGAGCGCTGGCGTGATGGCCGGCCTCTTTCTCCTCTCTGCTGCTACGCTGACTTTCGAGATCACCCTGACGCGCCTCTTTTCGGTTGCCCAATTCTACCACTTCGCCTTTATGATCGTTAGTCTTGCCATGCTCGGCTTCGGGGCCAGCGGCACCTGGCTGGTGCTGTGGCCGCGTTGGGGCCGCCGGCGTCCGCGCCTTACGCTGACCGCCCTGGCTGTGGCGTATGGGGCCTGTGTCTTCGGCGCCTATTTCTTCATTAACACGGTGCCCTTTGACTCCTTCAGCATCGCCTGGGATCGGCGGCAGGTGATCATCTTGGTGCTGCACTATCTTGCGCTCTCACTCCCCTTTCTCTGCAGCGGCGCCATCCTCAGCTTGCTTTTCGCCCTCTATCCGGGTTCCGTGGGCCCCCTCTATGCCCTCAATCTGTCAGGATCCGCGCTGGGATGTGTGATGGCTCTGGTGCTGCCTAACTGGCTCCTCGGGGAGGGGCCGGTATGGATCAGTGGCGGGCTCGGTGGCTGCGCCGCGCTCCTGCTCAGCGTGCGTGGCGTTCACGCTCCTGCACCTTTCGCCGTTAGCGAGAAGGTCCGCCCCGCCGACCCGTCGTCGACGCGCGAGCGACCCTGGATCATGCGAGCCCTCAGGATTCCCGCGTCTCTCCTTCTCGCGTTCGCCGCGATCCTGGTTATCTGGCGTCCTGAAATCGCGAGGCTGATGCTCTCACCCTACAAGGCGCTCAGCTATGCCCTGCAGGTGCCCGATGCCCGTGTTATCTATCAAGATTGGAACGGTTTCTCGCGGGTCGATCTGGTCGATAGCCCTGCGATCCGCTCGCTGCCCGGGCTCAGCTATCGCTATTTGGCGTCGCCGCCGCCCCAACACGGGCTCTTTGTCGATGCGGACGATCCTACCCCCGTGCTGCAGGTGCCGCTGAGCGCCCTGGGCGAGCCGCCAGCCGATCCTCTGCGCTTCGCGGCCTACATGCCGACCAGCATAGCCTACGGGCTGCGCCCTGAAGCCCACGCTCTGGTGTTGGCGCCTCAGGGTGGGCTGGAGGTCTGGATTGCCCTGACCCAAGGTGCCTCCCGCGTTGTCGCGGTGGAGCCTAATCCGCTGGTTGTGCGAGCGGTGGGTGCGCTTTACTCGAAGGAGCCTCGGGTGCGCGTTGCTCTCGACGAACCACGCAGTTTTGTCCGCAGATCGGATCGGTCCGACGGGCTTCCGACGTCCTACGATGTCGTCACGCTCGCGCTGACCGCGCCCTATCGCCCGATTCGGTCCGGCGCCTATAGCCTGGGAGAGGACTACCGTTACACCGTTCAGGCATTCCGGGATTACCTGACCCGCCTCACACCAGATGGCCTGTTGGTAGTTTCCAGGTGGGTGCAAACCCCACCGAGTGAGTCCCTGCGAGCCTTTGCGCTGGCGGTGACAGCCGTGGAGGCGCAAGGTGGCGATCCGTCTCGGCAGATTGTGGCCTTTCGAGGGTACGCGATGATGACCTTCCTGGTGAAGCGGCAACCGTTCACGGATTCGGAGCTCGACGTGATTCGAAACTTCACCGACGATTGCGCCTTCGACCTGGTTTTTGCGCCTGACATACGTGCGGCGGAGGTGAACCGCTACAATGTGATGCCCACCCCCGTCTACTACGAAGCGTTCACCGAGCTCCTCGCGGCCGATAGCCGGGAGGCGTGGTATGCCAGCTATCCCTTCGATGTGCGACCGCCGACCGATAACCATCCGTTCTTCGCCCACTTCTTCAAGTGGTCACAGGCGCGTCAGATCGTGGCAGAGCTGGGAATGAGCTGGCAGCCCTTCGGTGGGGCCGGTTATTTTGTCATATTGGCGCTTCTCGCGTTCAGCCTGGGGGCCGCCGCCGTGCTGATCGGACTCCCGGCTTTGATCTTCCGGCGTTCGGGTGGGGGACGCGCCGCGACACAGGATGGGACGTCCCCTGTCGAAGTCGACCACCCGGCTCTCGACCTTGCATACTTCGGATTGCTAGGCGTGGGATACCTCTTTGTCGAGATTCCCCTGATGCAGCGGGCGATTCTCTTCCTCGGACATCCAGCTTATGCTGTAACCGCTGTCCTTTTTGCTCTCCTGCTCTTTTCCGGGATTGGAAGCGCGCTGGCTGCTCGCCTTCGAAACAGGCTGCGCCACATTCTTATTGCGCTTGTCCTCTTGGTGGCGATCTACGCCGTCGTCCTGCCCGCGATCTTCGAGGCATTGCTTGGCCTGTTGTGGGGGGTCCGCCTCATTGCCACGGTGCTGCTGTTGGCTCCCGGGGGATTTCTTATGGGGATACCCTTCCCAACCGGCCTCGCCTACCTGAGCGCGCGGGTGCCGGAGTGGCTGCCGTGGGCTTGGGCGGTGAATGGGGCGTTGTCGGTGGTCGCGTCGGTGCTCTCAGCGCTGGTCGCCCTATCGACGGGCTTCATCTGGGTGCTCGTCATCGGCGCGCTCTGCTACGGCGGCGCCTGGATGATCGCCAGGCGTTGGCGCCCGGTGACGCGGGACGACACCTTTGTCCCTAGAACGGCCTAAGGCTGCTCAATACCCTCACCGGTGAAGGGTACGAATCTGACGCCTCCGAGGTTTTGGGTCAGCAGTTCACCGTTTTCCTTGGTGAAGCGCCACAGGGTCTGAAATCCTCCCGGGGGGCCCATTGGTATGACCAGACGCCCGCCATCGCGGAGCTGCTCGGCCAGCGGCTGCGGCAGATGGTCGGGCGCGGCGGTCACAATGATGGCGTCGTAGGGCGCGTGCTCGGGCCATCCGTAGTAGCCATCGCCCTCCTTGACCTCGATGTTTTCGTAGCCCAGCCTCTGCAGTCGCTCGGCGGCCTGTTCCGCCAGTTCAGGGACGATCTCGATGGTGTAGACCTCTACACCCTCCATCTCCGCCAGCACGGCTGCCTGATAGCCGGAGCCGGTCCCGATCTCCAATACCCTGTCGCCGGGCTCCAGCGCGAGCAGTTCGGTCATCCACGCCACGATGTAGGGCTGAGAGATGGTCTGCCCGTAGCCGATGGGCAGGGGATGATCCTCATAGGCCTGGTTGACGTACTCGCTCGGCACGAACTCGTGGCGCGGCACAGCGCGCATAGCCGCGAGCACGTCCGGGTCCTCGACGCCCCGCGCTGCAATGGTCCGCTCTACCATCCTCAGGCGCGCTTCCCGGTGCGCGTCTGGGGCGTCTGCCTCAGGTGGGCGCGGTGTTGGCGTCGGCTCTGCCGTCGGCTCCGCCGCAGCCACCACCGGTGTCGCCTCCTCCGGCGTAGGCTCTGGGGTCGGAGATCCTGCACATGCCGCTATGAGAAGGATCAGAATAGGAATGTAGCTGTGTCTCTTCATCGCTATCTTCGCTCCTTCATAGCATCGGTCGTGCTCGATGCTATGCCTAAGCGGGCGTGTAACTCTCGTTCGCTGCTCGGGACCAGGCCGGCGGCTCCTGTTTACACTATGACGGCGTCAGCTCCTGTTGCGTGGCGAGAAGCGGCAGTAAGTCCGCCGTCGATGCCAACACCAGATGAGCGCCTGCGCGGCGCAGCTCGCGCTCCTCACCGAATCCACACAGCACCCCAATGGCCCACGCTCCGGCCCGCCGGGCTGCCAGGATGTCGACCACGGTATCCCCTACCATCACACATTCGCGAGGGGACAGCGAAAGCTGCTGAGCAGCGTACAGGATGGGCTCCGGATGCGGTTTGAGCCGCTTGGTCGTCTCTTGCGTCACGATCAGCTCGAAATGGCGATCGAGGTCGTGTTGTCTCAGGAAGGCGATGGCATCGGCGCGTGCGCGCGTTGAGACGACGGCTAGTTCCGCCTGTTCACTGAGACGCGCGATCACCGGTCGGATACCTGCAATGGGCCGGAAGGTAGGTTTTGCCTTTCCGTTCAGCCATCGGCGCAACGCAAAGACCCATGGATCGAGCCCGAAGAGATCCAGAACCGTCATCATATGATTCATGGGCGTTTCACTGAGCATCACGAGCCGGCGAGCCAGTCGTTTCGCGCGTCGAGCGCCAACAAATGTGAGCCGCTTGGCCAGAGCCTCCACCGCCTGGTCATCCGTATCCATCAGTGTGCCATCCAGATCGAAGAGCCATCCCTCCACGCTTGCGAGATCCAACCGTGGGTCCGCGTCTTCCAAATGTGAGCGCGATGCAGCTTGCTGCCTAGACGGCACAGTATCTCCTTGTCCGGAGGCGCACGATCTCGATCAACACCAGCGAGCCCTGTTCCTGGCCTTGGCCCAGCTCGAAGCCGAGATCGGTCGGGAGCTGACGGAAGACGAGACCTCGACCATAGCATTACTCGCCGATCAGATGGAGGGCTTTGATCCGCAGGAGATCAAGCGCGCAGTCCACCGGGTGGTCAACGAGCCGGCTGATCCTGAGCGACAGGTCTCCTGGTCCGAGCTTAGGGAGCACCTGCAAGATTGACCATTTCGCAGCTGCGCCCTGGGTGCGTCGTCATCGAAGCACGTCTGACGAGAGCAAGCTCAGAACGGCGGACTGTCCGACGCTGGCTCTCCGGTGTTGATGGAGCTGAGCAACTCCTCAGCAACGGCCCGGTTGACCTTCCGTGATTGACCCTTCATCTCGTCGGCTACCACACCGAGATCCGTGAGGAGGTCCATAAGGCGCGCTGCCCGCGTGTAACCGATGCGTAGACGGCGCTGTAGCAGCGAGGTCGAGCAGCGATTCTCGGCAAGGAAGACCTCCACAGCTGCCGGAAGCAGTTCGTCCTCGAACTCGAACTCAGAGGATGTTGGCTCGTCGAAGGTCGGGAAGAGCGCGGGCTGTGTGGCAACCTCCTCCACCGTCAGGCCGCCCTTTGAAAGCGTGTCGATCTCATCAACCTCACTCGGCTCTACGGCGTTCCGCCAGAATCTGATAAGCCGCTCGATTTCCCGGTCAGACACAAACGCGCCCTGAAGCCTCAGCGGCTGGCTGACGTCGGGCGGCATAAAGAGCATATCACCCCGTCCCAGCAGGCGTTCCGCGCCCGGCATGTCGAGGATGACGCGGGAGTCCACAGAGGACGCGACGGCAAACGCGATGCGAGCGGGGAAGTTCGCTTTGATTAGGCCGGTGACGACATCCACGCTGGGGCGCTGCGTTGCAATGATCAAATGGATCCCGGTGGCCCGCGCCATCTGCGCCAGGCGGCAGATGACCCGCTCGGTCTCGTCCGGCGCTTGCATAATCACGTCCGCCAGCTCGTCGATCAACACGGTGATATAGGGGATGACCGATCCCTCGCTACCCTTTCTCACGCGATGATTATAATCGTCGACGTTGCGCGCCCCGATGGACGCGAAGCGACGGTAGCGACTGTCCATCTCCCGCGTCACCCACTTGAGCGTTGGGACGACCCGTTCGACGTCGGAGATCACCGGCGCCAAGAGATGTGGTATCCCATTATACTGCGTCAGCTCGACCCGCTTAGGATCAATCATAATCACACGGAGCGTGTCTGGCGAGTTCTGGAGCAGAAGTGACGTGATGACGGCGTTGATACAGACGGACTTCCCTGCGCCGGTAGCCCCTGCAATCAGAAGGTGTGGCATTGCCCTGAGATCGGCCGCCACGGCCTGCCCTGAGACATCCTGACCCAGGCCCAGACGCAAGCGACCCTTGAGCTTGGTGAAGCTCTCGGAGTCCATAACGTCGCGTAACGACACGATCGCCGCCTCTTCATTGGGCACCTCGATTCCCACCAGACCCTTGCCGGGGATCGGGGTCTGAATGCGGATGCTGCGTGCTGAAAGGGAGAGCGCCAGGTCGTCGGCCAGGTTCGCGATCTTACTGACCTTGACCTTGGTCTTTTTCCCACTTCGCCCGGGGATGAAGAGGGGCTCCGCCCCAAACTGGGTCACGACCGGTCCCTGGTTGATCTCGGTGACCCTTACCGGCGCGCCCAAGCTCGCCGAGGTCTCCTCAATGAGGCGGACCTGCTTACGTACGAGATCTTCGCTGTAGTATTGCTCGCTCCCTTCCTCAAGGATGTCGTCCACCGCGGGCAGCCGCCAGTTTTGGGTGCCGACCTCCAACGGCGCGATGTTGAGCTCTCCTTGACCATTGCCTGGACGCGAGGCCACATTGATCTTGGGAGCCGCTGGTTCGTCCTCGCCGCCTAGGATCATTGCCCTCGATCTCTTCTCGTCCGAGGAAGCGCCTGCCAGCACCTCCTTCGGTACCGCCTTCTGTGAGATATCCTTCTCAGTCTGCTTCTCGGAGCGCTCGCGAAGACGCACCCGCCATTCCGCGAGCTTTTGGACCGCCTCGGCCGGCGAGACGCTGAGCGTGAAGGTGATGACAATGATCCAGCCGATGAGCAACGTGAAGACGATGCCCGCGGGCCCCAGCCACTGGACGCCGGTATCCAACAACAGCGCACCGAGTAGGCCGCCACCGACACCCGAGCGCCCCAGGCTGTACAGATCCACCGCTGGCCACATCCAACTGACGATGAAATGCATCGACGTCACGGCGACGAAGAACCCCAGCACGACCCCGACCACCTGTTCGGGGTCTGGGGTGGGGATTCGATCGCCGAAATGCCGGAGCACCAGCCAGAGACCGAAGGCGCCCAGGAAGACCGGCACGATATAGCGTCCCCAGCCAAAGAGCTGCTCCAGCGAGGATATCCACCACTGGGTCAGCAGGCCCTGCTGCGAGGAGAGCATGCTCAGGATCGTGAGGGCCGACAGGGTGACCAGAATCCAACCCAGGAGATCCAATTTCTGATCGTGAGATAGGCGTTGCCACAGGGGAGTACGGCGCTTCCTGCGGGAGGAGCGTGTTCGAGAGCGTGATGATGAGCTACGCTTTGTCATATCTCCGTTCCGTCCATTCGGCCTACCTGCTCATCACCATTATACCAGACCAAACGGCACACCGCGGGTGACATCACGCGCTATTGAACGCGGCCTGGATCGCGTCGCGGACGGAGCGTACCTGAAGCGTCTCCAGGCCCCTGGGCGGGTTGAGCTCATTCCGTCCCAGGCGTCTGGGGATGATGGCGCGTGTGAATCCAAGGCGAGCGGCCTCGCTGAGCCGCGCTTCCAGCTGCCCCACCGAGCGGACCTCACCGGAGAGTCCAACCTCGCCCACGAGAGCAACGTCGGCCGGCAGGGATTGATCGCGCAAGCTCGACGTGAGCGCCAGCGCTAGCGCCAGGTCCGCGGCTGGCTCTTGTATCTGCAGTCCGCCGACGACGTTCGCGAAGATGTCCTGCTCCCCGAGATGGAGTCCGACGCGGCGCGTCAAGACGGCAACGGTCAACAGCAGTCGGTTAGTGTCGAGCCCATTCACCGTGCGCCGGGGGTTTCCGAAGCTCGTAGGGCTTGCCAGGGCCTGGACTTCGACCAACAACGGTCGGGTGCCCTCGATGGTGATGGCCACGGCAGAGCCGGGCACATTCACCATCCGCTCGGCGAGGAATGCCTCGGAGGGGTTCTGAACTTCGATCATCCCCCGCGCCTGCATCTCGAAGACCCCAACCTCGGACGTTGCCCCGAAGCGGTTCTTGACGCTGCGCAGCAACCTGTAGGCGTGGAAAGGGTCGCCCTCCAGATAGAGCACGGTGTCGACGATGTGCTCTAGGACCTTTGGCCCGGCGATCGCTCCCTGTTTGGTGACGTGTCCTACGATGAAGACGGGGATGTCTTGTCGCTTGGCCCATCGCTGAAAGCGACTGGCGCACTCCCGCACCTGGCTGACATTGCCCGAAGCTGATGTCAGGTCCTCGGTATGCATCGTCTGGATGGAGTCGATCACCAGCGCGCGAACGTTTGGTTGCATCGCATCGGCCTGGGCCAGGATTGTACCCACTTCCGTCTCTGACAGCAAGTACAGTGGATCTCCCTTGATGTCCAGTCGGTCTGCCCGCATGCGAATTTGCTGCGGCGATTCCTCGCCCGACACATAGAGCACCGGCGCCTCAGCGTCTCCTAATATCGCAGCGATCTGTAGCAGCAGGGTCGATTTGCCGATGCCGGGTTCTCCACCGATCAGCACGATGGATCCAGGCACCAGCCCGCCGCCAAGGACTCGGGAGAACTCCCCCATCGGGATGGGGATCCGCGGTACCGCGCCGATCTCGACCTGGCTGAGCGGCTTGGGGCTTTCCGTACCGTAGGGAAGCGCAGCCGCAGATGGGGCGCCATCCGGCTCGGGATCCATGACCGTCTCGACGAGACTGTCCCAGCTCCCGCAATTGGGGCACTTGCCCATATAGCGGACGAAACTCCAGTTGCACTGCTGACAGATCCAGCGCGTGTTGTGTTTGGCCATTGAGGTACCCGCTCCCACCTGATTCTACCAGAACATATATTCTAACGCAAGGGGCAAAGCCTAGGGTCGTCAAACTGACTCTTTCTACCGTGAAACCATGGAAAAGCAACTTTCGGCTTTCTCTTGCTTACTGGTAAACTAAACGTGATGGAGTCTGTGCACGGGGAAGACACGGTGGTTCGGCTTCTGGCCGACGGCACGCTGGGTAAACTCGCTCGGTGGCTTCGACTCCTGCGGTACGATTGTCGTTACCTGGAGGGGAATCGCGAAATGGTCGCCCATCGAGCGCGGGCTGAGGGCCGGGTTCTGCTTACGCGGGACCGCGAACTCGCCCGGAGACCAGGGCTGCGGACGGTCTTGATCGCGACCGATGGGCTCTCCGAGCAGATTGCGCAGGTAGCGAAGGTGGTGGGTTCGCCGCCAGAAGCCGCGCCGTCGCGTTGTATGGAGTGCAACGAGCCGCTTCGAGAGGTGTCACCTGAGGAGGCGCGCGGGCACATACCGGCCTACGTAGCGAAGACACATAAGACGTTCCACCGCTGTCCCAAGTGTGGTAAAATCTACTGGCGGGGTACGCATTGGCAGGGGATTGAGCGGAAAGTCCGACAACAAAGCGAAAGTGGTTGACAAATCCCCCGTCCCAGCTATAATTCATAGGCTGCCGACCCTGTGAGGGATCGGCTTCTATTGTGTAATGGGGAGGAAAGACGTGTACGCAGTTATCAAGAGCGGAGCGCATCAGTACAAAGCATCTGTTGGAGACCAGCTCATTGTTGAGCGTCTACCCTATGAGGCAGGCGAGCAGATCGAGCTGGACGAGGTCCTGTTGCTGGCTGACGAGGATCGGGTTTCTGTGGGCCAGCCCACCGTTGAGGGGGCCAAGGTTCGCGCGACCGTGGTGGAGGAATTCCGCGGTCCGAAAATCCGCATCTTCAAATACATTCCGAAGCAACGCTATCGACGCCGCATGGGACACCGCCAGCTCTACACGCGCCTGCGGGTCGACGAGATTGTAGAAGGAGCATAACGATGGCTCGCAAGAAAGCTACAGGTACCAACGGCCGCGACAGCAACGCTAAGCGCCGTGGTGTCAAGAAGTACGGTGGCGAGCGTGTTCGGGCCGGTCACATCCTTGTGCGCCAGGTTGGCGAGCACCTCAAAGCCGGCGAAAACGTGGGGCTGGGTAAGGACTATACGTTGTTCTCGCTTGTCGACGGCGTCGTAAACTACGACATTAGGCACGGTCGCAAGCGCGTCAATGTAGTCCCTGAGTTGGAGGTGACCGTATGAAAGAGGACCTGCACCCTACCTGGTACCCTGAGGCAAAGGTCATCTGCGCCTGTGGCAATACCTGGACCGTCGGCGCGACAGAGCCGGAGATCCGCACCGATGTCTGCTCAGAATGCCACCCGTTTTTCACGGGTGAGCAGCGCATTGTTGACACCGAGGGTCAGGTTGATCGCTTTATGCGTCGCTTGCGGGCGCGCGAAGAGGCCTTGGCCGAAGCAGAGCGCAGGCGAGCAGCCAGAACCTCACCCGAGTTGCTTGTTGAGGAGCTCGAGTTGGCTAGCCGGGTTGAGAACCTCTTGACCGAGTCCGGACTCACGAAGGTGGGCGATATTCTCGATCTCCTTGAGGAAAAGGGAGACGAGGGTCTGACTGAGATCAAGGGGGTCGGTCTGAAGGCTCTGGCCGACACCAAGCGCAGTCTCCGTTCTCGAGGCTACGTCTTACCGGGCGATGAGCCCGCTGGAGAGGAAGCCGAGGAAGTCGAGGAGACTGAAGACGCGGCGGCAGCCGAAGAAGCGACGGCGGCTGAGGCTGCATAAAGCAATGGACAACAAGGCAGGGGACACTCCCCTGCCTTGTTCTATTTTATGCGCCGTGAGCACATGTATTTTATGTGCCGTGAGCACATGTATTTTATGTGCCAGGAGCGCATGTATGCGCCAGGAGCAGGTATGCGGACGGACGAATCGCCCGGGTGGATTGAGGTCATCTGCGGGAGTATGTTCAGCGGCAAAACCGAGGAGCTCATCCGGCGCCTCCGCCGAGCTGAGATCGCTCGGCAGCGCATTCAGGTCTTCAAGCCTGCCGTCGACGTGCGCTATGCCGAGAAGGCGATTGCATCACATAATGGTTTACAGCTGAACGCACTGCCCGTCAAAGATGGCGAGGAGCTTCTGCAGCAGTTGAGCCCTGAGGCGGATGTTGTGGCCATCGACGAGGTCCAGTTTTTCGAGGATGACGTCGTCGAGCTCTGTAACGAGCTGGCGGAGCAGGGCAAGCGCGTGATCTGTGCGGGTCTCGACATGGACTTCCGTGGCGTTCCTTTTGGCCCGATTCCCCAACTGCTGGCTATTGCCGAGAAAGTGGATAAGCTCCAGGCGATCTGTGTTATCTGCGGGCAGCCTGCCAGTCGCACGCAGAGACTGATTGAGGGCCGGCCCGCGTGCTATGAGGATCCGGTTCTGTTAGTGGGTGCTAGCGAGGTTTATGAGGCCCGGTGCCGAGAACATCACGAGGTGCCTCATCGGGTCCCCGAAGGAGGAGGTTGCGATGTCGGTGCCGGTTCCTGATTCTGTTGACTACGTGCTGCTCGAGGAATCGGCGATTGAGCAGCGGGTCCAGGAAATGGCAGATGCCATCAGCGCCGACTACGAAGGAATCCACAATGAGGACTTTCTTCTGGTGGGGGTGCTCAAAGGGGCCTTTATCTTTCTTGCCGACCTAGCTCGTCGCTTGACGGTGCCCCACCGCGTTGACTTCATTGCGCTCTCCAGCTACGCTGATAAAGCGGAGGCAACCGGGGCGGTGCGGCTCATCATGGATACACGCGCGGATGTGGCGGGTCGTCACATTCTCATTGTTGAGGATATCCTTGACACGGGCTACACGCTGCGCTATCTCTACCGGCTTTTCGAGGCCCGGCAGCCCGCCTCGCTCCGAACTGCGGTGTTGCTCTCCAAGCCTGACCGCCACAAGGTTGAGGTCCCTATGGATTACCTGGGTTTCTCGATTCCCGACGTTTGGGTCGTCGGCTACGGCCTGGACTATGCCGATCGGTTCCGCACTCTTCCCTACATTGGGGCGTTGAAGCCCCGCGTATATGAGAAATGAGGTGCGGCATGTCGATGTTTGATGACATAGAGCGCGTCCTGATCACTGAGGAGGAGCTCCAGGAGCGCATTGCTGCGTTGGCGTCTGAGATGAACGCCCGCTATACTGATGAGGATCTGCCGATTCTCGTCTGTATTCTCAAAGGCGCCTTCATGTTTCTGGCAGATCTAACGCGGCATCTCTCATTTCGCCATGAGCTCGATTTCATGGAGATCTCAAGCTATGGTGCAGGGACGACAAGCAGTGGTGTTGTGCGGATTCTCTTGGACCTTGCCTCCAGCATTGAGGGGCGTCACGTGGTGATCGTGGAGGACATTGTTGACACGGGGCACACGTTGGATTACATTCTGCGGAACTTCGCGACCCGTAATCCGATCAGCGTGCGGGTGGTGACCCTCCTGAATAAACCCAGCCGCCGTGAGATTGACGTGCCTGTCGACTTTGTTGGATTCGAGATACCGAATGAGTTCGTGTTGGGGTATGGTTTGGACTTCGCTGAACAGTATCGCAATGTGCCGTATATTGGCGTTCTGAAGCCTGACGTCTACCAGCGCGACTCTGAGGACTGAGTCCGGTCGTGAGGTATCGACGGTCCTGATGGATGACCGTGGAGTTAGCCGTCTATGAGCACTTGGAAAGCTACCCTGTCGCGTCTCCTCTTTTGGGGGGGCATAGCTCTGGTTGTGGTGGGGCTTGTTCTCTTTGTTCCTCAATTCGTGCCGTATGTCGAGACATTGCTCTACAGCGAGCGTATTCCCACTGCCCCTCCTCTGGGCACCGACGTGACGGTGACGAACGAGCCGCCCGTCCTGTTGCCAGAGGCGGACGGAACTGAGTCCGCCGCAGCGGCGACGGACGCCGAGACGCCTCCCCCCACATCTGGAGATGTGGCGAGGGCGGATATAGCGACGGCAACGCCGGTTGTCCCCACACCCGCGCCGACCACGGTCGCCTCTCCGACCCCTGTCTGGGAGGGTACAACGCCCTTGACGGTTTCGATTCCGGCGATTCAGGTTGTGGCCCCGGTCGTGCCAATTGGCTGGATCCTTGAGACGGTGGGTGGACAGAGCAACGCGATCTGGGATGTGCCGGATTGGCGTGCTGCGGGCTGGCATAACACCTCGTCGAAGATTGGGGTGGCAGGTAATACCGTCTTCAACGGTCACAACACCTCTAATGGGGAGGTCTTTCGCGATCTCTACAAAGTGGAGGTCGGCGCAGAGATCTTCGTGGAGGGTGAGGACGGGGTCCTCTATACTTATCGTGTTGGGGAGAAGTACATTCTGCGTGAGGCCGGTCAGCCTCTGTCGGTGCGCCGGGAGAACGCGCGTTATATTCAGGAGACGCCGGACGAGCGTTTGACGCTGGTGACGTGCCATCCTTACGGCAGCCTGGCCAATCGCCTCGTGGTCATTGCCTATCCTGACGGTGCGCCGGAGTTGACTGGCGAAAGGATGGACTAGATGAAATCAATCGGAGCGGTGGTCAAAAGCTATCTGCAACGTGTGCGACAGAACCACGCACTCGAGCACGCGACGATCAACCTGCTTAGCAGACGGTATCCAGGCTCGCAGGTGGTGGGCTTCTCGAGCCCGGCGGGATTCACCCTTTACTCGTCCCTGACGACGGAGGAGATCAACCTCGCTGCCCGTCAGGCGCTCGGCGCGTTGAAGGCTGGCGAATCCCAACTCGCGGTGCACGAGAACTGTGGCACGAACTTGGTGATCACAGCGGCATTGACCACGCTTGCCACGGTGGTGGGGCTCGGTGCTGGCCATCTTGGCCAGGGCGATGGTCGTTCCTCTCGATCTAGGTACCTCGCTTTTCTTGAGCGGGTGCCGCAGGCAATTCTGTTCAACGTCATTGCACTGGTGGTGGCGAACCCCTTAGCAAGGTGGGTTCAGAGCAGGGTTACGACGGATCCGAACCTGAGCCAGGTGGAGATCTCGTCGATTTTCACAGACTATCATGGCACTTTGCGACGAGTGCGGGTGCACACTCGCCGGGTCTGAGCGATGCTCTATCTGCTCCATGGTGAAAACAGGCTGCTGCGGCAGGAGGCGCTGACCAAGATCGTCGCTGAGTCTGGTGTGGCGCCGGACTTCAGGGACTTGAATACCGAAATCCTGCAGGGACCGGTACCCCTAGGTGAGTTGCGACGCGCGTACAGCGTGGTGCCCTTTCTCGGGGAAGCGCGCATCGTGATCGCGCGCGACGTTCTGGCGAAGGCAAGTAAGCAGGAATCCGAGGAGATCGTCGACCTTCTTGCCGATGTCCCTCCGACGACCCATTTGATCTTCGATGAGGGCGCCACGCTGCCCCGGACGCATTTTGCTTTGAAGCGCGCGAAAGATATCGGGATTCGGGTGCATCACTTCGCACTGCCTGGCGCCAGGGATTTGCCCTTCTGGGTGCGCCAGCGTGTCGAGGCATATGATCGTCAGATTGAACCGCGAGCTGCTGCGCGCCTGGCTCGCAACATCGGGGACAATCTCGAGCTTCTCGATCAGGAGATTCAGAAGCTACTCCTCTATGCCGGTGAGCGGCATACCGTCACCGCCGAGGACGTAAACGTGATGGTGCCCTACGTGCAGTCGGCGGACGTGATTTTCGAGATGGTTGACGCCGTGGGTGAGCGTGACCCTCGTCGCGCAGCCACACACCTCCATCGTCTGCTGGATGTCGGTGAGCATCCCCTTGGGATATTCGGGATGATCGTCCGGCAGTTTCGCCTGCTGATCCAGATTCGCTGGCTGATGGATCGTCACTATCCACAGCAGCGGATCGTCTCGCGACTGAAGCTTCATCCCTACGTCGTTCGAAAGGTCCATGCGCAGGCCAGCCGATTTAGCCCCACCCAGCTCCGGGAGGCCTACCGCCTGCTCGTGACAACAGATCTCTCGATCAAGCGCGGTGAGGTTCCCGTCGAGACCGCCCTCGACCTGCTCGTCGCTCAGCTTACCAACCTCTGACGCACGCTCTTCCAGACCGGGTGCCCAGGCAACTGTATCCAGCCCTGCCACCCGTTCGTAGTATGCGTTCGTAGTGACCGATTCATCGGTTACCATGCGCCTACGCCTGCACAGCGCAACGCCTGCAAGGCGCAACGCCTGCAAGGCGCAAACTCTGTGAAGATAGAGAAGCGACCTACTCCTCCCCACCGACGATCTCAAAGCGGCGCTGGCTCTGCGCGGGCGCCCAG
>CAZPJP010000031.1:0-33106 GCA_964586915.1 uncultured Anaerolineales bacterium
ACGTGTCCTAAGGCTGTTTAGCTTGAGTCACAATCAGCTATAATAGATAGGCAGGACCACTGTGGATGGCTGCTGGGCCGGCCCTGGTGCATCGGACGCGGCCTGCACCTACGAGGTCCTGCCTCAGAGGATCGTGATAGCCTGCTCGCCTGCCGGCTACGTCCCTGTAGGCGCGAGCCATAGGCGAGCGCGCTGTTCTCTCCCGCACGACCCTGCGGGCCCGCATCATACTGCGGCCCCGCGCGATGTTGCGGGCGTCCATCGATACTGTACGTTCAAGAGGGAGGACTTTATGCCAGTAACAGCTGTTGTGGGTGCGCAATGGGGTGATGAGGGCAAGGGACGTATTGTTGACTACCTGGCCCAGCGCGCGGACCTGGTGATCCGTTTTCAGGGGGGAGACAATGCGGGCCATACCGTCCTGAACGATTATGGTAAATTCGCGCTGCACCTGATCCCGTCGGGGATCTTCAACCCTGCGACGCGATGTCTAGTCGGGGCCGGGACCGTCGCGAATCTCGACACCCTTGTGGAGGAGATGGAGAAGCTGCAGGAAGCGGGTGTGGACGTGAGCAACCTCATCGTCGACCTGCGGGCCCACCTGGTGCTGCCCTTCCACCGCCAGTTGGATGGTGCGGAGGAGGCGGCGCGCAAGGAAGGGTGGGAAGTGGGAACGACGAAGCGCGGCATCGGTCCGACTTACTCCGATAAAGCCGCGCGACATGGCATTCGTGTCGGTGATATTCTCGACCCCGACCGTCTGCGCCAGCGCCTGGAGATGCTGATACCTCGGAAGAACCGCGATTTGGCCTTCTTTGGCCTTCCGGAGGTGACGGTCGACGAATTGATGGCGCAGTGTGCCACCTGGCGGGAAAAGCTGGGAGACTGTATCGTCGACGCGTTGCCGATCGTGCGGGATGCCGTGCGCTCAGGTCAGCGCGTGCTGCTGGAGGGCCAGCTCGGCGTCATGCGGGATCTCGACTGGGGCATCTATCCCTACACGACCTCCTCATCGCCTACGGCTGGTGGGGCATGTGTCGGCGCCGGCATTCCCCCCAGCGCTATCGATGATGTACTGGGTATCGTCAAGGCGTATTCGACCTCCGTGGGCGGTGGACCCTTCCCAACCGAGCTCACTGACGATATGGGTGAGAAGCTGCGTCAGGAGGGGGAGGAGTTCGGCGCCACCACCGGTCGTCCCCGTCGGTGTGGTTGGTTCGACGGCGTCGCGATCGGTTACGCGAGCTGGCTCAATGGCTTCACCGGCATTGCTGTGACCAAGATCGATATACTGGATGCCTTTGAGACGCTCAAGATCTGCGTGGGCTATCGCCTTGGCGACGAGGTGCTGGATCACGTGCCCGATACGCCGATCCAGGAGAAGGTGGAGCCGATTTACGAGACGTGGCCCGGTTGGCTCTCCGATACAAGAAAGGTCCGCCGCTGGGAGGAGTTGCCTGTAGAAGCTCAGGCTTACATAGAGAGGATCGCCGAGCTGGCCGGCGCACCGGTGCGGTTTGTCTCCGTCGGCCCCGAGCGGGACCAGATCATTGTGATGTAGAGGAGGACGGTGCATGCCCAAGCTGACGTTTTCCCACGACACCTATCTCTCACCCTTTACGTGGCGCTATGGTGGTGAGGCGATGCACGAGATCTGGTCCGAGCTTCACAAACGGCGCCTGCTTCGTCGCGTCTGGGTCGCCCTGGCGGCAGCGCAGCACGAGGCCGGTCTGGTTACCGAGGCGCAGCTCGCGGACCTGCGTGCGCATCAGGAGGAAGTCGACATCGCCCGGGCCACCGAGATCGACGAGGAGATCCACCACGATCTGATGGCCGAGGTGCGGACCTATGCTGAGCAGTGTCCGGTGGGTGGGGGCATTATCCATCTTGGCGCGACGAGCATGGATATCTCGGATAATGTCGAGGTCCTGCGCATTCGCGAGTCCCTCGACCTCGTCCTGGCTTCACTTCGTAGTCTGCTTGAGACGCTGGCAGAGGCGGTCGACGCTCGGGCCGAGCAGGTCTGTATGGCCTTCACGCACCTTCAGCCCGCGGAGCCGACGACGGTCGGCTATCGGCTGGCGCAATATGCGCAGGACCTTCTGATGGATTACGAGGAGCTGGCGCGGCTGCGGGCCAATCTGCGAGGCAAGGGCATAAAGGGAGCGGTGGGCACCTCAGCCTCCTACGCTGCGCTGCTAGCGGACACTGACATGTCCCCCGCGGAGCTCGAGGCGCGCGTCATGGAAGCGCTGGCGCTGCCGGCCTTCCCCGTAACGACGCAAGTCTATCCGCGTAAGCAGGACTGGCTGGTGCTCAACGCGCTCGCAGGCCTGGCAGGTTCCCTCTACAAGTTCGCTTTTGATCTCCGCCTGCTGCAATCCCCGCCCATCGGAGAGTGGAGTGAGCCCTTCGGGAAGCAGCAGGTCGGCTCCTCGGCGATGCCCTTTAAGCGCAACCCCGTCCGCTCGGAGAATATGAACTCCCTGGCCCGCTATGTCGCGACGTTGCCGCGGGTGGCGTGGGACAATGCCGCCCATTCGCTCTTGGAGCGTACGTTGGATGATTCCGGCAATCGCCGGGAGGTGCTCCCGACGGCGTTCTTGGCTGTCGATGAGCTACTTAGCACTGCCCAGCGCGTCATCGGCGATCTGAGGATCTACACGAGCGCCATCGAGCGCAATCTCGCGATCTATGGTGACTTTGCCGCCACGGAGCGGGTTCTGATGGCGCTCGTCGGTGCTGGGGCGGACCGTCAGGAGATGCACGAGGTCATTCGCGAGCACGCGATGGTCGCGTGGCAAGCCGTTCACGCTGGCGCGGCGGAGAACCCGCTCCCACATCGGCTGAGTGAAGATTCGCGGCTCCAGCGCTACCTGAGCTCGGCGGAGGTCCGCGCGCTCTTTGACGTTCGAGAGCACATCGGCGATGCGCCGGTCCGAGCGCGGAGGATGGCTCAGCGGATTCGGGACGTCCTAGGGTCCGGGTCAGACGGCAGCACTGAGGCGCGATAGATATGAGGATAGCGCAACTCGTCTTCGGACTGTCGGCGGATCCGGTCCATACGGGCCATGTGCAGATGGTGGCCCGATCTGCCACGCGGCTCATCGCCCGCGGTTACCCGCTTGCTGAGATTCTGCTGGTGCCTGTCTACCGCCGCAATCCGGTAGGCGATGCCAAGGAGCGCCTTCCAGGCACGTACCGCGATCGATTCGCGATGTGCGAGCTTGCGGCCAAGGAGATCGCGCGGCGGCTGGACTCGGTCTCGGTCAGGACCAGCGATGTGGAGGCGGAGCTGGCCCGCCGTCGCTCCCGACCGAACTACACGGCCGAGACGCTGCTGCTGCTTCAAGCGAGATCCGCGCCCGGAACCAGGTTGATCTTCCTGATCAGCAGTGAGCTCGTCTCGGGGCCACATCCCCAGTTTGCGCGGTGGCATCGCCCCGACCGGATCCTTGCCCTGGCCGACCTCGCCATCTGCCCCAGACCGGACTACCCGCTGAATCGCTCCTTTGTGCGCGCGATGACCCACAGCCGCGGGCGCGTCATTCTCCTTCCGGAGGTAGAGACGCCCGATATCTCGTCCACGCAGCTGAGGGACCTTCTGCGCGCCGGGCACTCCCCACTGTCGCTCCATCACCAAGGCCTGCTGCCTGCCCCCGTGGCATCTTATCTGCTGCGTCACAATCTCTATGCTGGTGCGGTTACGAAGCAGCCAGACGGCTGACCTAACGCGCCGGATCGACTTCCCGTCCTCCGCCTACGTCACGGTGCTGGGGAAGGGGCCTTCTGCGTCGTGCCGGTTGATGACGTGATGGATTTCCGCGTCCTCGCGATAATGAGCCCCTCGTGACTGGCGATTATGCCAGGCAGCGCGCGTCACGATCCAGGCCGCTTGTGCAGTATTGCGCAAGCCGATGAGCTGATCGTTCAAGCGCGTCGTCCGGTAGAAATCGTCGATGACCTCCCATAAATGGTTGAGGTCCTTTAGCGCTCGGGCCAGGCGGTGGGTGTTTCGGGCCAGCCCGACGTAGAGCCACATGATGTTCTGGATTGTACGGAAGTCGCGATAGGCCAGCACCGGATCGGCTCCCGCCCCTTCGCTCACGTCTCCCCAAGGAGGAATGTGGTCTGGCGGCGTGGAGATCAGATCCTCACGGGTCGCGATATCCTCACCTGACCGATAACCCCAGACCAAGCCCTCAAGCAGAGAGGTGCTGGCCAGACGGTTGGCGCCGTGGACGCCGGTGCAACTCACCTCGCCAATGGCGTACAGTCTGTCCAACGTGCTGCGTCCTTCCGAGTCGACAAGTACCCCGCCGCAGAAGTAATGGGCGGCAGGGACCACCGGGATGGGCTCCTCGGTGATGTCAATGCCTGCGCGCATACACGTCTCATAGATCGTGGGGAAACGTTCGGGGATCCGTCTTTTGTCCATGGCCCTGGCAAGGTCCAACAGCACGTGCGGATAGCCGTGCTCCACCATTTCATGGTGGATGGCGCGAGACACCACGTCCCGCGGAGCCAGGTCGCCCCACCGGGGGGCGACCTTGTCCATAAAGTGACGTCCGTCTGGCGTATAGAGTTTGGCGCCCTCACCCCGCACTGCCTCAGAGATAAGGAAGTTGTCCATGCCCGGAACCGCGAGGGTCGTTGGGTGGAACTGGATGTATTCGGCGTTGATGACCCGTGCGCCGGCCCGATCGGCCATCGCCAGCCCATCGCCCCGCGCACTCGATGGGTTGGTCGTGTGCCGGTAAATGCGTCCCACACCGCCGGTGGCGAGCACGGTCGCTTTAGCCAGCACACGATTGATCTTGTTGGCAGCGCGGTCGAGCACGTAAGCGCCCAGGCACGTGATTGGCCTGTAGACGGCATGTAGATCCTCACTGTGATGTGAGGAGGTGATCAGATCCACGGCGGTCAGCCCTGGACAAAGTTCTACGTTGGGACATTCACGAAGTTGGTCGATCAGCGCTTTCTCGATGGCGTGGCCCGTCATATCGCCAACGTGCAAAATGCGCGGGACCGAATGCCCTCCTTCGCGCGTGTAAGCCAGACTGCCATCGGCCTCGCGCTCGAAAGGGACGTCAAGTCTGTTGGCCAGAACTTGACGCACGAGGTTTGGCCCCTTGGAGGCGAGAAGACGCGCCGCGCTCGGTAAACTCAGCCCCGCGCCAGCCCGGAGGATGTCCTGGATCAAGAGCTCTGCGGAATCATTCTCGCCCCGGGCAACGATGCCGCCCTGCGCATAGCGAGTATTCGACTCCTCTGGATCGTAGGTGCGGGTGATCACCATCACCTGCCGCTCGCGATCCTCTGCTAGTCGCAATGCCGCACTGGCCCCAGCGATACCACAACCGATAATGAGAATGTCAGTCTCAATTGCCATATGCCCTCACCCAGCTAGCGTCGCGGCTAGAGCGCCAGCATGCGCTCCAGCGCGACTTGAGCCCAATGAGCGATCTCGGGATCGACCGTAACCTCACCCCGCAGGGCCCCACTCTGGAGAGCTCCGAGCGTCTCAGCAAGATTGCTGAGCGTGATCTGGCTCATAGTGGCGCAGAAGGGCGGCACGTCGGCTAGCGAGATGACAAGTTGCTCGGGATGCTCCTTCTGCAGGCGTCGCACCAGGCGTGCTTCGGTGCCGACAGCCCACTGCGTTCCCGGTTCGGCAGCTTCAATGAGCTGGATGATGCGCGCAGTGGAGCCGCTCTCATCGGCCAGTGCTACCACTTCCGCTTTGCACTCGGGATGGACGACAATCTGAATCTGAGGATATTGTCTACGCACGGCTTGGACGTGCTCTGGGCGGAAGCGCTGGTGGACATTGCAGGCGCCCGGCCAGAGGACGACCTTAGCCGCACGGATAACGTCGGGATCTGGTGGATTTCTCGGCGTCCAGAGGAGCACGTCCTGAGGCGCAAATCCCATCTTGTATGCGCTGTTGCGGCCCAGATGTTGATCGGGGAAGAAAAAGACCCGCGGGCGCTGATCCAAGGCCCAACGCATCACCCTGTCGGCGTTGCCCGATGTGCAGACGCCGCCGCCCCGTTCGCCACAAAAGGCTTTGAGGGCCGCCGACGAGTTCACGTAAGTAATCGGCGTGAATGCTGCCTCTGCGTCGCCCAATGCTGCGTCAATCGCCTGCCAGGCTGCCGCTACATCGTCAGATGTGGCGGTGTCGGCTAGGTAACAACCGGCGGTAGTATCCGGTATCAGGACGTGCTGCCCTGGCTTGGCCAGAATCGCGGCCACCTCCGCCATAAAGTGCACGCCGCAGAAGACGATATATTCCGCGTCGGTCTGTGTGGCCTGACGTGAGAGCTCGAGAGAATCGCCTCGGAAATCCGCGAACTGGATCACCTCATCCCGCTGATAGTGATGCCCCAAAATCACCAGGCGATCCTGGAACGTGTCCTTCACCTGTCGGATCAGGGCAGCCTGGACTGCTTCGTCGCTCTCGCCAGGCTGGCTCACCTTCATGCTGAGATCCAATGCGGTGACGGAGTGGGTCAGACTGCCTACAGAGATGTAATCCACACCGGTTGCCGCGATATCGGCGGCCCTGCCCAACGTGACATTCCCCGATGCCTCTAGCGGCACACGTCCCGCCGCGATCCTCACGGCTTTGCGCATCTCAGCTGTGGTCATATTGTCGAGCAGGATGCGATCCAGCGGCAGTTCGCAGTCGAGGGCTTCGCGCAGCTCGTCCAGATCGCGGATCTCTACCTCGATGGGCAAGTGCGGATATTGCGCGCGGGCCCTCTCGACGGCGAGTTGGATGCCGCCTGCTCCGTCGATGTGATTGTCCTTGATCAAGATCATATCAAAGAGCGACATCCGGTGGTTCAGTCCGCCGCCCATCCTGACGGCGTATTTGTCGAGCTCGCGGTATCCGGGCAGCGTCTTGCGCGTATCCAGAATCGTGGCGTTCGTCGTTGCCACGGCATCTACCATCTCGCGCGTCTGGGTCGCGATCCCCGACATCCTCTGCAGGAAGTTGAGGGCCGTGCGCTCTGCGGCCAGCAGGCTTTGAGCAGGCCCTCTGACCTTGGCAACCAGCTCGCCCGGCTCTATCGCCTGCCCGTCATCGACCTGGGCCGTGAACTCGATGGCGGGATCGACGCGACAGAAGACGGCCTCGACGACCGGCAGCCCGGCGATGACGCCGCGAGCCTTTGCGATCATGCGGCCCTCAAGGATCGCGCCAGGTTTCAGGGTCGAAAGACTGGTTGCGTCACCGGGCCCGATGTCCTCTTCAATGGCCAGCTCGATCAATGGCTCTGCGGCGACCAACAGGGGCGCTGCTCCCTCGGGGAAGATCTCCATATCTAGCTCCTTGTGCATCCCATCTGCGTGGTGCGCTCGTCGGCAAAACTCTCCGGTTTTTTCGATCCGGATCCAGTGCAAACCGCTGGATAGTCTAGTTTACCATACTTATCGTGAATTGATCAGGTCGCTCTGTGGTTCTGGGGATCGGATGGCGTGGCGTCATCTCCGCGACTGAAGAGGATTTGCCACACGAACCGGGGCAACGCCAGCTGCCGTCGCCATCGCCACGGTTCTTGGATCAGCCGGTGAAGCCACTCCAAGCCCAGGCGCTGGATCCACCGTGGGGCGCGCCGGGAGACGCCGGCGACGAAATCGAAGGATCCGCCCACACCGATACCGACGGAAGCGCCGGTCCGCGCCAGGTTGCGCATAAGCCAAAGATCCTGCTTGGGTGCGCCGTAGGCCACCAGCAGCAAGTCCGCGTTCGAGGCCCGGACTCGCCGGATGATTCCGGCTTCTTCCTCAACCGCCGGCGAGCCGGCATAATAGCCCGCCACCGGTAGCTCTGGATGTCTCTCCGAGAGGAGGGTCGCGGTTCTCTCCGCGATGCCCGGCGCTGCACCCAGAAAAAAGACTCGCCAACCGCGTCGGGCTGCTTCCTCGCCGAGACGTGGTACAAGGTCGGAGCCGGCCACGCGCTCCCGCAGACGGTGGCCGCGAAGACGTGCAGCCAGGATGATGCCTATCCCATCGGGGATGCACAGCGCGGCCTGGCGCAACGCGGCTTTGAAGGCGGCATTCTCCTGCGCCTTCACCAGAAACTCAGGGTTGACCGTGGCGATCTGGTGGGCGTCGCCTTGTTCTATCCATCGATCGATCCACCGGATCGTCTCCTCCATCGTCACGTCGTGGATGGAGACACCCAGAAGGCGGAGGGCGACGGCCGGTTCTTGCATCTCTTTGAGCTCCTATCAGAGCAGCCCGCTCGGCTCTAGAATGCCGAGCGGGCTCAATCGTATTGGAACATGTTCGTTGCCCGATGGATTTGGACCGGCTCCTATTGCCTAGAGCAGGTTCAAAGCCCATTCACCGATCAGCCAGTAGCGGAAATCCTCGCCATTGGAGCACTGTACGGCCCCGATTACCCCATAGACCAGCGCGAAAAGCGGCAGCAGGAGGAAGATCAGTGTGAGCACGACCGCGAATGGAATCAGCAGGATGCCGATCAGCACGGCGCTCAGCGCACCCACCACGGCCCACATGACGCCGATCAACAAGCCGCCACCGGCCCAGAAGATGAGCTGGAAGAGGAAGGCCTGCATGGACTGATAGGCCACATACCTCGATCGGTCCTTGTAGACAAGATGGATGACGAGTGCTGCAGCCACGCCGAGGAAGCCCGTGACCAGGTTGAGCAGAACGCTCAGGTGGGCGAGCATAGCCCAGGTTCGCTCGTCGCTTGGTGAGAGCGGCTGTGGGGTTGGCGGGACCGGTGTCTGATTGGGACTGACGCTTGGCGTGGGCGGCGCGACGTTCCGTTGTTGCGACTTAGCTTCGGGTTCGTCGCTCGCGTGGGATTCCGTGTGGACTTCATTTTCTTCGTTCATTTTGCCTCCTTGGTCTCTGGCACGCTCCCTGCCTCTCCGCGAAATGGGGTCGTTGTTAGCGCGCAGTTTTATCTCTATCTATGTCTACGAAGGCTGGAAGCGAAGGTTGCAGCCGTGGGAGACGACCGAGATCTATGCCTCCTCCTCGAACTTCTGTACATGATACGTGGAGACTTTCAGATCCCCCTCTCGCCACGCCTTAGCGGAGAGACCGGCCTTGTAGCAGAGATGGCTCATAAATTCCTCGGGTCGGGGGAGCTGATCCCAGACCTGGGGCAGAAATGTCGCTCTATGCCATCCTCGTTCGATAATCACACCATCGGTGCCAGGATGGAGCTTGCTGACCAGATCCTGCGGGCCATCGTACGTCAGCGGCACCGGTTCCGTGAGCACGGACACCTCCACGACGATGTCGGATAGCTCTGAGCCCGTCAGGGGTGGGAAGCGTGGGTCCTCGAAGGCCGCAGCCAGGGCGTTGGCCCGTACATCCTCAATCAGCGGTCGTCGCGCTATCAGTGACCCAATACATCCACGCAACGCACCGGCACGCGTGCTGAGTGTGACAAACGTCGCGCCGGGTTCCTGCAAGCGCTCAGATATGGGGGGCTCGGAGGAATGAGATGGCGGATGCTCAAGGGCTTTCTCGATGGTGCGCCGCGCCAGACGAACCAGGAACTCTCCCTCTTCCCGCGTTAGGTAGTCTGCGGCCATATGCTAGGTCGCCTTGTCCACATAGGCCACCGCCGCGTATCCCACGACCTGCCTCTCGTTGCCGGTGACATCGCCGGAGGTGCGATAGTCAAGCAGTTGCGGATGCCAGCCGCGCGCCTCCGCGATGGTCATCAGAGTCAGGATGGGGGCCTGACCGCAGGCCTCGCCCGCCCGGACGCCCTCTTGATCGCCATCCAGCACGGCATCGAGCAAGCGCCGATCGATGCTGTGCGCCGTCTCGTTGGTATGATAGTGGCTGAGATCCGAGCTGACGATCATCAGGTCGTCTGACGTCAGGATCTCGTCAAGCGCTTCACCGACCTCTTCTGCGTCCACCTCCCCAAAGAGCATAGGGACGGTAGGGATGTCGGGGAAGACAGTGTGGATGAAGGGATACTGAACCTCAAGGCAGTGCTCGGGGGTGTGGGGGGAGTTGATCGCCGCGAACAGCCGCCACCGCTCCGAGAGCTCTTGGGCGCAAGCGCGATCCACCGGCTGCGTACCCAGCGGGGTCTCAAATCCGTCGACGTCGGCAACGGCGACGCCGGGAAACCACGATCGGTGAGACGGGCCCAGGACGAAGATGCGCTCAGGCTGGCGGGCTTGGGACGCGAGCAACTGATAGCCATAGGCGGCCACAGGGCCAGAGTAGACGTAGCCAGCGTGGGGGACGATAATGGCGTGCACCGGTGAGAGATCAGGGGGATCCGCGGCCTCCATGTGCCGCTGGATCTCTTTGCGGAGCTTGTTTTTATCTGCGGGATAGAACATCCCGGCCACTGCAGGGGGTCGTAGATCCGCCATCATAACCTCCTCTTCGAGATCAGACGGCCCCGGTATCATAGCTCATACCGGGGCCATAGCGTTCATCGATCAATTCGACCGGCAGGGCGTGCCACTTTGCGCGCACTTCCCGTTGTAGGCGTGGATCAACGTCAGTGCCTGTGGTCAGGAGCTCTCCGCGTTGGCTGACTTGAGGCTGAAGGCGATGCGCCGTTGCTCGGGTCTGATCGAGATGACCCTGACCTTGCAGTTCTCGCCGACACGTACAACCTCGTCAGGATGGCTGACGTTGCTGTCCGACAGCTCCGAGATGTGAATCAGCCCCTCAATCTCTGGTCGGTCAGCGAGAGCTGCAAAGGCGCCAAAGGCGGTCAGATTAACGATGGTCACGTCAACCAGCTCCCCCACTCCGCACAGATCTTCCACGGTCGTCCAGGGGTCGGGCATCAACCGTTTGATACTTAATCCCAGACGCTCCTTGTCCAGGTCGATATCCAGGATGTACACATCGATCGTCTGGCCCGGCTCGATGACCTCGCTTGGATCGTTCACCCGTTTCCAGGACAGCTCAGAGATGTGGAGAAGGCCATCTACACCCTTGACGTTGACAAAGGCCCCGAAGGGTACGATATTGCTCACGATGCCTTTCTCGACGGAGCCCACGTCGAGCGACTCCAGGATCTTACGCTTCGTCTCTGTACGCTGGTACGCGTTCCTCTCCGAGAAAATCAGCCGGTTGCGTTCCGGCGTCACCTCGATGACGGTCAGTTTGAGTGACTTTCCCATCAGCGCGCGCCAACGCCGCTCAGGATTCCCCGACTCTTGGTAGCGCCGCCAATTCGGCATAAGCTGCGAGCCCGGCACAAAGCCGCGGAGTTCACCGAGGCGGACGATGACCCCGCCCTTATTGGTGTCGATTACACTCAGCTCGACCGGGTCGTTGCTCTCCATAAGCTCGCGCGCCTCGTCCCAGTCGCTCTGTTGGGCAGCTCTGGACAGCGAGACAACCATGCTGCCATCATTGTCAGTCTCCAGAACATAGACGCTCACATCCTGCCCTGGTGTGAGTGTCTCCAAATCTTCATCGGACATCCGTTCAACTTCGCGAGGATGCACGACGGCGTCTGACTTGCTCCCCACGTCAATCAGAATCGACCGGGGATTGACGGAGGCAATGACGCCTTCGACAATATCGCCGCGGTGATGCCCGTGGGTCTCCAGGTACTCGTCCAGCAAGGTGCCCATGGCATTTGACTCAGAGTCAAGAAACGGCGTTGCATTTTCCATAACTTGTAGATTCTCCTAGATATGATCTTCTTCTTATATTATACGGGTGTTTTCCCCAGGCGCAATTGTGCTGCTTGGATGATCGTCAAAGTTGTGGTTCTCCGGGTGAAGGTTATACTCACTGATTGTTGAGGTGTTGCAGGATCTACACACGCTGGCCTCTTGAGAAAGGTAGCCAATGCCGTCGAAGCCTAACCGGCCGAAGCCTAACCGGCCGAAGCCTGACCGGCCGAAGCCTGATCGCAAGCTACAAGCTACGCCCCCTTCTGTCCAGAAGGATCTTGCTGGCTTCCGCCGGCAGCTGAGGGAGCTGCCGGCCTTTCGCGCCCTGCTCAGAGCTGTTGAGGCGGATTTCTACCAGCAGTTACCGATGCCTGCACCGGTCCTGGATCTTGGGTGTGGGGACGGGCACTTTGCCGAGGCGGCTTTTGCGTCGCAGCTTGACATTGGACTTGATCCCTGGTGGGCGCCGCTTGAGGAAGCTCGGACCCGAAACCAACATCGGTGGTTGACGCACGCGGATGGAGCCACGATGCCCTTTCGAGACGAGAGCTTCGGATCGGTCGTGAGCAACTCCGTCCTGGAGCACATCCCGGAGGTCGACCCGGTGCTCGGTGAAGTCGCTCGAGTGCTGGCTCCGGGCGGATGCTTTCACTTCTCGGTACCTGGTCCGAACTTCCGCCGCTTCCTATCTGTGGCCCGGGCGCTCGAATCTGTAGGTATGCCCCGATTGGCGGAGGCCTACCGACGTCTCTTCGATCGTATTTCCCGACATCACGCCTACCTGTCCCCAGAGGCGTGGGCATCCCGTCTTGGTCGTGTGGATCTGAGCCTGGAACGCTGGTGGTCGTATTTCTCTCCAGGGGCTCTGGCTGCGCTGGAGTGGGGACATCCGCTGGGACTGCCCTCCGTGGTAGTGAGCAAACTGACGGGACGGTGGCTGTTGGTTCCTACGGACTGGAACCTCTCGCTCACCGCCCGTTTGCTACAGCGGTTCTACGAGGAACCGCTTCCCGAGGCTGGCGCTTATCTCTTCTTTTCGGCGCGGAAGACCCGGAGCTCCTCCTGATGTGGCTGCCCCACCTCCTTCGTACGCGTGGGCGGCATACCGCATCGGCATCGTCCCTCCTCGGGTCACGGATGCCCTGATGCTTAGCGTTTCGGCAGGCCTGGAGTAGAATGCACCTGTGTTTGCTAAATGGCTGGTACTCGCCCTGCACCTTTCCGTTGGAGTTGCCAACCTCGCGCGGGGCATCATGGCCTTTGTGGTTGAACCGGTGTTGCCCGCCTCAGCACTTCCGCTGCGCCTGGTAGGTCTTGTCTACGCTGGGTGGGGGGCTGTTTACCTGGCCTTGGGCCTGGCCTACCTAAAGTGGTCGGGACGCCGGCCGCGCCAACTGGTTCGAGGGGCCGCGATTCTATACCAAGCCACGCTGTGGGTCCTGCGCCTGATTGGGGATCGGGCCTCCCGCGCGCAAGCGCTATGGACGCGCAGCCTGATCTTCACGTTGGTATTTCTAGGCGTTGTCTATCTGTTGACGGCTGTCGATGCCTCACAGGAGCCGTTTGAACGACGGTGATCTCATAGGAATAGTAGGAGAAAAGATTGATGGCTTACGAACCAGAACGATGGGAGCTAGAGGATCTGTTGCCGGCTGCCGGCACGCCGGAGATGGAGGCGTATATCGAGGACGTCAAGTATCAGCTAGCTGCCTTTGAGCGCGAACGGGACAAACTGTCATCGGACATCGATTCGGAGATGTTTCGGGATATCCTCTCGCTCTATGAGGCGCTCTACGCCGACGTGTCCGCGTTGACCGCCTATGGCTATCTTTGGTTTTCAGAGGACACTGCCGATCAGGATGCCTTAGCCTTCCGCGCCCGGGTCAACCAGTTTGCGGCCGATCTTGAGAACCGCACGCTCTTCTTCACCCTCTGGTGGCGCTACCTTGAGGATGAGGATGCTGCGCGGTTGCTGGCCGTTGCCGGTGATACCCGGTATTTTCTGGAGGGCCTCCGCCGTCTCAAACCCTATACCCTCAGCGAGCCCGAGGAGCGGATCGTCAACATCAAGAACGTCAACGGCATCGAGGCCGTCCTGACGATCTACGATATGATCACGAATGGCTTCGAGTATCATCTCACCGTCGACGGAGAGGAGCTGACCCTGACCCGAGGGCAGCTGATGTCCTACGTCACCGACCCCGCTCCGGACCTGCGGGCCGCGGCCTATCAGGAGCTCTACCGCGTATATGGTGAAGAGACGGACGTCTTGGCGGAGATCTACGCTGCCCGCGTGCGCGATTGGACTGAGGAGCAAGTGAAGGTTCGCGGCTTTTCGACCCCTATCAGCGTGCGCAATGTAGCCAATGATATTCCGGATGATGTCGTTGAGACCCTACTCGCGGTGATACGTCAGAATGCCGGTCTCTTCCAGCGCTTCTTTGAGCTTAAGGCACGCGCGTTAGGCGTTGACCGTCTCAGGCGCTACGATCTCTACGCACCGCTCTCCGAGGCTGAGAAGACCTACGAATTTGACGAAGCCCTCCAACTCGTGGATGCGAGTTATCGGACCTTCTCTCCGACGCTCGCCGATCGGGCGATGCGCGTCCTGGCTGAGCATCATCTGGACGCCGAAGTCCGCCCTCGCAAGATGGGAGGCGCGTATTGCTATGGGGTGCTTCCTGACGTCACTCCATGGGTGCTGACCAACTACACCGGCAAGGTCCGCGACGTCTCGACGCTGGCACATGAGCTGGGCCACGCGGTCCACGCGATGATGGCTGCCGATCACTCCGTATTGACGTTCCACTCGGCGTTGCCGATGGCCGAGACGGCCTCGGTCTTTGGCGAGATGTTGCTCACGGACAAGCTGTTGGCGGAGGAGTCCGATCCCGCTGTGCGGCGGACGCTTCTTGGTACGGTTCTGGATGAGGCCTATGCCACAATCATCCGCCAGGCCTACTTCGTCTTGTTTGAGCAGACCGCTCATAAAATGATCTTGGGATATGCAACCCCGGATGCCCTGCATGCTGCATATCTCGATAATCTGCGCGAGCAGTTTGGTGACGCCGTCGAGCTAAGTGACGATTTTGCCCTGGAATGGACGGCCATTCCCCACATCTACGCAACACCGTTCTATTGTTATGCATACGCTTTCGGCAACCTCTTGGTGCTCGCCCTCTATCGCAAGTATAAGGAGATCGGTCGAGCCTTCGAACCGGACTACCTGCGGATTCTATCGTACGGTGGGTCGGCGAGCCCCGAGACGATCATCAGTGAGGCGGGGTTCGATATGGCATCGTCGGACTTTTGGCAGAGCGGATTTGACTTGCTCTCTGAGATGCTTGAGGAGCTAACCAAGCTGGTCTGAGTGTTAGGGATCGTGTTAGGTATGGAAGTGAAGCTACCGCGGGTATAGTGAGAAAGGGCTCGTGATATGGACCTGGAAAGCGACGAGATTCGCCGTGAGAAAGAGCGTTGGCAGGAGACGACTTATGAGAAGGCGACGGATCGCTTCCCGGAGCGCAAAGCGCGCTTTACGACCAGTTCGGACATCCCCCTCTCCGCGATCGAGACCCCTATCGACGTCGATCTCGACTACTTGCAGGATCTGGGGTTTCCTGGCGAGTATCCTTACACGCGGGGTGTTCAGCCCACGATGTACCGGGCGCGCCTCTGGACGATGCGACAATACGCAGGCTATGCATCTGCTGAGGAGTCCAACGAGCGCTATCGTTATCTTCTGGAGCAGGGACAGACCGGGCTCTCTGTCGCGTTCGACCTTCCTACGCAATTGGGATACGACGCCGATGATGAGTTAGCCATCGGTGAGGTCGGCAGGGTGGGGGTCTCGATCAGTAGTCTTGCTGATATGCAGCGCCTCTTCGAGGGGATCCCACTGGATAAGGTCAGCACCTCGATGACTATTAACGCGCCGGCCGCCATCCTCTGGGCGATGTACATCGCCGTCGCGAAGTCCCAGGGTGTTGCCCCCAAGCAACTGCGTGGCACGATCCAGAATGACATCCTGAAGGAGTATGTAGCTCGGGGCACCTACATTTTCCCGCCTCGTCCTTCAATGCGGCTTATCACCGACACCTTCCGGTTTGGCGCGGATGAAGTGCCCAGATGGAATCCGATCAGCATCAGTGGCTACCATATCCGGGAGGCCGGCAGCACGGCGGTGCAGGAGATCGCGTTCACGCTCGCCAACGGCATCGCCTATGTTCAGGCCGCCCTGGATGTCGGATTGAGCGTCGATGACTTTGCGCCGCGACTCTCCTTCTTCTTCAGCGCTCACAACAACTTCTTCGAGGAGATCGCCAAGTTCCGAGCAGCTCGTCGGATGTGGGCCCGCATTATGCGGGAGCGGTTTGGCGCACAGGACTATCACTCGTGGCGCCTGCGCTTCCACACGCAGACGGCGGGGTCCACCTTGACCGCCCAGCAACCTATGAACAACGTCGTCCGCGTAGCGCTCCAGGCGCTGGCGGCCGTGCTTGGGGGGACGCAATCGCTGCACACCAACTCGATGGATGAGGCGCTCTGGCTCCCGACGGAGGAGAGCGTCCGGCTCGCGCTGCGGACTCAGCAGATTATCGCCCATGAATCAGGCGTCGCCGACGTTGTTGACCCGCTGGCTGGCGCTTACCACGTCGAGTACCTGACGAACGAGATCGAGCGGCGTGCGAACCGCTACATCGAGGTGATAGACGAACGGGGTGGGGCTCCTGCGGCCGTCGAGCAAGGATATTTGCAGTCTGAGATTGCGGAGGCTGCCTATCAGGCGCAGATCGCCGTGGAGAGCGGCGACCAGATCATCGTGGGTGTCAACGAGTTCCAGGAGTCCGCAGAGGATCTCGAGATTGAGCAGCTAAGGCTCGATCCGGCCGTCGAAGAGCGTCAGCGACGACGCTTGGCGAAAATGCGTGCCGAACGGGACGAGGCGCGTGTCTCCTCCCTCCTCAGCCGCATCGAGGACGCGGCACGCCGTCCCGGAGCGCCGCTGATGTCGCTCTTCATTGAGGCCGTCGAAGCAGACTGCACCCTGGGCGAGATCTGCGACGTCCTCCGAGGCGTCTGGGGCGAGTATCAGCCTAAAGTGGCCCTGTGAGGATCCTGGCTAGACGATCTCGACGCTCACCTTTTTGTTCATCTTCGCCCCAAGGATTCGGGCGAGCGACCGGATAGCGTTGATCGTCCGCCCCTTGCGGCCGATCATGCGTCCCATATCCTCGGAGGCGACGTTCATCTCGATCATAATGACGGTCTCTCCGATCGATTCGGAGACGCGAACAGCTTCAGGTTCGTCGGTCAGGCTCTTGGCGATGTACTCGACCATGTCCTTGATAGCGGTCATTAGCCTCTCCTTGCTGGGACTGCTGATGTCGATGTGCGTGTCCTCTCATTTATTAGTATAGTCTATGACCTTGGAAATGACCAGGATTTGCCGTCGGGAAGCCCAGCGGCATCAAAAGCTGTTCGTCCTTAGCCGTATCTGATCTCGCATTCTGGCGAGGGTGAGTCGCCAGGCTACGGCGCGATCGTGAGCAGCCTTCCTGCGCTGCGCCCGAACACCTCCGGGAAGTAGAACTCGGATGCTACTGTTGGGATGACGTGGTAATCGCCGGGCAGGGTCGCTCGGAACGTATAGCTATACTCGTAAGTCCCGGCGGGAAGGTAGTCGGCGAAGAGCACGACCTTCTCGTCGCGCAGCTCGCTCCGACTGTACCAGTGCCACCACCACCAGTATCGGGAATCCTCACGCTGCAGGCGGGGATCCATCGCCAAGAGGCTGGTGGTCGCCAACCCGGTATCGATGGCTTCGCCTCCAGCAGGAAGTGGATCCTCTACGATGACATAGTAGCGATCGTGGGGCGTGATTAACGTGAGATCCACGCGTACGACGTCTCCCAGCTCGATCTCCTGGATCTCAGGACAGTCTCTGCTTGTGGAGTTCACAGCCCGGTTCTCGGCCTCGCAGTCGGCCAGAGTATACCGTCTTTGGACGGTGAATCCGCGATCTTCCGCCTCGATCGCCTCCACCGGCAGGTACACCTGCAGGTGCGCCGTGTAGTAGAGCCGCCCTGGGCCGTCAGTTCTGGCGATGGCAAGCGCGTTGGACGCATCTGATCGTAAGTCCGTGATCGGTATGATCGTCTTCACGCCTTCGCGGACACGCTCCGGCGTCACGGCGCTCCTGGCTCGCTCGATGTCATTGAGATAGAGCGCAAACTCATAGTCGGCAGCCAGCTCCCCCGTCTCCACCATCCAGTCGGTCAGGGCGATGAGCGCCCAGGCCGTTTCCTGTGTCGTCTCCCAGATACCGGTTTGACGCGCGACCATCAGCCAGCGAACGACGTTCGGGATCAGCTCGTTGTCAGGATCGAGTTTGGCGAGCGTGTCGAGCACGATAGCTGTGGACCGTGTATCGGTGTTCATCGCCCACCAGTCGTGATTGGATTCCTCCCAATGCGCGCCGGTGGCGCTTAGAATTGCCGCGTTGTTGATGTCCGAGAGCAGCGTGCTCAGACGGGCATCCCCAGGCTCCACCAGCCAAAGCGCCTGAGCCAGATAGCCGCGTGCGTAGGTGCTGAGCTTGTCGCGGCTCTCATAGAGCTCCGCAAGGTCATTGTGGCCCACGACATGGCCCTCCGCCAGTACGTAGAGCAGCCAAGCCTGGCGATTGGCGTCCCGGTAGTGATCGAAGTCCCGAACGCTTGTCACTTGCGACTGCAGGTAGGACAGTCCGCGGTTGAGCACCTCTGTCCTCACATCGAAGCCGGCCTCACGCGCCTTCAGCATCGCGAAGACCACGTAGCCGCTGATGTAAGCGTTGCTTTTGGGCTCTCGGGGGTGGTGCCACCATCCCCAGCCACCGTCGGGATTCTGCTGCGTGGTGAGTTTCGTGAGGCCCTCCTCGATCAGCCCCGGGAGTCGCGCTGCGAGGTCGGGGGCCTGAATGCCGAGTGAGGTGAGAGCGTGGTAGCTCAGTACGTTGGGTAAGAAGCGGCTGACCGTCTGCTCGGTACACTCGTACTCATAGTGCTCCAGGTAGTCCAGGCCGTCCTGCATTGCGGCGGCCAGGCTCGGGTCGAGCCGCACCGTCAGCTGGCCGCGGCGATCGTCAAACTCCGGAGGCAGCGCGATCGCTTCGGCGCGAGCGCCGCCTTCGACAAGCTGCCCGGCTGTGCCTACCGTGTCTGGCGCTGTGTAGCGTAGCACCAAGAGTGTGCCGTCGGGCCCCGTGGTCAGACGAGGCCTGCTGGCGTCGGCGTGTTCCCCAGATCTTGCGCTGAAGATCAGCTCTGCTGTAGCTTGATCCTCGACGGTCACCCACCACGTCACTTTTGTCTCGTTATGAGCAGGTATGCGCAGGGACTGGGTCCCCGGTGTCTCCTCGTCGATTCGGATGCCATCAGCGCTGAGCCCCACCTCGATGTCTAGGTCGTCGTCTGTGTTGTTGGTGACGTTGGCTGCCAGTTGGGCGCGGTCGTCCACGACAAAGAACCTTGGGGCCACCGGTCGGATGAGCACAGGTTTCGTGGCGACGACATCCGCGGCGCCCTCACCGACGCTGGTCTCCGCGGTAAGCCCGACGGCGCGAGCCACCCACGTGGTCAGATTGTCGGGCAACGACACGGTAGCTGTCGCTCTCCCCTGAGCGTCCGTGATCAGTCGCGCTTCCCAGAAGGCCGTGTCGGCGAACTCCTCCCGTACCTCAATGCCCTCAGGTAGTGCGGCGCCAGCTTCCTTCGCCGCTTCGTCCATAGCCATAGTGGCCATCGGCGCGGGTGCCTCTGCTGCCATCTCTTCCTCACCGCCGCCCATGCCCACTGATTGACGGGCGAGAAGGTCCTCGGCAATATCCAGATCCTCGGCGAGCTCCTCCTGATAACGGTTCACCGAGACGCTTAGCGAGCTTGCCGTTCGCACCTCGAGCATCCTGCGGGCATAGAGACCGCTGAGGATATCCCGGGTTCGCGGTTGCAGGCTGAGCACAGCCTTGTCGACTAGGTCCAGGGAGAGCTCCGCGCTTGGCACCGGTCGGCCCTGGGCATCGAGGGCTGTCACCGTATAGGTCACGTCCTCGCCCGGCTGGGCCTGCTCGCGGTCCGGTTCGACCTGAATTGTCAGGGTCCTGGGAGCCAACGCCACATCCAGGGGCAGCAGGCCCATCTTGAAGTCTGCGACGCCAGAGCCACGCGCCTTCACCAGAACGACGGAGACGTAGATATTCGGGATGTCCTGCGCGACGATGGGCAGCCGGTAGATTGTGCTGTTGTTCTCAAGCTGCAGCACCTCGTGACGCCGGATGCCCTCACGCTCCACGGTGATCAGGGCCATATGCGGTTCTGCGAAGGGCGACGGGATAAGGATCTCTGCGGTCTCCCCAACCTCGTAGGTGGTCTTGTTCGCCACGAGCGTGATCCGATCGTGGTTCTCCCGTCGCCAGGAGATGTAATCCTCGCCTGAGACCCAGATGAAGATTGAGGAGCGGATGTTCTCCGTCTCTGGGGTTGGCGATGCCGGCGCTGCGACCACGTGATATGAACCGCCCTCGGATGGGACAAAGGCGGCAACGGCTTCACCCAGCTCATCGGTCGAGACGACAGTTTCGTCGACCAGGGTCTCCTCGGTCTCCCACGTCCACCGTCCGCCCCCGGCCTCGTTCTCCACAAAGGTGTTGATCCATTCACGCCGGTAGAAACTGACCTGGACGGCCTCGTCAGACAGGCGATTGCCCTGCCAGTCGACGACTACGAGCTCGATCTCGCTCTCATCGCCGGCGCTACTGACGTAGGTGCGGGGACGCAGCCCGATATAATGGGGTCCTGGATGGACGATGGCGCTCGTTCGGCCGGCGATCTCCTGGTTGTCCGGTCCCGTCGCCGTCGCCTCGATGATGATGCGCTGCGCGCCACGGTCCAGGACATCGGCTAGGTCTCCTCCATCGATGCTGATCGACACCCGGCCCTCCGCATCGGTAACGCCCTCACCGCTCAGCAGAGATTCCCGGCTCGGCGGCTCGACCCACCAGCAGTCGAAGCATCGGTAGGGATCGTCGAGGTCGCTGAAGGTGTACCCGCCACCCCACGGTGGCTTGAACGTGTAACGCTCGGCTAGCATGGCCCATCGGACGCGCGTGTCCTTGAGCGGACCGCCAAAGTAGTAACTGAGCGTGACGCTGGCGTTGACGTCCTCTCCGCGTTGGAGTTCCTCTTGACTGGCCTCGACGACCACTTCGAACTCTGGGGGGCGGTAGGCAGCGACGGTGAAGTAGGTCTGGCTGTGCTGATCGGCGAAATCGGCGCTGATCACATACTCGCCGAGATTTGCACCCTGCGGAAGATCCAGCGTACTAGCAAAGGTGCCCAGCTCGCCGACCGGAAGTCGCTCGCTCAGCAGCTCCTCACCCTGAATATCACGCACAGTCACCTCGACTCGACCGATGCCCGGGAGGCTGTAGACCGCGTCGTCCTCGGCCCGGACCACGCCCTTGAACTGCACCGTCTGTCCCGGTCGGTAGATCGGACGATCGGTGTAGATATAGGCACGATACGTCTGACCAGTAGCGCCTTGACCGACGCCGAAGTCCCAGGGCCTGATGCCGCGTCCCCATTCATCCGAGGCTGCGGCAAAGGGGAGGTCGCTGTAGACCACGACGGTGTTGTGACGCTCGGAGATATCTGCGCGGGCAAGTCCCTGGCGGTCCGTGGTGATGATCTCTCGTGTGCCTCGGGAGAGCTCAGCGACCGTCAGGCTCAGGTTTGGAACTGGGTTGCCGGTGGCCAGGTCGGTAGCCCAGACGAGGAGGTCCTCGGGGCCTGCCTTGAGTGTCAGATTGAGCTCGGAAACCACGAGCAGATGGCGTTGAGTGCGTCCGTAGCGGTCCCTATCGATCTCGGGTGCTTCGACCTCGAGTAGATAGATTCCCGGGTTCAGCGTACCGGTTGACGCCTCGGTGAGGCTGAGGACGGAATGTTGTTGCTGGTTCAGCGGCGACGTCAGGTCCTCCTGCCATTCGCGCACGACTGCGTCACGGCCTGGGCGCTGGTCCGCTGAGCGCCATTGCCAGGGCGACTCTGTAAGCGTGCTGATCGGCATCCGATATAGTCGCAGGTCGAGGCGGGTCAGATTCACGTGTGCGACGACGAGGCGCGCGGGCAGGGCCGCGTCATACGTTCCGGTGAAGTCGGGCGTGCGGAGCTGATAGGCGGGGGGCAGGGGGGCTGTCCGGAAGTCCACCGTGCGGCCGCGCGGTATTGTGTTGCCGTAAGGGTCTGCAATGCCATCCTCGATGACGACCGTGTAATCGGTGGAGGGCTCCGCTCCAAAATGGACAACAAACGTGCTATTGTACTGCGCGTAATAAGTGTGCACCTGCGTCGGTGAGAGCGGCGGCGACATAGTTAGATTCGGCATCACGGTGGTGGGATCGATGGGCGTGTTGAACACGATCCGGAAGTCCGTATGCGGGGGCGCTTCCCTCTCCCCGTCGCTCGGATGGGTCTCGACGATCCTCGGCAAGGGGACCGTCGTGAAGTGTGAGGTGAAGGATTCAACCATACCCTCACCGCCTGAAGACGAGGTCACACCAGCGTCGATATTGAGACTGTAGCGGGTGTCGTGTGCTAGCGCGTTCGTCGGCGTAAAGACCAGGGTGTTGCCGTTGATGGTGAAGTTACCCTCCACGTCATTGGCGAGGGGCCTGGTCGAACGCAAATGGAAAGCGGTGCGTGCTGATGGAGGGTCGACGGGCTGGTTGAACGCCACGGAGATGGCTGTGTTGATGTCGACCAGGGTTGCGTCCTGGGACGGTCTGACCCAGACAACCTCGGGTGGCGCGGTCGTGAACTGCCAGGTGTAGTCCTCGATCAGCGCGTTGCCGGCGACATCCTCAAGACCCGCCGAGATGGTAGCCCTGTAAGTAATGCCACCCGCAAGAGGTTCCTCTGGCCTAAATACGTAGATCGATGTGTTAAGCCATTCTCCGGTGCCGGCGACCTCCGGTTCGAGCCTCAATGGATCAGGTAGGTTCTCCATCTCGGCGAGCGTCGTAAGCGGGACCACCGGTCGGTTGAAGATGACGGTCAGGGTCGCATCCGTCTCCACATCGGCAGTGCCGGCACCAGGGATGACCTGAGCTACCTTGAGGTTGCCGACCGTCGAGAAGCGGAAAGTATACGGCTCCGCGAGGGGCTCTCCGGTCTTCGCCGATGCGGCCTGCGTGAGGATGACGTCGAAGGTCGTGTCCCTTGGGAGGTCACTGGAGGGTTTGAACCTCACCGTCCGCTCGTCAGCCCATGAGAGTGTGCCCTGCACCGCTTCTGAGGTGCCGGCGCGTTCCACCCGGAGCGCTTTGGCCATAGTCCCTTCGTCCATAGGTTTGTCGAAGATCAACTCGATGAGGCCGTTGGGCAACAGACTCTGACCGCGCCTGGGCGTGCGCTGTACGACAATCGGAGACAGCATATCAGGTGGCACCGGTGTGAACGGGACAACTGGACGTCGCGGCATAGGCGTTGGGGACACACGCGGCGTGGGGGTTACGCCTTGGGTGGGTGTAGGGGACGGCTTTGCCGTTGGAATCAGCCCGCACGCTCCCAAGATTACGACCAGCAGCAACATGGCGATCGGATGAAGCGATTGTTTGTTCATAGGACCTCCCTCCACGATATAGACGTGCGCCGCACGCGATATGTTCCACGCGGGGTGGCCTCAGTCTCTAGCTTAACTCTCGGTCGAACCCCCAACGCTCAAAGACATCGTTGTAGGCGGACAGGATCTGCTCACGGGTGAACCCTACGCTTTCCAGGGAGTAATCGTGATTGCTCTTGTGCTGTCGTGCTCGGATCGTCTCCTGCTTGAGTGTCTCTGCGAACGCCGGGCTGATCTCGAAGCCAAGGTGGTCATAGATTTGGGTCACCACCCTCTCCGGATCCGCGACGAGCTCGTGGAAATCCACAAACTCTCGGGCCTCTTCCGGCGCCTGTTCGAGCCGCTCGACAGGGTAGCGATACCAGTGCTGGGTCGACCGCATAATGTACTCGGAATGAGGATAGCGCTGCTCGGGCTCGGCCAACAGCCGCCACCAGTGGGCCGAGAGGCTGGCATAGGATGGGACCACCTTCAGTGGATTGCGCGCCAGATAGATGATCTTTGCATTGGGGAAGGTCTGGTAGAGCGCGTCGACCTTCGGAGAGAAGAAAGGATTCTTTGACAGAATGTGGCGGGTCTCCTCGTGTGCGTACAAGTGGCGCTGGAGGCACCGCCGATAGAAGCGCATAATCTTGCGTTTTTCTCTCTGCGGGAGCTGGGTGTCGAAGAAGACGAAGGGGTAGGTCGCCTTCGGAAAGCCGAAGAAGAGACCGGCGATGATGGTCGCGCCCTGGTGGATGTGAAAGTACTCATCCTCTTCGGGCACAACCAGGCTCATCTTGTGCATAACGTTAGAGGCGCGGACGAAGTGCAGGTCAAACCACTCTACGACACGATGGACGGGGTTCCCCAGCTTGCGATCCAATGCACCAATGGCCCATAGGACCTTGCGTTGGGTCACTGACGGTGCGAGAAGGATCTCCCACAGGCTGATGCTGACGAAGTTGTCCTCATCTTTGGCCAGCAGCCGATGGAGAAACGTGGTTCCGCTGCGCGGATTGCCCACGATGAAGACCGGCTCCCTGACCTCCATCTTTCGATATCTAGGGAACAGGATTTCGTCGAGCAGAAAGCCGGTCCAGGTGACGATCTCCAGTGTGATGTAGAGGGTGTAGAAAACCAAGAGCACGAAGATCCGCTTTGGTGTGAGCCGGGCGAGCGTGTTCTTGGCTTTGAAAAACACGCGATAGGTGATGCTGAAGAACCGTTTGAAGCTGTAGGACACTATGACTCCTCTGCGCTATCGATGGGGCTTGTCGTGACCACAGGTCGATGGTCGTCACAAAATGCAAGAAGCGTTTCTCCTAATTATAGCATTGTTCCTGATCCACGCGGCACACTGTATAGGGTGACACCTGGTGAATTTGCACGATTGGTCTATAGTAGTAGCGGTTTCTGAGCGATCGACGGTGTACGTGCGAGAGGACGCGCTGCCCGTTGCGCTCTCCCCGTCGGCCCTCCGGCGTTAGGTGGATGGTCGTGGGTCATGTGTTAGTTCTGCTCTCTATGGCGGCTAGTCTTGAGGAGGTATGTGATGCTGATTGGGATTTCACCCCTTCTGAGCCCTGAGTTGCTCTCTGTACTCTATCGGATGGGCCATGGCGACGAGATCGTCCTGGCCGACGCCCATTTTCCCGGGGAAAGCTTTGGTGCGCGCGTCATTCGAGCCGATGGACTGCGCATTGCCGATCTGCTGGACGCGATTCTGCCGCTTTTCGCGCTTGACGAGTACGTGGACAGCCCGGTGATGATGATGGCTGCCGTGCCCGGCGACGAGCTGGACCCTTCGGTCGAGGCCGATTATCGTGCCGCGATCGACAGATATTGGCCTGCTACCCCGCCTATCGAGCGCATCGAGCGCTTTGCGTTCTATGAACGCACGCGAGAGGCTTTCGCCGTTGTGATGACCGGCGAGACCGCGAAGTACGGCAATGTTATCCTTAAGAAAGGTGTGACACCGATCGAGCCTGAAGGCTGACGGCTCTCTGCTGAAAGCTCCCCAAGACTTGATCCTCGGGTCCGTTGTGATAAAATTATGAGCGTGGAGACACGTATCGTATTCATGGGAACACCGGAGTTTGCGCTTCCCACGCTTGAACGTCTGATCGAGCGATATCCCGTCGTAGGGGTCGTCACCCAACCGGATCGCCCTGCGGGACGTGGGCGTCGCGTGGAGATGCCGCCCGTGAAAGAGGTGGCACTGGCTGAGGGCATTCCTGTTTTCCAACCGCAGCGCCTTCGCAACGTCGAAGCCGTGGAACACATTCGGGCTTGGTCGCCCGATGTGGCGATTGTGGCTGCCTACGGGCAGATCCTACCGTCCGAGGTGCTTGAGACGCCGCCCCATGGTGTGCTGAACGTGCACGCTTCGCTGTTGCCACGTTGGCGAGGGGCCGCTCCGATTCAGGGTGCTTTGTTGGCGGGGGACGACGTCACGGGCGTGACGATTATGAAACTCGATGAAGGGCTCGATACGGGCCCGATCCTCGCCATGCGGGAGACGCCAATCGGGCCGGAGGAGACGGCCGGCGAACTTGAGGATCGGCTGGCGCGGCTGGGCGCGGATCTGCTGATGGAAATTCTGCCGGCTTATCTGGAGGGCGCGCTTGAGCCGCGTCCTCAACCCGAAGAGGGCGTCACGGTGACACGACGGCTCCGGAAATCCCAGGCTCGGATCGACTGGTCTCAGTCTGCGGAGCATCTGCATAACCATATTCGGGCATTTTCCCCTTCACCGGGGGCCTATACCTTTTGGGACGGCGTGCGGTTCAAGGTTCTCCGATCACGCGTGGTGCATCCCGCCGATCCACCGGAAGCGGAGCCGGGGACCGTTTTTCTTTCGGATGATATGCCCGCGGTGGTGACGGGGAGTGGATGTCTGGCGTTGGTGCGCGTGCAGATGGCCGGTAAGCGTCCAATGGACGGCGACGCCTTTGTGCGTGGACGACAGGATTTTGTGGGGACCGTATTGGGTTCCCAAGAGCCGGGCGAGTGAGCAACATAAGTCGCCCGGCTGGTGTTTTCTTGTGGTGAGGTATTTGTGCATTGGACTGTCCTACCTGTGGAAGCAGGGAGATTTTAGAAAGCGATGGAAGAACTCAATCATAGAGGTGGTGAGGTAAGGAGGCACTATGTCTGGTCATAGCCATTGGTCAACAATTCGTCGAAAGAAAGAAGCAAATGATGCGAAGCGCGGTCGGCTGTTCACAAAGCTGGCCCGCGAGATCGTGATTGCCGTCCGAGAGGGTGGTGGTGGCGATCCCGAGACCAATCTCAGTCTGCGACTGGCGATCGACAAAGCCAAGTCGATGGACATGCCCAATGATAATATCGAGCGCGCAATCAAGCGTGGCACGGGTGAGGACAAGAGCGCCGGTGAGATCGAGCAGATTCTCTACGAGGGCTATGGTCCGAACGGCGTTGCTATGATGATCGATGTCTTGACGGATAATCGCAACCGGTCGGTCGCCGCTCTTCGTCATGTCTTGACGCGCTCCGGTGGGTCGATGTCTGATCCGGGCGCGGTAGCGTGGCAGTTCCAGCGCCGGGGCTTGATTGCGGTCCCAAATGACGTCGATTACGAAGAGCTGTTTATGGCTGCGGTTGAGGCCGGGGCTACCGATGTCGTCGAGGGTGAGAGGGAGGACGACCACGAGGTCTACACCGATGCGAAAGACCTCCATCAGGTCAGCAAGCAGCTCAAAGAGATGGAGATCCCCGTCTCCGATGCCGAGCTGGTGATGATTCCTCAGAATCAGATCTCGCTCGATGACAGTCAGGCCGTGAGGATTATGCGCCTGATTGAGGAGCTGGAGGACCTTGAGGATGTGCGCCGAGTTTTCTCCAATCTCCAGATGACCGAGGAGGCCGTCGACGCGTACGCGGCAGTAGCGGGAGATTGATAAGTGCGCGTTTTGGGGATTGACCCCGGAACGGCGACGACGGGATATGCGGTTGTTGAGGAGACGGAGGGAGGTCTTCAGTTGATCGTCTTGGGCGTGATCACGACGCCCGCGAAGACGCCTCTTCCTTCACGTCTCAAACAGATCTATAGTGATCTTGAAGCGCTCATTAAGGAGTACCAGCCGGACGCCTCTGCAGTGGAGGAGCTCTTCTTCAGCCGTAATGCTCGAACGGCGATGTCGGTGGGCCATGCTCGGGGCGTGACGTTGCTCGCCCTGGCGGACGCAGGTTTGCCGATCACTGAGTATACGCCGATGCAGATCAAACAGGCCGTGACCGGGTACGGTAATGCGGGCAAGCAGCAGGTTCAGCGGATGGTGAAGATGCTGCTGAATCTATCGGAGATACCGCGACCGGATGATGCGGCTGATGCCGCTGCTGTCGCGGTCTGTTATCTGCATCGTGCCAAGTTGGACAGCCTCCTAGAGGCTTAGCGTGCGCTGTGGCTCTGTGTGCGGCGTGTCAGGGAGTTAGGCGGTCGGCGTGATTGCGCAGCTCGTAGGTGAGGTCATCCATGTCGAGGAGGGGTTTATCATCCTTGACGTGGGCGGGGTAGGGTTCGGGATCTACGTGCCGGCAGATCTCGCGTTGCAGGTCGGTGACCGCGCTGTGATGCATACCTACCTGCAGGTCCGCGAGAATGAGCTGACCCTCTACGGATTTGCCGACCTCGATGAGAAGCGTTTGTTTGAGATGTTGCTGAGCGTCTCGGGCGTCGGGCCCAAAGCAGCTCTCAGCCTTATGAGCACGCTCTCTCCGGACACGCTGCGACGCGCTATTCTCAACGGGCAGCCCGAGGTGTTGGCGCGCGCACCCGGCGTGGGCAAAAAGACAGGGCAGGCGATCGTCCTGCACCTCAAGGACAAGGTCAAGCGGTATACAGGCGTTGAGGTGGAGGTCTCGGAGGACGACGCTGATGTCATCGCGGCGTTGACCGCGCTGGGCTTCAGCATTGTGGAGTCTCAGCGCGCGCTGCAACAGCTGCCCCGTGATGAGGATATCTCTCTGGATGAGAAGATCCGGCAAGCCCTGACTTTTCTGGGCCGGTAGCCCCCGGCCCGCCGGGTCCCGCGCCCCTATCTCGTCTATGGCCCACCCCCTGCGGTCAGCTCGATCTCTACTCAAAGGCGGATGTTTAGTGTTCGTAGTCACGACTTCAGTCGTTCCGGTAAGCTGATGTCTAGTGTTCGTAGTCACGACTTCAGTCGTTCCCGTGCTCCAGAAGGCGATGGCAGAATCGATGACGCCCACTGCGTGGGGCGGTTACTACGAACCAACTTAGCTGACCACATTCTATGGATTCTGGCGCTGGGATCGTTCCTCCTCACGGGCTGCCTCCCCTCTCGCATCCCCGACGTCGTTAAGATCGGGCTCGTCGCACCCTTCGAGGGGCGCTATCGCTACATCGGCTACGATGCCGTCTACGCAGCGCGTCTGGCGGTCCGCGAAGTCAACGCAGCCGGCGGGATCGGCGGGGCGCCCGTGGAATTGGTTGCCTACGACGATCGGGGTAATGTGGATATGGCGGTGCAGGCGGCTCGAAGCCTGGTCGTGGATGCCGAGGTGGTCGCGGTGATTGGACACTATCGGGATGAGACGAGTGCCGTTGGCGCCGAGATCTACAACGAGGCGAACCTCCCTTACATAGTCCTGGGCGCCTACGCGCCGCTCTTCGACACGACGTGGCATCTTATGCCGCGCCCAGCCTCCCTGGCCGAAGCTATGGTGAGGTCGGCGGCAGCGCCCTCCGCTGCGATGGGTGCGATCTGGGGGGACGGCCCGGTGGCGGCGGAGCTCGCGGCGCTGACCGGCTCGGAGACTGCGTCCACGCAGGCAAGTCCCCAGGCCGAGGTGGTCTACAGCACGCTCTCACCCGTTGAGGTCGGGGAGGCGATGGTGCGGTGGCGAGATCGTGGGGCGACCGGCCAGCTGATCGGCGAACTGGGTCTATCAGCCGCTGCTTTCCGTGATGTCGCCGGGGAATCCGCAATCGGGGCCTCGTTCGTGACAGTCTATCCTTATCCTCAGGAGGTATCCGGCATTTCGGGCTGGATCACTGACTATCTCGACGTGGGGCCACACGTTCCGGATCCAGGGCCGTATGCGCTGCCCACCTATGAGGCTGTGCATCTTGTCGTCGACGCTGTCCGGAAGATCGTGGTCGAAGGGGGCTCGCCGGCGCGCGAAAACGTCGGGGCTGGCCTGGATGCGGCGCGACGTGTGGGTTGGCTGGGCGAGATCGCCTGGGACGATCAGCGGTACTGGCGTCACGCGCCTCTCTACACGTACCGGTGGACACACGATGGTCCGCAGCAGATCACGCTCTCTCCCTGATCGACGGGCGATCCGCTGATGATCTCTAGCATGCACCAACGCAGCGTTGTCCGGACAACCCTTGTCGAGCGGGTTGGCCTCGGGTTGCTCCTTCTGGGTTTCTTGATCCTCGTTGTGCGCAATGCCTGGCTCAGCGATGACGCCTATATTACCTTCCGCACCGTGGACAACTTCGTCAATGGATACGGGTTGACGTGGAACGTCGGCGAGCGCGTTCAGGCCTATACTCATCCCCTCTGGATGCTCCTGATGTCGGGGGTCTACGCGATCACCGGTGAGATCTTCTACACCAGCCAGGGCGTCTCCATCGCCCTCTCCTTCGTCGCCGTCCTGATGATCGCGCTCTACGCGTCCCGGACCTCCCTGGGGGCGATGGCGGCCCTGGCGACCTTCACCCTGTCCAAGGCCTTCGTCGACTACGCCACCTCGGGCCTCGAGAACCCGCTGACGCACCTGATCCTGGTCCTCTTTATCCTGATCTATGCTGATGCCGCTGATCGCGCCTCACCCCGGCGTCTGCTGGGGCTCTCCCTCGTCGCCGCGCTGGGCATGGTGAACCGCCTCGACACGCTGCTCCTCTTCGCCCCGGCGCTGGTCTGGGCGCTGATCGAGGCCCGCAATCGCAAGGCTATCTGGGCTGCCTGCCTCGGTGCGCTCCCCCTGTTCCTCTGGCTGGCCTTCGCCACCTTCTACTATGGCACGCCGCTGCCCAATACGGCATTGGCGAAGCTCAACATGGGTCTCATCGAGCAGCGTGCCATCTGGCGGGAGGGCCTCTACTATCTCGAGAACTCCCTGCGCGTCGACCCCATCACCCTTGCGACCATCGTGGTTGCCGTCTCGCTGCCTTTTCTGCATTGCGACTGGCGTAAACTGCCGCTTGCTGGCGGGATCCTGCTCTACCTCCTCTATGTTGTGCACGTGGGCGGTGACTTCATGAGTGGGCGCTTCCTGACGGCGCCGCTTTTCCAGGCCGTCGCACTCATCGCGATGACGCCCATCACGATGAGGCCGAACCCGGTCTCCGACCTCCCAGACTGGATACCCTCCGGGGTGTGGCTCCTCGGGGCGCTGCTGATCGGCCTCACTGCGCCCTACACGCCGCTGCGCGCGGGCGGCGCAGCGAGCGCCGACCGCGATCCTGGCGTCTGGGTGCGTGGGCGCAGCATCACCGATGAGCGGGCGAATTACTATGCCAACACTGGCCTTCTACCGTCGCTGGCAGATCCTGGCGCCTACCCGACCCACGACTGGGCGCGGCATGGCCGGGAGGCCCGTGAGGCTCGGCTCGATGTTGTAATCCAGGGCTCCGTCGGCTTCTTCGGCTTCTTTGCAGGGCCCGATGTGCATGTCGTGGACCTGCTTGGGCTGGGGGATCCGCTTCTGGCACGACTGCCGGTTGCCGATCCGAACTGGCAGATTGGGCACTTTGGGCGCCGCCCGCCTGAGGGATATCTTGAGACGCTCAAGGCGGGTCCGGTGCAGATCGTCGATCCCGATCTGGCCCTCTACTATCGTACGTTAATGGAGATCACACAGGGGCCCCTCTGGGATCACGCTCGTTGGCGGGAGATCTGGCATATGGGTTGGGGCCGCTATGACGTGCTTCTGGATGCTTATGCCTATCGGAGGGAAGAGGTTCTTGATCTCTCGTTGCAGATCGCCAATCCGGGCGGAGCGCCTTTCGTCTACGCGTATATCTGGAACAACGGCGCCGGTGAGACATACTTGTTGGATGATACCTCTGCGTCCGGGAGGATCTACTCCATTCGGTGGATGATCTCACCCTCTGGCGTGCGCTTCGATGGCGCGTACGAGCAACAGCTCTCCGCACTAGGGACGCTTTCGGATGCTGAGACCCTCAACGTCGGCGTTTTCTTCGCTGAGGACGCGACGCTCAGCACCTACGAGATCTTCGAGCGGCGTTATTGGTTCCGCTTTGGTGGGCAGGCCCTGAACGTCGTGCGGCCTGAACTCGAATGGTACAACGACGCTGCGCCTGAAGGTTACTGGAGAGAGGTTGATATCGACGGCGTCCTAAGCGTCGTGGAATAACTGTGCTCTTCTGGTCTCCCAACATTCCTTGTATGCTCCCCCACTGCATGGTACAATAGTTATGTCACGCCATAGGAGGAGGTAGCCATGGAACCTGATGCGTCACAAGCTCGTCAAACCACCGCGGGTGAGGAGCAAACCCGAACCGTGCCCCCCCAGATGCCGGACCAGGGACCTGGCAAGGTGCCGCTGACCCCGGAAGAGCGTGCCGCCAAGCGCACGCAAATGATGATCATTGGCGGGGCAGTCGTCTTTTTGATTCTCCTTGTTGTCGCCATCGTCTTGATGGCCAGTTTCCCATCCGCCACCGAGGTTGTGCGCGACATTGCCATTGTCTTTGTGGCGGTGGAGACCTTCCTGATCGGGCTGGCAATGATCCTCTTGATTTTCCAGATCCAGGTCCTGATCCAGGTATTGCGCGACGAGATTCAACCGTTGCTCCGTTCGGTAAATGACACGGTGTCGACGGTGCGAGGGACGACGGAGTTCGTGAGCCATAATATGGTAAGCCCGATCATCAAGGCATCCGGATTCATCGCTGGGGTTCGACGGGTAGTCAGTGACGCGGTAGGTGTAGCCAAGGCCACTCGACCCCGTACCGTAACACATGTTCACACTGATCTGGAGGGAGGTAACGAAGATGTCGAAGCAGGACAGTGAGTTTGGAACGTTCGTCATGGGGTTTTTCTTCGGCGCGCTGCTGGGGGGGACGATCGGATTGCTATTTGCGCCTCAGTCGGGCGAGGAAACGCGCGATCAGATCCGCCAGAGATCGATTGAGCTGACTGAACAGGCCTCGCAGAAGGCGGAGGAAGCCCGCATGAAGGCCGAGGCGCTGCTGGACGATGCGCGCAAGAAGTTTGATGAGGCCACGCACGAGCTGCAGGAGAAGGCTCAGGAGATGCAGGCGCAGCTCGAGGCCATGGGCAAAGAGGAGGCAGAGCCAGAGGTCGAGGTGGAGACCGCCGTCGAGATCCCGACGGAAGGGGCGCCCGCCGAAGCCTAACGCTGAGCGCGATCAGAGCTCAAAGGCCGCGGTCGCGCCTTTGAGCTCATCGCGATACTGGCCTTCGTGCGCTCGACCTCTCGTGCGCACACCTTGTTCTCCGCCGAAAGCGTGGTATACTTTTTCACGTCGAGTTCAACACTGGGGGCTCGTCTAACGGCAGGACAGCGGACTCTGAATCCGTATGTGGGGGTTCAAATCCTCCGCCCCCAGCCTCACAAAACAGACGCCCTGGCGATGTCGCCAGGGCGTTTTTCGCTGTATCGCTGCGCCATCACTAACGGCTACCCATAACCCTCGCGCTATCGATTCGTGCCCACCTTCATCAGGATAGGCAAGTATATGTACTCGGGGCTAACCATGACTGTCACGCTGGCTGTGTTGTTCGCCAGCGAGGTATCCACCGACGAGGTAGCGATCG
>CAZPJP010000032.1:0-27458 GCA_964586915.1 uncultured Anaerolineales bacterium
CCTCACCGCAGCGGCTTCCCAAAGTCCGCGATGAAGTAGTAGCCCCACGTCGTCTCCGCTACGCCGACGCCGATCTCCGTCAACCACGTCGTCAGCAGCGTCCGGCGGTGCGGATCGTTGGGCGGCACCTCGTCCATCCAGATGTCGATGGCGCCCTGCGGCGTCGGGCGGATCGCCCAGCACTCAGCCCAGCTCGCAGGCTTGTAGCCGACGCGCAGGATGCGCTCCTTGATCGTCGAACCGTCGGAGCCGGTGTGGCTGCACGATCCCCGCGCGGCGCAATCGTTCGCCTGCACCTGGGCCGCCCGTGCCAGGGTCTCATTGTAGACCAGGGGCGGGAGGTTATGGGCCGCCCGTACCTCGTTCATAATCCGTACCGTCTCTTGCGGCCAGGCGGCCACATCATCCGGCGGCGGAGCAGGCTGAACCGCGGGTGCATCGTCGGGCTCAGCGGGCACAATCGTCGCTGTGGCCGCGGCTCCGGCCACGTCCTCTTCTGTGACCAGAGCCGCCGTGGGGTGTGCCCCCGCCACCGGTGCTGGCGGATCGACGGCCCGTGCGACAGTGAACTCCGTCAACGGCAGCACCAAAGTCTGCCCCACGCCCAGCAGATCCACATCCGCCAACCCGTTGGCGCCCTGCAGCTGCCCCACCGTCAGGCCGTACGCCTGTCCAATCTCGCTCAGCGTCTCGCCCTCGCTCACCACGTGTACGATCCAAAAGGGCGACGCTCCCTCCCAGGCGCTACCTGGCGGGATCACCAGCTCCTGCCCTAGACGCACCATCGTAGTCGTTCCCAGGTCATTCTGGAGCTGGATCGCCGCCATCGGAACCTCATGCTCCAACGCCAACCCCAACAACGTATCCCCAGTCTGCACGGTCACCGTCAAGAAGGTCGCCGGTGTGACACGCGTCGGATTGGCGGTCGGCGGAGCATCGGCCATCGGCGTGGGCACCATCGCTGTCGCCGCGTCCGCAGATTCGCTGATCGGCGCCGGGTCGCCCCCTGCGTCAAGCGGGGCCTCCGGCACTTCCATCGTCGGCGCCACGTCTCCCTGAGCCACCACACCCGTCGGCGCATCGTCGCCAGGTGCCTCCTCAACCGTCACCGCGCCATTGCCGCACCCGACCAGTAAGCCGGCGACCAGCGTCAGCCCCAGGAGCCCTATCCATCGTCGCATACTTCGAACTCTACCTGACTCCCCGCCCTGAGCAAGGCCAGGCGCTCTCGCGGAGCTGGAAGTAGGAAGTAAGGGAGTAGGCAGTAGCATATGTCCGGCCAAGGGTCGTTTACTCCTTACTCCCCTACTCCTTACTCCTGCTGATGGCTGACAGCTGACCGCTTGCTCCAAATAGTTGACTTACCCCGCCTCCCCGCTATAATCCGCCCGGTTTGGTTGTCTCAACGAGGAACCCATATGGTCGACACCCTACGGGCACATATCGCGTCCAACCGCACCGAGGTGACGCGCTTTCTCAAGTTCGCCGTCGTCGGCACCGTTGGCGCCGTCGTCGACTTCGGCATCCTCTATCTGTTGCACATCGTCGTCGGCTGGCACCTCGCCCTCTCCAACACCCTCTCCTTTACGTGCGCCGTCATCAGCAACTTCACCTGGAACCGGCTCTGGACCTACCCCGACTCCCGGTCGAAGCCGGTTGGCACGCAACTGACCCAGTTCTTCGTCGTCAACATCGCCGGCTGGGCGATCAACACCGGCATCCTGCTGACCCTGACCGGACCGCTCACCGCCCTCGCCGGTACGATGCTCGGCCTGCTGAGCATGGGCGCAGCGGCGAGCCTCACCCACAAACTCGGCTACAACGCCGCCAAGGTCATCGCCACCGGCATCGTGATGTTCTGGAACTTCTTCGTCAACCGCTTCTGGACCTACAACGACGTCTAGTCCCTGCCTTCCAAGAAAACGACGGGAGCCTATATGCGCATCGGCGTCGACTACACGGCGGCAGCCCGGCAGGGCGGCGGAATCGGACGTTACACGCGGGAGCTACTGACGGCGATTCTCGCTGCGCATCCCCCGCACGACTTGGTCCTTATGGCTGGCACCGCCGGACTCGGCGACGGCTGGCAAGCAGAGGCCGACCGACTCAAGCGCGTCGCGGAGCCCGGTCACCTCACCCTGCGCACTGTGCCCCTGACCGACGACTGGATGGCCCGCATTTGGCACCGCCTGCGCATCCCGCTGCCCGCTAACCTCCTCACCGGTCGGATCGACGCCTTCTACGCGCCCGATTTCCTGCTGCCACCGCTGGTCGGCGACGTCCGAACCCTAGTGACCATTCACGATCTCTCGTTTCTGCGTTGCCCCAATACCTTCCCAGCCGCATTGCGCGAGTATCTAGAGGGCGCCGTCCCGCGCAGCGCCCGGCGGGCCGATTGCGTCCTCACGGATTCGGAGTGGACGCGCCAGGACGTAATCGAGCTATTGTCCATCCCGCCCGAGCGCGTCACGTCGCTCCATCTCGGCGTCTCCGAGCGGTTCCATGCGGAGGCGAAACTCGACGAGCGACGCCACCTCGACGAGCGCTACGATCTGGGCACCGGCGCCTACGTGCTGGCCGTCGGCACCATCCAGCCGCGCAAGAACTACCACCGCCTTATTGAGGCGATCGATCTCGTCCGTGAGGCCATCGAAGTCGATCTCGCCATCGCCGGGGGGCGCGGATGGCTGGCCGATGCTATCCTCGACGCCGCCGAGAAACGCCCTTACGTCCACATGCTCGGCTTCGTCGACGACGCCGACCTCCCGGCGCTCTATCGCCAGGCAGCGACCGTCGCCTATCCGAGCCTTTATGAGGGCTTCGGCCTGACGCCTCTTGAGGCGATGGCCTGCGGCACGCCCGTCGTCGCCTCTTCGGCGTCCAGCCTCCCCGAAGCCGTCGGCGACGCCGCGCTGCTTATCGATCCCTTCGATGTCGAGGGCCTCGCCGAGGCGCTGGCCGCCGCGCTGACCGACGAAGCCCTCCGCGCGCGGCTCCATCGGCAGGGCCTCGCCCGCGCCACCAAGTTCACCTGGGCGCGGACGGCGCAAGAATGGCTCGCCGTCGTCGCCAACCTCTAGCCTCACACCGTCGCCCACCCCCGTAGGGCGAATTGTCTTGTTCGCCCCCGCCGCCAAGTGACCTGGGCGCGGACGGCGCGAGAATGGCTCGCTGTCGTCGCCAACCTCTAGCCTCACACCGTCGCCCACCACCGTAGGGCGTATTGTCTTGTGCGCCCCCGCCACGAAGTGGCGCACGCTACTCGCAGCACGGCCCCGCCACTTCCCGAAATCACCATCTTGCATTACCATGGGGCCAAAAGGAGGGGCAATGAACCAATCCGCTACCGACCGCCACACCATCGCCGTCCTCGGCGGCACCGGGAACCAGGGGCCGGGTCTCGCCCTGCGCTGGGCGCTGGCGGGCCACAACGTCATTATCGGCTCGCGCCAGCAGGAAAAAGCGGAGCGCGTCGCCGGTGAGGTGAACGCCAGGCTCGGCGGACCGCTGGTCCGCGGCATGCAGAATGCCGACGCCGCGTCCGCGTGCGATCTCGCCGTCCTCACGGTGCCCTACGGCGCGCAAAACGCGCTCCTGGAAAGCCTGCGCGATGTGCTTCAGGGCAAAGTGCTCATCTGCGTCACCGTCGCTCTGAAGCCCCCCAAGGTGGCCCGGGTCTACATACCCCCCTCGGGCTCAGCCTCCGAGCAGGCTCAGTCGGTCCTCGGGGACGGGGTCACGGTGGTCGCCGCCTTCCAGAACGTCGCCGCCGACCAGCTCGACGACCTTGAAAGCACCGTGGCGTGCGACGTCCTCGTCTGTGGCGACGACAGGCCGTCGAAGCAGATCGCCATCCGCCTGACCGAGGACCTCGGGACTCGAGGGATCGATGCCGGTCCACTGGTCAACGCCAAGGCCGTCGAGGCGATGACCTCGATCCTCATCGGCATCAACATACGCTACAAGGTCCACGGCTCCGGCGTGCGCATCACCGGCCTCGACGACGTCCTGGAGGAAGCAAGCTAGAATGAACCAGCGCCCGGATGAGGCTGAGGGCGCTCGCCCGCCCCGGCCCGAGATCGCGCTCTACGCCCTCCGCGGCATCCCCGAGGTCCACCCCGGCGACGATCTGGTCGCGCTCATTGTGGACGCGCTAGCGCGGGAGCGCCTGACGCTCCGGGACGGGGACGTCATCGTGGTCACGCAGAAGATCGTGTCGAAGGCGGAGGGCTGTCTGGTGAATCTGTCCGAGGTCGTGCCCTCACCGGCGGCGCGCCAGCTCGCCGACAAGGCCCAGAAGGATCCGCGCCTCGTCGAGGTCATCCTCCGTCAGTCAAAAGGTGGACATACAGGCGCCGGCGTCATCCGGCAGCGGCCCGGGACCCTCATTGTGGAGACACACCATGGCTGGATCTGCGCCAACGCCGGCGTCGACCGATCCAACGTCGCCGGTGCCGAGGATGAGACGGTGCTGGTGCTGCCCGACGACCCCGACGCCTCTGCTCGGCGTATCCACGACGGCCTCCGAGCTGCTGTGACCGACGAGAACGGTAAGGTCCCGGACTTCGCCGTCATTATCACTGACAGCCACGGTCGCCCCTGGCGGCTGGCAGCAGTGAACCTGGCGATCGGCGTCGCCGGTATGCTGCCCATCGCCGACCTGCGCGGTCAGACCGACCGCTTCGGCTACCGCCTGCGGGTCACCACCGTGGCCCGCGCCGACGAGCTCGCCGCCGCCTCCGGTCTATTGAGCGGACAGGCCGCCGAGGGTCTGCCTGTCATTCTGATCCGCGGCGCGGGCTATCCGCACGGCGATGGACGTGCTACGGATATGCAACGGCCCGTCGAGAAGGACCTGTTCAGATAGCTCGGTCTAGATCACAGCAACGAAAGGAGAGAGCAATGCCGCAGACTGAGATTCCCCGGGTGGCCCTCTATCTGCAGGACGCGCACCCCATCAGGGATGGTATGGCCTACGCTCAGTACGCTGAAGAGCGCGGCTTCGAGGCCGTTTGGCAGGCGGAAAGCCGCCTCGTCCGCGACGCCATCGTGCCTATGTCCGCCTACGCCGCCGTCACGGAGCGCATCAGAGTCGGCTCGGGCGTCATCAACAACTGGACCCGCAACATCGGGCTCCTCGCCGCCACCTTCCTAACCCTCGACGATCTGGCGCCCGACCGCATCATCTGCGGTATCGGCGCGTGGTGGGATCCGCTGGCCAAGAACGTCGGGATCGACCGGCGCAGGCCGCTGACCGCGATGCGCGAGACGGTAGAGGTGCTCCGCCGCCTCCTCAATATGGAGCGCGTCACCTTCGAGGGCGATTTCCACCAGGTGCACGGCATCGAGCTCGACGTCGTCCACGGTCGCAAAGCCCCGCGCAACGTCCCGATTATGATCGGCGCCACCGGTCCGCAGATGCTAGAGCTCACCGGCGAGATCGCCGACGGCGTCGTGCTCAACTACTGTGTCCCGCCCGACTACAATGATATGGCGATGGAACAGCTGGAGAAGGGTGCGAAGAAGGCCGGACGTAGCCTCGATGACCTCGACCGCCCACAGTTGGTCGTCTGCTCCGTCCACGAGGACCGCGATGAGGCTGTCCGCGGCGCCAAGATGCTCCTGACCCAGTACCTGGCGCAGCAGCCCCACATCGCTCGGGCCAGCGGCGTCGAGAAGCACGTCGTCAAGCAGATCCAGTCGATTCTCGGCTGGCCTGCGACGAAGGAGCAGATCGAGCAGGCTATGGTCTACGTCCCCGACGACCTCGTCCTGCGGATCACCGCCACCGGCACCCCCGACGAAGTCAAGGCCAAAGTCCTCGAGTACGTCGAACGCGGCGCCACCTGCCCGATCCTCTATCCCCTCGGCGATCCCGAGCTTATGATCGATACCTTCGCGACGAAGTGATCGTGCACCTTCGACGTCCCACCTTTATGTTTTACCCCGTCGGGGAAAGACGCCGGTTCTCCCCCCGCAGGGGGCGCGTGGGTGGACAGTGACTGGTCACAGGCAACTCAACTCGGTAAGGAGAAGGATATGAGCACATCACGCTTGGCGCGACTGATCTTGGCCTGCTTGCTCATCCTCGTGCTTGTGAGCGCCTGCTCAGACGATGGCTGGCGCCCTCGACGGTGGCGGCTCCCCAGCAGAGGCCCGGTCGACGTCTTCGAGGACATCATCGGGCAGGTCTCACGCCTCGGCGAGGGTATCGCCCGCCAATTCCGCGGAATGACCGGCCCGCGACGATAGTGCATCATCCAACCAAGCCACCATCGTAGGGTCCACTACAATGGACCGCGGGCGACGGAGTCCCCGTTCAAAGGGAGACGCTCGCGGTCCATCTCTGTCGTCGGTGCTTGACCAAACTTTAGCCCGATCTAGTCCGGCCATCAATCCGCCGATGTAGGACCGAGACACCGCGACTAAGAATCGACCTCGTAGGTCTCGTCGTCACGGGCGTGCGCGATGCCCGACGGTTTCCCGCTCCACAGCCTACTATACTCATCTGGCAGCTCATCGGTGACGGCTTCCCATTGCCCGGCGGACACCGCTTCCTGTAGCACCCCAATGACGACCGGAGCGTGTCGCGCGGCCTCGGCGACGCTCATGTCCGCCCGACCGCTCACCCGACCGAAGAAGTTCTCCAGGTCGAAGGGCGTCAGTTGCTTGCGCGAGCCCACGGGATCGGTCTCAGCGCCCAGATAGGGTTTGAGGTCGTTGTCCAGCTGTGCGGCGAGATTGTCCCGCGTAGTGCGGTAGAGGCGCTCTCCTAGCGTCGCCAGGGTCGCCTTTGTCAGCTCGACGGCGGCCTCTCGTGACGGGAGATCGGCTCTCTCCTGAACGCGACGAATGAACTCATTGTAATCCACGGTGTCCTCCTCTCGATGCCATCAGAATCCTATGGCGATAGCCCGTCGTATGCTGTTCTCAGCTTGGTACGTCGTAAGTCGACGTCCGCGCTTCTCCACCGGGCCCTGGCGGGTAGCCGCCCATCAGCTCGCCGTACGCCCCGGGGAGATCAGCGCGCAGGCTCTCCCACATCTCTGGCGTCAAGGCCTCTTGTAGCGTCGCCATCGCGGCGCGAGCATAAGCCACGGCCTTTTCCGGCGTCACGCCAGCGCGTTCTGCAACGCGCTCATAGAAGCCACGGAGCCCGAACTCTACCTCGGCGTCCTCGGTGTGGGAGAAGGCGTGCAACATCGTGGCCAACCCCTGGTCCAGCTGCTCGGCGGTGTCGTCGATGAGAGCGCCCTGTAACCGCTCGCCCAACGTGCCCAACGTCGCCTTGGTGGCCGCCAGCGCTTCGTCCTCTCCACCCACGCCTGGCTGCACTGCGACGCGATTGAGAAACTCCCGGTACTCCATAGACAGGTCCTCCCTTGCGTTCGGTGATTGAAGGCAGTTCAGCACTTACACATAGCCTACCGTCACTTGACGACAACGACGTATGGGCTGAGTTGGAATTGACGGTGGTCTGCGTTGCGAAGGTTAGGTCCGGGTTGTGCTAAGGTCGGAGGACGATAGAGAGGGGACGCCGCTGCACGTCGAGGGCGATCGCGGTCAGCAGTTTCACCGCCAACGGCAGCGCCTGCTCATCAAAGTCGAAGGCCGGCGTATGAGCGCCTGAGCCTCCGTCGTCCGCGCCGAAGCCGAGGCTGGTCGCCAGCCCGCCCCGCTGCTGAACCCGACGCATCATATAGGTGAAATCCTCACTGCCCCCGCTGGGCTCCTCCGGTCGGATCCTCAACTCGGGGAAGCCGTCGACCACCGCAGCGACGCGCGCCGCGAGGAGGGGATCGCTCTCTACGGTCCCCGCGCTGCCCATCGCTACGATCTCAAGGCTGCAGTCATACATAGCCGCCGCGGATTCAAGCACCCGCCGGGCCGAATCACGCATATACGCGGCCAGCTCTAGGGTCCCACCCCGCGTCTCGATCGCCATCTGGGCCGTCGGGGGAATCACGTTGCGGCCCTCCCCCGCTACCAACCGCCCGACATTGATGCGCGTGAGGCCATCACGGTGGCGTGGAATCGCATGAAGGTTCAACGCGGCGGCGGCGGCAGCCAGCAGCGCGTTCTTCCCCCGGTGGGGGCTCCCTCCAGCGTGCGCTGACTCCCCCGTCAGGATGGCGTCGAACTTGTCCGTCGCCAGAAAGCCGCCCCTGCCCGGGGTTACCGTTCCTGTCGCCCAGCCAGTGTAGAGGTGAAGACCGACCATGACGTCGACGTCGTCCACGACACCCGCTGCCACCATCGCCTTGGCGCCCCGCACACCCTCCTCGGCCGGTTGGAAGATCAGCTTGACGGTGCCCTGCAGCTCATCCACCAGTCCGGCAAGAACCGCCGCGACGCCGAGCCCCAGGGCCGCGTGGCCATCGTGCCCGCAGGCATGCGCGGCACCCTCGTTGATCGACACAAAGCCCTCCCGCACAGGACGGTGATCCGTGGCCCGACTCTCCTGAAGGTCAAGCGCGTCGATGTCGAAGCGCAACCCAACCGTCGGTCCCGCGCCGGCCCCGAGCACGCCCACCACGCCGGTGAAGCCTCCGCGCACGGCGTCGAGATACGCCGGATCGCCGCCCTGGGCCTTGGCCCGTTGCCAGGCCGCCTCCAGCACCTCAGGCGGCGGCACGCCCATCCGGGCCTCCTCGGCGATCACGGATCGGCCGACAAGGACCTCAAGGCCTAACCGGTCGAGCTGACGCGCAATCCGCGACGCCGTGCGAAACTCCATCCAGCCCGTCTCGGCGTGGCGATGGAAGTCCCGCCGGTGAGCAATCAGATCGTCGGCGATGCCCGCGGCTAACGCGTCTATCCGAGCCAGCACCTCCGACGACAGACCCTCGCCCGCGCCAGGATGGTCGCGTCTTGGGCCGTCGGCTGTCGCGTCAGTGGCCACCACTAAGCTTCTCTTCCAGCTCGCACGCCGTCGATATAGGGCAGGCGGAGCAGCTTTCACACCCGTCGTCGCTGGCTGTGGCGTCGTCGTGAGAATGCGCCATCGGGGGCGGCTCGAAGAGCACGATCTGGCGGAGTACCTCGACGGCCTCTCCACGATCCGCGCAGTAGTAAACCCCGCCCCAGTAGGGCACCCCGCCCTGTGGCACCGCCACCCACCGCGCGAAGTCGGCGTCGACCCCCGGCCCCGCGAGCAGCACCGGAAGGCTCGCGCCAAGGTGCTGCAAATGCGCGACGAGCGTCTGCACGCCCCGTCGAACGGATCGCCGGTCCACGACCAGCATCAGTGCATCGGCCTCCATCGCGATCGCTTTGTTGGCCCCAACCGCCGGCGCCAGCACGCCAAGATCGTGAACCTGATGACCGGCATCGCGGAGGGCGTCAGCCCAAGGCTGTCCTATCCGCACATCGTCCGTCGGCAGCGTCACCCACGCCAGCTCTCCTCTCGCCGTCCCGGGCGCCGGCGCAGGGCCCGCGCGTGACCCCTCCTGCTCTGACATCGTGATCTTGTCCATACGCCTATGATACTGCATGGCCCTGCCGCGACAACCTCTTGGAATGGGCCCCATCCATGGTATGATGCTTTGCACTGGACCTCAGACTCTCATGAATCCAAGCAGGAGGGAGACCGCGTATGAAGAACATTGCGATGATTGGTGTTGGTTATGTCGGCATGGTCAGCGGCGCCTGCTTCTCTGATCTCGGCAATAACGTCATCTGCGTCGACATCAACGAGGAGCGTATCGCCAACCTGAACCAGGGCGTTATGCCCATCTTCGAGCCCGGCCTTGAGGAGCTCGTCAAACGCAACGTAAAGGCAGGGCGGCTGCATTACACCACCTCGTACGAGGAGGCCCTAAAGGACGCCGACTTCGCCTTCATCGCCGTCGGCACCCCCTCCGATGTCGATGGTCAAGCCGACCTACGGTACGTTCGCATGGCAGCGGAGTCGATCGCCGACGTGATGGATCACTACCTCGTCATCGTCAACAAGTCCACGGTCCCCGTCGGAACCGGCGACTGGGTCACCGACGTCATCCGCCGGCGCCAGCCCGACGCGCCGGACTTCGACGTCGTCTCCTGCCCCGAGTTCCTTCGCGAGGGCTCGGCCATTCCGGACTTTATGAACCCCGACCGCGTGATCCTGGGCTCCACCAACCGCGACGCGGCGGAGATGGTGGCCCAGCTGCACCTCCCGCTCCGCACCACCCTGGTGATCACCGATCTGCGGACGGCGGAGATGGTGAAATATGCCTCCAACGCCTTCCTAGCGGCGAAGATCTCGTTCATTAACGAGATCGCCAACATCTGCGAGGCCCTGGGCGCCGACGTGAAGGAGGTCGCTTATGGTATGGGCCTCGACAAGCGCATCGGTCACTTCTTCCTCGATGCGGGGCTCGGATGGGGCGGCTCCTGCTTCCCCAAGGACGTCCAAGCCCTAGCGTCGATGGCCGAGGTCGAGGGGCGCCATCCCCATCTACTCCACGCCGTGATGGACATTAACCGCGACCAGCGCTACGCCCCGTTGCGCAAGCTGGAGGCCTTCTTGGGACGCGATCTCCGCGGCAAGATCATCGGGGTGCTGGGCCTGGCCTTCAAACCCAACACCGACGATATGCGTGAGGCCCCCTCCATTGACGTGATCCGCAATCTGCAGCGCCGGGGCGCCACCGTCCGCGCCTACGACCCCGTTGCGATGGAGCGAGCCGCCGAGGTGCTCAACGGCGTCGACATGATGGAGAACGCCTATGCCGTCGCCGATGGCGCCGACGCCCTGGTCCTGGTCACGGAGTGGAACGAGTTCAAGAACCTCGACCTCGAGCGCGTCAAGCACTCAATGGCCGACCCGGTCCTGGTCGACGGACGCAACGTCTGGGATCCAGCCAGGACCCGCGCTCTGGGGTTCAGATACAGCGGTGTCGGACGCGGCTACGAGGGGCGGGGTATCCGGCACCCTCTCGACCAGACCATCGACCAGACCGTCGCCCTGTAGCCGAAACCATCGCTCGTGAATGTGTTCGTCGTGGCCGATTCATTGATAACGCAGCGGCGAAGGCGTCAGCTTACAAGAATGGCCCAGTCGTGCGAACGGCTCGCTTCACCAGAGTTCACCCTGAGACAACCATACAGTATGCTGTAGATTGGAGCTAGCGATAACTTTGGAACCCCTTCACAGAACGTTAGAGAACGGGCTGCGGATTCTGGTGCAGGAGATGCACACCGCGCCCGTCGGCAGTCTTTGGATCTGGTATCAGGTGGGCGTGCGCAACGAGCATCCCGGGATCACCGGCATCTCCCACTGGACCGAGCATATGCTTTTCAAGGGCACGGACCGGTGGCCGGCCCATGCAGCCGATCACGCGATCTCTCGCGAGGGGGGCGTTTACAATGGCATGACGTGGCTGGACTTCACGACTTTCTACGAGACGCTCCCTGTCGATCGCCTCCACCTCGCCCTAGACATCGAGGCCGACCGGATGCAGCACGCGCGCTTCACCGCGGAGGATGTGGATTCGGAGCGCACGGTCATCGTCAGCGAGCGCCAGGGAAACGAGAACTCACCGCACTTCCTCCTCAGCGAGGAGGTGACCTCCGCCGCTTATCGCATCCATCCCTATGGCCACGAGACCGTCGGCTTCCTGTGCGACCTGCAGGCCATCACCCACGACGATCTCCGGCGCCACTACGAGACCTACTACACGCCGCGCAATGCGATCTTGGCCGTGGCGGGCGATGTCGAGGCGGAGCGCTTCGTTGCCGACATCGAGGACGTCTTTGGCGCTGTGCCGGCCGCGCCGGAGCCACCGGCCGTGCGCGCCGTGGAGCCTCCACAGCGGGGCGAGCGGCGTGTCACCGTCCACGGCGCCGGGGACACCGACTACCTCGAGATCGTCTATCATATTCCCGCCGCGGACCACCCGGACTTTCACGCCCTGACAGTGCTCAATGCCATTCTGTCCGGCGGTTCGAGTTTCCTCGTCGGGCGCGGTCACATCACCAACCACACGAGCCGTCTCTACCGCGCCCTGGTGGAGGAGGAGCACAGTGTCGACGTTTCTGGCAGCCTCTCACCCACCATCGATCCAGGCCTCTACCGCCTCGCCGCGACAGTCTGGCCGGGCAAGGAGCCCGAGGCCGTCGAGGAAGCCATCGACCGGGAGCTCTCACGTTTGAGTGACGCGCTGGTCAGCGAGGAAGAGCTGGCCAAAGCCCAGCGCCAGGCGCGTGCGCTCTTCGCCTATTCGAGCGAAAGCATCTCCAACCAAGCGTTCTGGTTGGGCTTCTCCGGCATCTTTGCCGATTACGCGTGGTTTGAAACCTACCTGGACGATCTGGCAGCGGTCACGGCAGAGGATATCCAGCGCGTGGCGGCCACCTACCTGGCGACCACCAACCGGACCGTGGGTCGGTTTGTCGCCGACCGGGGAGCGAGGTAGCCCTATGACAGATCGAGAACGTCCGATCGCAGGAACAGCCTCTTTCCCCGGGCCCGGTGACACCGTGCGCCAGGTCCTGGACAATGGGATCACGGTCCTCGTGCGACAGAACCTCGCCAGCCCCGCCGTGGTGATCAACGGCTACCTCCTCGCCGGTGCCGAGGACGAGCCGGCCGACAAACACGGGCTCGCCGGGTTTCTGACCGACGTGATGGAGCGTGGCACCCAGCAAAGGGCCTTTGCCCAGCTCTACGAGGAAGTGGAGTCGATCGGCGCCGGCTTTGGGCTAAACAGTGGATCGCATGTGACGTCGTTTGGGGCGAAAGGGCTGGCGGATTCCCTGCCGCTCCTTCTCGATATTCTAGCCGACATCATCCGCCAGCCCGCGCTCCGCGAGCGACAGGTGGAGAAGGCCCGCGCCGAGATCCTTACCGATCTCCAAGAGCGGGCCCACGACACCCGTCGGATGGCGCGACGACTCTTCTACGAGCTTGCCTATCCGGAGAGCCATCCCTACCATTGGAGCCAGCTTGGCTATCCGGAGACGATCACGGCGATCACCCGCGACGACCTAGCCGCCTTCCACGCCGCGACCTTCGCCCCGCAGGGTATGGTCATCGTGGTGGTGGGCGGCATCGAGCCCGACGACGTCCTCAGCGCCGTGACCGCAGCCTTCAGCGACTGGACCGCATCTCGCCGCCAGCGCAACCCGCGCCCCCCCGTTCCCAAGCTCGACGAGCAACGCGTGCGACGCCTGACCCTCCAAGACAAGACCCAGAGCAGCCTGGTTCTCGGCTGGCCTGGGCCCCCGCGGGCCGATGAAGACTTCATCCCCTGCTTCGTGGCCAACACAGTCCTGGGGGTCTTTGGGATGTACGGGCGACTGGGCACGCGCATTCGCGAGGAAAACGGCCTGGCTTACTACGTCTACAGCCGTCTCTCCGGCGGCACCGGGCCCGGACCGTGGCGCATCCAGGGCGGATTCGACCCCGCAAACGTAGAAGAGGGCATCGCGCTCATCTTGGACGAGCTGCGACAGCTTCGTGAGACGCGCGTGCCCGAGGATGAGCTGACCGACAGCCTTTCCTACCTCACCGGCAGCCTCCCACTCTACCTTGAGACGAACGAGGGGGTAGCGCGTTCGCTGGTGAACATCGAGCGCCACGATCTCGGCCTCGACTATCTGCAGCGCTATCCCTCGATTATCCAGTCAGTGACGCCCGACCAGATCCAGCGGGTTGCCCAGACGTGGCTCGACGTCGACGCCTTCGCGCTGGCGATCGCCGGGCCACATGAAGGCACGTCCTCTTGAGGCTCACAACGGGCGTCGATGTCGTCGAAATCGAGCGCGTCGAGCGCCTGGTGGCGCGGTACGGAGCGCGCTTCCTGGGGAGGGTCTTCACCGAAGACGAAGTCCGCTACAGCCGCGGGCGCGCTGGTGAGCTGGCGGTTCGTTTCGCCGCCAAAGAGGCCGTCTCTAAGGCCCTGGGTGTCGGCGTGCGCGTCCTCTCCCCGCAAGGGATCGGATGGCTGGACGTCGAGACCCTCAACGAGCGCAGCGGCCAGCCCTACCTGCGCCTGCACGGCCGCGCCGCCGACCTGGCGCACGAGCAGCGCCTCACCACCTGGTCGGTAAGCCTGAGCCACGACGGCGGCCTAGCCATCGCCTTCGTCGTCGCCCTCGGGCCCGAAAGCACGGACGTCTGATGCCACCACAGACCTCCCCTCCGCGGGCCATCTGCGGCACGGGAACACAAAGGTTAGCGCCGCGGCACGCGCCCGGCTTGCGCCACCAGCGCCCCCCAGCCTGGCACCTTGATGTTTGTGAGGAGACAGTCTAGACAACGGAGGTAAGCACCTATGCGAGCAGTGGTACAGCGTGTAACCCGTGCATCGGTGACCGTAGATGATGAGGTGATCGGCGCGATTGGCCCCGGCCTCCTCGTCCTTCTCGGCGTCGCCGAGGGCGACACTGACGCCGAGGCCCAATGGTTAGCTCACAAGGTCGCAAACCTGCGCATCTTCGCCGACGCCGAGGACAAGATGAACCTCTCCGTCAAGCGAATCGGCGGCGAGATCCTCGTCGTGTCGCAGTTCACCCTGTGCGCCAACACCCGGAAAGGATTCCGTCCCTCCTTTATGCCCGCAGCCGCCCCGGAGGTCGCAGAACCCCTCGTCGAGCGCTTCGTGGCGCGCATTCGCGCCGAGCGGGTGCCCGTCGAGACCGGCGTCTTCGGCGCCTATATGAAGGTCGACCTCATCAACGACGGCCCGGTCACAATCTGGTTGGAGAAGGAGCCGAGCGAGGACTGAATGGACGACCACCGTACGGGCGACGATCGCACAGGCACCGAAACGGCGTTGTGGGCCTGGTTCCTCTTCGGCGAGAGTGGCCTCCCTACCCAGCGTGCCAAGGCGCTGCTCGCGGCGTGGACCGCGCGTGGCCTCTCCCTTCAGGAGGCGCTCGCACGCCTCCCTCAGGATGCGTTAGCCTTGGGCCTGACGCCCGCGGAGCGGGCTCACCTGCAGGCGCCGCCTCAGGCGCCGCCCGCGGTCACGGCAATGAGATGGGACGACCCGCGCTATCCACCAGGTCTCGAAGCGCTGCCGCTCAAGCGCCGCCCGGCCCTGCTCTTCTACGAAGGCGAGCCTGACCTGCTGGCCCGCCCCCTGATCTACCTCGCGCCTGGCGAGCTGGACGACGTCGCGACCCGGAAACTGCGCGAGGTCATCAGTCTCCTGATAGGCGAGGATCTCCTGCTGAGCTTCTACGAGGACAGCCCGCAGGGACACGTCCTCTTCGAGGAGATGGCGTATGGGTCTGGTGAGGCGCTCCTCTTCGCACGCGCGGGACTTGAGGCGCGGAGCCCATCAGATCATGAGCAGGTATTGTTAGCAGACAACCGGCTCCTTGTCGTGAGCCCCCTGCCGTCGCGTGCCCCCGCCACGCCGGGGTGGGATGGCGTGCTCCAAGAGGTCGCCATGGCCGCCGCCGAGAGGGCGCTGCTATCGGGCGCCGCAAGCCACGCGCCCGGTGCCATCCCCGGCCTGAGCGCCAAGCCCGCCCTATCCCTATCGCCCGTGCCGACCGGAACCCCGGTGCCGTCGAACGTAGAGCTGGCCGAGGTGCCCGCCGACGTTCTCCCGTGGATCGACCGCCTCTTCACCACAGAGGAGCTCGAGCTCGTGGCCAAGGACGCCGTCGCCGCCACAACCGCGCGCGACGAGCAAGCGACGGAGGCCGCAGATCTGGGACAGGTCGACCTGGGACCACCCCCATCACCGGAGGAGATACTTGAGACGCTGAGTAAAGGGGGCACGGTGCCCGACAGCCTCAGGCGCCGTCTCTTGGGCAACGACGCGGACTGACTGCATCCCCGAACCGGGCCCGAACCGGGACCGGGCCACACGCCAGACACAATCCTGAGACGGGACCGGGGACTGCGAAGCACCGGCGTCTCCGCCGCACGCCGGCCGTCCATCGTCGTGACCACAATGTGGCGCCATACTGGAGAGATGCCGGCCAGAGGCTAGGGCACGCCAACCAGCTCGACGGCATCGATCTGGTTCCACGTGCCGGTCCGCGACTCATCGAGATCGATTCGCACCCCCACGACCTCGTAAGGGGTCTGCTGAACCGGCGCGATCAGGACTCCCGGGCAAGGCGCCGTCCTGTCCTCGCCCTCCCAGATCATCTCCGTGTTATCTTCCGCATCGATCAGGCTGACCCGCGAGATCGCACCGCGCCCGTAGGTCTGATGGATCCGCACTTCGACGGCGTGGACCGGACGGCCATAGGTGAGCTGCAGCCACTCAACGCCATTCCCTCGTGCCGAGGACCAGGCACGGGCATCGTCGGCGCACCGCTCCACGTCTGGCGCCCCGGTGGCACGACGCGGACTCCAGTCAGGAAGGGCGTAGTGGGAGCTGGCCGTGGCGTCGATCGCCCATTGAGAAATCGCCTCTGTCGATGTCGACGCCTGGGGCGTCCGCAGCGACGCGACGACATCGCAGGCGCTGAGCACCACCCACGCAGCCAGCAATATCAGGATCAGTTGCACGCGCAGCCATTGTCTCCATCTCATCGTCTCTGTCTCAGCCTCCGGCGCCCTATTCTACACGGCGAGGTCAGCAGTTCAAGCGCCCGCCCATCCCGCTCCGTTCATTTTATGTTGGATTCCTGGTCCTCTCCTTGACATATGGCTTTTTGAGTAGTAGAATGGAGCTGAAACAAAAAATTTCTCAGACCACTGGTATATGCCGGTCAGCGAGGGGGGCTCCGGCAACCGGCCGGGCACGCCCCCGCCCGGCGTCGGCTGCACATCCTAGTCCGTATCCGGACAGCCACATCGGATGCCTTACTATAGTGGGAGGTAGCACGATGTTCAAAGAGCGTATACGGGAGCACTATGATACGCTGACGCCCGGCTACCGCAAGCTCGCGAACTTCATCATGGACAATACCCTGGACGTCGGCTTCCTGACAGCCACGGAACTCGCTCGGCGTGTGGGCGTCGACCCGGCCACCGTCGTGAGGTTTGCACAGGAGCTGGGCTATTCGGGGTTCCGAGAACTCTCACGAGAGATCAAGCGGTACGTCAAGGACCGCGTCACGGCTTCGTACCGGGCTGTGGGCGAAGCCGAGGCGACGGAAGAGATGTTGCGCGGGCTCGTCGACAACGCCCGTCAAAGCCTGGAGTACTTCGTCACTACCGATCTCGCCAGCGTCGTCGAGGCTGTCGATCTTCTCAAGGGAGCGGGGACCATCTGGTGCGCCGGTGAGTTTACCGGCTTCACCCTCGCCCAGTTTTTCGCTCAGAAGCTTATGGTGCAGGGGGTCGATGCGCGGGCCTTCGAGCCCAGCATGACAGGCACCAGCACCGCTTTGAGCCATATGCGGGAGGGGGATGCCCTGGTGATCTTCGCCGACAACCATCCAAGCGTCGATGCCGGCTATGCGGTACGCCTGGCCCGACAGAAAGGCGTGCGCACCATCACGATCACAGGATCCGGGGTCGTGCTCCCCGCACGTGAGGCCGAGGTGACGGTGATCGTGCCTCATAAGAGCCCCGCCGGAGTCTCGGCGTTCGGCCCGATGATGCAGATCGTCAGCTTTATCTGGGAGGCCTTGATGTCGCCCGAGGCCGAACGGATCCAGGAGCGGGGAGCACGCTTGCAGGAGCAGATGACCGTACTCCTCAAGCTGCGCGCAGAAACGGCCGAGTATGAGGTCGCCGCACCACAGAATATCTGGAGGGACAATATCGGCCAGGGCTAGAGCGTGGCACAGAAGCCGCCCTGAGCAAGACGCAGAGGCTCCAGGTCGCTGGGGCCCTTTGGGAAGGACAGAAACGACTCGGAGAAGCCAGCGAACCGCGGGTCCGCATCCGAGGCGTCGTCACAGACATCATCACATACCATCAACGAACCCCAAAAAAAGAGGAGGCTAGACGTGTTCAAAGAACGAATCCGCGAATACTATGATGCCCTGACCCCAGGTTTCAGGAAGTTGGCAGACTTCATCATGCAAAACACGCTGGATGCCGCTTTCCTGACGGCTAGCGAGCTGGCCAGGCGCGTCAACGTCGATCCGGCGACGGTGGTCCGCTTCTCGCAGGAGATCGGGTATTCTGGCTATCGGGAGCTGTCTCGCGAGATCAAACGCTACGTGCGCGATCAGGTGACCGCCACCTACCGGGAGGCGAAGGAAGCCAAGACCGAGGAGGACGTCATCAACGTAATCCTCGACCACACCGAGCAGCAGCTACAACACTTCCGCACCACGGAAACGGCCTCACTGGCCAAGGCGACGCAGGTGTTGAAGGACGCGAACCGGATCTGGATCACCGGCGAGTTCACCTCCCATGATATGGCCTCCTACCTCGCCAAGAGCCTGGATCCCACCATCGGCATCCCGGCCTCGTTCTTCCACCCAAGCATCTCCGAAACCGCCGCCGCCGTCGCGCAGATGGAAGAAGGAGATGTGCTGTTGGCACTGGTGATCGGCATCCCCGGCCTGGACACCGGCTATGCGCTGCGGCTCGCTCGCGAGAAGGGCGTGAAGACCGTCTGCATCACCAACTCGGGCACCGTGCTGCCAGCGCGCGAGGCCGAAGTAACCGTCATCGTGCCCACCAAGAGCCCGGTTGCGGTGGCCAGCTTCAACCTCTCACTCCTGATTATCGGCGTGATCTGGGAGTCTTTGGTCGCCTCCGAGGTCGAGATGGCAGCCGAGGCATTCACCACGGTCCACGCCAACATGGCCGAGATCCTGGATCTGCGCGGGCAGACCGAGGAGTACGAGATCCCAACGACAACCGAGGATTGATTCGCAGCCAGCGCACAACAGCGATCCAGGCCCGCGGAGCGCCAATATCGGCCCGAAACGGTTGAACAGATTCCGCCCAGCCGGAACGTGTACGTTCCGGCTGGGCGCTGTGCTTCTAGCCCAACGCCGAGATCAGCGTCCCGTGAGCTGACGGATGAGCGTGCTCACCCCGAGCGCAATGGCGAAAAGAACGCCGAAGACAATGGCCATACCGAGGATGGCCACCGTTATATTGAGCCACCGGATATCCAGCCGTGTGAGACGGCTCCCGGCCTGCTCTAGCCTGTCGGAGCCACCGACCAACCCGCCGATAACACCGCCCCACAGCACGTAGCGGATCAGGCTGCCCTGAAACCAACCTAACTGCTGCGCGCCTACAGCCAGTAACAGGGCCACCGCCGCCCCGACAAATGCGCCGACAATCTGTCGTTCCCAGCTCCCCGCGACCTCCTGGCCCTCCGCGCGGTCCCTCTCGCCCTTCGGCTCTCCCTGCTCAGCCATAAGTCCACCCCTTTCCACATAAGCACGTGAGTCGATTGTACCCCCGGCCTGCACGCGCGCAACCGCGGATACCTAGAGTCCTCTTGGCGCCGCATCGTGACCTCTGCTGGGTCTGCGCCTGCCGACCGTATCTGACAGCGCGCCCATCGTCAAGAGCACGCCTCTATGCTATACTCCGTCGCAGATGACCACAATGGATGCACCAACCAAAGACCGACCGAGACTGACGAACGCCGTCCGGTCACGAGCAGCAAGACGCCACACGGATGACAGCGCCAAACCGATCGGCTGATCCCGCCCGGCTGCAACGGCACGCGCCCCTCGTCGCCCTGCTGGCGGCCTTTTTGATGCTGACCGGTCTACATAATGCGTTCACGCCGATCTTTGAAGCACCGGATGAGGTCTGGCACTACGCCTACGTCCGCTGGGTGGCCGGTGGCCGCGGCCTGCCCCCCCTTACCGACGATCGCAGCGGCGCCTATCAGGAGGCAGCACAGCCGCCCCTCTACTACCTGACGGCGGCCCTCATCGCCCGCAACTTCGACAACGGCGATATCCTCTCCACCCTCTGGCACAATCCGGGGTTCGGCTATCAGGCGCCCGGCACGGTGCCGGACAACAAGAACATGCTCGTCCACCCTCGCGAGGAGCTCTGGCCTTGTGAGGGCCCCGTCCTGGCGCTGCATTTCACGCGCCTCGCCTCCACCTTTTTCGGTCTGTGGACTGTGGCGGCAGCCTACGCCCTCGGCCTCGAGACCTTCACCCGGCGGCGCTGGGCGGTGGTGACCGCCGCCTTCGTCGCCTTCCATCCCCAGTTCGTGCTCCTCAGCAGCGTGGTCAATAACGACGCGGCTGCGGCCGCCCTCGCCACCACCGCGCTCTACTTCGCCGCCCGCTGGATCCGGCGCGACGTGGGCTGGCGCGGTGGCGCCGTCGCGGGCTTCGTGACCGGACTGGCGGTGCTGACCAAGACCAGCGTCCTGCTGATGGTGCCAGTGATGGCGGGAGCGCTCACCGTCGGCGCGCTACGACGGCAGCGTCCGGGGGCGGCGCGGACGCACAGAGGTGGCGACACCCCCAGACTTGACGGCCAGCAAGCTCGACGCCCCCTCCCAAGTCCCCGCCGCCTCGCCCCCATCGTGGCCACCCTGGGCATCTTCGCCGTCATAGTCCTCGCCGTCGCGGGCTGGTGGTATCTCAGGAACCTGCGCCAGGTCGGCGACCCCCTGGGACTGGGGCACCACACCCGCACCCTCTGGAGCCGCGAGGCGCCCGCGTCGCTCCCCGTGCTGATCTCAGAGCTGCCCACGCTCCTTCGGTCCTTCTGGGCAGCTTACGGCTGGGGACACGTCACCTGGCCGCGCGTCGTCTACGTCCTGCTCTGGGCCCTAGCTCTCGTGCCGCTAAGCGCCGCCCTCTACACGATCGTGCGATACCTAGTCATCAGCTTTCAGCCGTCAGCCAGACAACGCCAGCCCTCCCCCCTCCGGGGGACTTGTCCCCGTTCCACCGACGCACCAAGGGGAGAGCAAGCATCCCGGACCTCCCCCCTCCGGGGAGCGTCCCCGTTCTCCCCCCTCCCGGGGGCTTGTCCCCGTTTCACCGACGCACCGAGGGGAGAGTTAGAGGGGGGCGCGCGGGCGGCCTCGGTTGGCCTGCTGGCCCTGATCTGGCTGGCAGCGATCGCGGCAGCGCTGGCACGCTGGATGCAGCAGGTCGAGGCGCCGCACGGACGGCTGCTCTTCCCCGCGATCGGGGCGTGGGCCCTCTTGCTGGCGATCGGCACGCGCCGGCTGGCCTGCGCCCGCACATCGCGCCGCTGGCAGACCGCCCTCGGCCGGGGGCTGCCCAGGGCGCTGCTCCTTCTCTGCGCGGCCCTCGCCACCCTCGCCCCCGGCGCACGCATCCTCGCCACCTTTGCACCCCCTCGCCTCAGGAAACCGGCGCGCATCGGCGGGTCCTGCGCGCAACCAGTCGACATTCGCTACGGCGACGGCGCCCGCCTGCTCTGCGCGGAGATCGAGCCCACTCGCGCTCAGCCCGGCGATCTGGTGACCGTCGAGGCGTGCTGGACCACCACCGCACCGCTAGACGCGGACTACACGGTCTTCGTCCACCTCCTCGGCCCGGAGGGACTGCGCGTTGGGGAGCGCCATACCTATCCCGGCTTGGGCCGCTTCCCGACCTCGCTCTGGCCCGTGGGTGAGGCCTTCTGCGACACCTATCGGGTTGAGATCGCGGAATGGGCCGAGACCCCAATCCGGTATCTCGTCGCTGTCGGGCTCTTTGACGCCGCCGAAGGTCCCGGCGCCGGGACCGAAACGCGGGTGCCCGCCTACGGGCCCGACGACCAACCCCTCGAACCGCCCATCGTCGGGGCCGTTGCGTTAACGGCAGAGCCGTCGGAGACGACAACGATCGCGAATGTGGTGACAGCGGCCTTCGCCGAGCCCAATGCCCCGACGGGGTCCGACGCGTCGATTCGCTTGACAGGCTACACAGCACCCGAACACGCCAGAGCCGGAGAGAGCCTCCCGGTGAGCCTGGCCTGGGAGGCCATCTCCGCGCCACAGCGCGACTATAGCGTCTTCGTCCATCTCTGGAAACCTGGCGACCCTGAGCCCCTGGCGCAGCACGACGGCCAGCCCCGCGGCGGCTGGTACCCTACCACCGTCTGGGCGCCCGGCGATCAGGTGCCCGACACCCACGTCCTGGCGTTGCCGCCCGACCTCCCCACCGGGCGCTATCCGCTGTGGGCCGGCCTCTACCGCCTGGAAGATGGTACGCGCCTCGCTGCCTTCGGACCGGAGGGCCGCTACCCCAACGATATGGTCCCCCTCGGAGAGCTCCAGATCGAGTGAGCCCCCCTCCGCACTGCCGCACCGCTGACAGCGGCACCGCTGAGAGCGGCACCGCTAAGAGCGGCACTCGCTATCGCAGCCTGCGCTGGGTGTGGTAGAATAGACGAGGGTCAGGGAGCGAGCTTCGACCATCACCGCGAGCCCTCAGGGGGGTCAGCCAGAGATGACAGAGACGGAGAAGAGGCCCATTCGGGTCTTAGTCGTTGACGATCACGCCGTCGTCCGCAGCGGGCTGAGCGCCTTCCTCACGACGTACGAGGACCTGGATCTCGTCGGCGCGGCGGCCGGCGGGGCCGAGGCGATCCGTCTATGCGAGAAGTATCGACCTGACGTGATCCTGATGGATCTGGTCATGCCCGGCGTCGACGGGGCTGCCGCAACCAAGACGATCCGCGAGCAATGGCCCGACACCCAGGTCATCGCGCTTACTAGCTTCAAGGAAGAGGACCTGGTGCAGAGCGCGCTCAAAGCTGGCGCCATCGGCTACCTCATCAAGAGCGTCTCCGCCGACGAGCTCGCGGATGCCATCCGGGCCGCCCAAGCCGGGCGCCCTACCCTGGCCTCTGAGGCGGCAGAAGCGCTCATTCAGGCCGCGATGCGCGAGCCGGTGGTCGGCGAGGACCTGACGGAGCGCGAGCTTGAGATTCTCGCGCTGATGGCAGAAGGACTGAGCAACCCCGAGATCGCCGAGCGCCTCTATATCAGCCGCTCGACGGTGAAGTTCCACGTCAGCAACGTGCTCTCCAAGCTCGACGCCGACACTCGAACCGAGGCTGTCGCGATCGCTATCCAGAACGGGATCATATAGCGTCCTGCCTGGACGCGTGGCCACCGTCCCTCACACTAGCTGGCGCGCTCACCCGGAAGTGGCGCTCCTCAACTACGGGGCCGCCCTGCCTACTGGACCAGACCGAGATCGCGCCCAGCCTGACGCAACGATCGCCAACCGGGGCCCGCCGTTAGCAGTGCAATGACCATCATGCACACCGCCGAGGTCAAGCACCATGCGCACGTCGCCCCGATCACAAAGGGCTCGAGGAACGTCAAGTAGGTTGAGAAAAGCAAGCCGATCGCGGCCATCAGAAAGACCAGCCCCGGCACATACCGCGCCCTGTCCGAGCCCTGGATCCACGTGACGTACACATACCCGATCAGGATCGCCACGTACCCCAGCACCCCGAGTACCGCGACGGGCAGGAAACCAAAAAGGAGCGCATACTCGCTCTGGTTCACGGTGTTGCAGTCCCCCACCGGCCCGCAGATAGCCTCCGTGCCCGTCGTCTCGACAAAGGCAAGATAACTGGCTGCCACCAGCCCAACGGCGAGCGCCACCGGCACGCCCACATCGCCAAACCGATGATAAGCCTCATCCAACCAAGGGCGCGGTCGGGCGATAAGGACAAGAGCCGCGACGAGCCCGATCAGCACCACCGTCGACAGTATGTTGCCGGCGAGATCGCGCCTGAACCGCGCCGACACTGTCGCCAGGAGACCAGACCCGGCTGGTGTCGCCGCCTCTCCTGGGTTGTCTGAGGACTCCAGGTCGGCGACAGCCGCCTCAATGCCGGGCAGATCGGGCCACCCAACACCCCCAACAGCCAGGTAGTCCTCGATATAGCCCGGCAGCTCCTCCGGGATCTGCCGGGAGCCGATCATAAGATGCTCGCCAATGATCATCATCGGGACGCCGACGATGTCCGGCTCGTAGCGGGTCACCGCCGCTTGCCAAATGGCGTTGCCTATGGAGGTGGTGGTATCCAGCTCGGCGATCAGGAGACGATCGCCATAGTGGTCACGCAGCGGCGGCAGGACCTCGTCCATCACGACGTGGCAATGGGGACACGTGGGCGAGTAGAAAAACACCGCCCGAACGACGCCATCTGCCTGTGCCGCTGCCGACGGGCTCGGCTGGGCCAGCGTAGCCAGACCGATAAGCAGAATCAGCGCCAATGTGAGGCGCACAGAACCAGGCATGTAGTCTCTCCTCCACAACTAAATTGATGCAAACTCACCGTGATTGCCGACGCAACTATAACACACCCAGAGGCGCGAAACAACCCCCTACTGACACTGGCGATGGCCAAAACGACCCCTCTGTGAGTCCATACAACCTTCGCGCTACCGGTACGTAGAATACACATGGGGGCTGCACAGATCGCGCTTCCTCCTATAATAGTAGACGAGAAGAGCGTTCAGCGCAGCATCCTGGGAATCAGCAACCGCAGAAAGGGGTCACCAAATGGACACTCGCAAGCGCAAGAGCATCACCTCGGGCATCATCCTGATTCTGATCGGACTCGGCTTTCTGGCCGTGCAGCTCATTCCATCGCTGAGAATCTGGGCGGGCCAGGAGTTCACCTGGCCCGTGAGCATCCTGCTCGTGGCCCTGGGACTGGTCGTGATCGGCGCCCTCACCGGCACCGCTGATCTGCTCGTGCCAGCCAGTATCGTCGGCGGCATCGGCGGCATCCTCTACTTCCAAAACGTAGGAATCATCACGTGGGAAAGCTGGGCCTTTCTCTGGACGCTGATTCCGGGATTCGTGGGGATCGGGGTCTTCCTGGCCGGCCTCCTCAAGTGGAACCGAAAAGAGATCATCGATGGGCTGCAGACCATCTTGGTCAGCGCGGTCCTGTTCCTCGTCTTCGGCTCCCTTATGGGGGACATGTTCGGATACTTCCCGTTCAGAGACTATCTGCCGGTGCTGCTCATTGCGCTCGGCATCTTCCTGTTCATCCGCGCGCTCCTCGAGCGCCGGCGATAGGAGAGGCGCAGAGGGCGCATCCGCGGTCCACCCGCGGCAACAGCTGTGGGTGACATACCAAGACTGGAAAGGAAAGGGGATCTATGCGACGAAGCTGGATTTGGGGGCTCATCCTGCTGGTGATAGGTGTCTTGCTCCTACTTGAGAATCTCGGTTACCTAGCCTCTCTCGAGATCAGCGTCTGGCAGATCATGTGGCCGCTGGCCTTGGTGGCCTTGGGCGTCTGGTTTCTCATCGGAGCCCGGTTCCATCCTCAGTCGGAGACTGACGAACTATCCCTCGATCTCAAGAATGCGACCGAGGCTGCTGTCCAGCTCGACTACGGCGCGGGCGAGCTGCGCGTCAGTGGTGGGGCGGGAACCGGTCAGTTGCTGACCGGAACGTTCGAGGGGGGCGTCCGACATGAGCTAGTCCAGCGCGATCACGCGATCGAGGCTCGACTCTCGTCGCACAACGTCGCGTTCTGGCCCTGGCAGTTCACGTCGATCCAGCGGCGCTGGCGTGTGCAGCTTAACGAGCGGATCCCTCTGTCGCTCGTGGTGAAGACGGGAGCCAGCGATTGCGAGCTCGACCTGACCGACCTCCAGGTGGCACGGCTGCGCATTGAGACGGGAGCCAGCTCGACCCGCGTGAAGCTGCCCGCCCACGCCGGCTATACGGAGGTGCGCGGCTCGAGCGGCGTGGCGTCGCTCAGCCTGCGCGTTCCCGAGAACGTTGCTGCGCGCATTCGCGCGGAGGGCGGATTGTCGAGCATTACCATAGACCGTGATCGCTTCCCGCGGCGAGGAGACGGGCACGCATCGCCTGACTGGGAGACCGCCGAGAACAAGATCGATATCCGCATCGATATGGGCGTTGGATCGGTCGATATTCGCTGAATCGACTGTCAGATAGACATATCTGGAGACAAGGAGGATGGCATCATGAGATTTCTGCGATCGCGAACCGTGTGGGGCATCTTGTTGATCCTCATGGGGATTCTGTTTCTTCTGGAAAGCCTCGGGATCCTCGCTATTGGCGGCGCCTGGGCCCTGCTCTTCGTCGTTGCCGGCCTCGCCTTTGGCTATACCTTCCTCGAGAATCGGGCAAACTGGTGGGCTGTGATCCCCGGGATGACCTTGCTGGGCATCGCGGCCCTGATCGCGGTCAACACCTACGCGCCCCAGATCGGCGAGACCTGGGGCGCCAGTATCTTCCTCGGCGCGCTCAGCCTGGCGTTCTGGATCATCTTCCTGACAACCGGTACGGAGCAGTGGTGGGCCCTGATCCCCGGCGGCGTCCTCCTGTCTCTCGCGGGCGCCATCGCGCTGGAGCCCGTTGTCGCTGAGGAGATCTTCGTCGGCATCTTTATGCTGGGAATGGGGATCACCTTTGCCCTCATCTACGTGCTCCCCACGCAGCGAGAGGGGATGTCCTGGGCCCTGATCCCTGCCGGCATCTTGACGCTGATCGGCGTGATCTTCTTCTCTGTGGCCACGCAGCTGGTCAATTTGATCTGGCCGGCGGTCTTGATCGTCATTGGCGCCTACCTATTGCTGCGGAGCCTGCGCCGGTCCGGATAGGTGCCCCGTACCCGCGCCGGATCTCCGCTGACGAGCGGCGATGCGCCCGCGCAGGGACCGGCGCCCGCCGCCACGACAACGGGCGCGTCGCGCCTCTCGTGTAAGAGTCTGTACCCGACGACCTATGACAAACAACGGAAGGAGGAGATATGAGTGAGAACCGTCGACACGTAAGCTTGGTCGGCCCCACTTTGCTCATCGGCCTGGGCCTGATCCTGCTGCTGAACAATCTGGGCTATCTGAACTGGGGCGTGCGAGACGTCCTGCAACTTTGGCCCGTATTGCTGATCGCGGCGGGCCTGGAGCTGCTGTTGGGTCGGCGCTCGATCTGGGCCTCGCTGGCTGCAGCGGCCCTGGTGCTGCTGCTTATCATCGGCAGCATCTGGCTGGTCGGATCCGCGGAGCCAGATCGCGTCGGACGCGATCTCATCGAGGTAAGCTACCCGCTGGACGACGCGGAGTCGGCCCTCGTGCAACTCGCGCCGGCGGTCGGTCGCCTGACCGTCGAGGCGTTGGTCGATTCAGCTAACCTCGCAGAGGCAACGATACGACTCCATTCCAGCGAGCGCCTCTCAGAGAGCTTCTCCGCGGGCGAGCGAGCCGAGTTGAGTTTGGCGTCCGAGGACGCGGGACCCATCGGCTACGTCAGTCTCGGCCGGGACGCCCGATGGAGCGTACAGCTCAACCCCGACGTCGAGCTCGATCTTGCCGTGGACATGGGTGTCGGGGACGCGGAGATCGACCTGCGGGAACTCTGGATCGCCAACGCCACCGTGGACTTCGGCATCGGCCAGATCGAGACTTCCTTGCCGCAGGGCCAGAGCGCCGACATTTCACTCGATGGGGGGATTGGCACGGTCCTGATCAACGCGCCGCCGGGCCTGGGCGTGCGGATTGTGGCCGACACCGGACTCGTCACCCGAGATTTGCCAACGAGCTACCAACGCGACGGCAACGTCTTCACCTCGCCCGGCTACGAGAGGGCAGACGCGCGCGTGGACCTCACCATCAGCCTTGGAATTGGCACGGTCAGGGTCCGCCCTA
>CAZPJP010000032.1:27558-32420 GCA_964586915.1 uncultured Anaerolineales bacterium
CAGCCACCCAACCGAATAGGAGGACCGTGATGAAATCGATGGATGACCTACAAGCCGCCTTCGCAGGGGAGTCTCAGGCCAACCGGAAGTACCTGGCCTGGGCCAACCGAGCTGAGCGCGAAGGACTGCCCGATATCGCTAAGCTTTTCCGCGCTGTAGCCGCGGCGGAGACCGTCCACGCGCATATGCATCTTCGCACGATGGGCGGGATCAACGCGACGGAGGACAATCTCAAGGCCGCCATTGCGGGCGAGAATTACGAGGTCGAGACCATGTACCCGGAGTTCCTCGCCGATGCTACAGCTGAGGACAACCGCGCCGCCAGCCGCTCCTTCGAGTGGGCCTGGGAGGTCGAGAAGGTTCACGAGCAGCTCTATGCCGATGCGCTCCAACGCCTCCAGAGCGGGGAGGAAGCCACTGAGGACGTCACCTACTGGGTGTGCGGCACCTGCGGGCATACGCTGACCGGCGACGAACCGCCCGACCGCTGCCCGGTCTGCAATTCGCGGGGTAACGTCTATATGAAAATCGACTGATCCGCGCGCACCTTACGCGATCTTTCATCCCGGCGGGGAGCATCTAGGATGCTCCCCGCCAACCTTGTATTCGCTTCTGCCCCCCGGCTCTCTAGATGCAACTTCCGTCCCGACCGAGCGTAATACCCTTAGGAAGGTCCATCGCGAAACCACATCCTTGTGGATAAGGAGGGCATGATGACAGACAAAAAAAGACGCACCCCTTGGATACTCTGGCCCTTTGTGGCCCTGTGGAACCTGATCACCTGGATCCTACAGCTGACCGGACGTCTCATCGCTGCCGTGCTCGGGCTGGTCTTCATGATCGTCGGCGTCCTGCTCACCGTCACCGTGATCGGCGCCGTCGTTGGCTTGCCCCTAATCGTCTTTGGGTTTATCCTGATGGTCCGAAGCATCTTCTAGGGGATCGCACCAGAGACAAAGCGCCAAGGAGGGCTCCATCGTGGCTGCAGCCCGCACCGCCATTGCGACAGAGAACCTGACAAGACGGTTTGAGGACACCCGGGTCAACACATCGACGCGGACCCAAACAGGGCCCTCGGAAGCTGACGCACCGCCCGAGCGGCGCGACGACGGCGGCATCACCGCCGTCGATCGCCTGAACCTACGCGTTGAGGTCGGCGAGGTCTTCGGTTTCCTGGGCCACAACGGCGCGGGCAAGACCACCACCGTCCGCCTGCTCAACGGCGTCCTCGCCCCAACTGCAGGTGAGGTGAGAGTCCTCGGGCTCGATCCGATGACCGACGGGCCCGGTGTGCGCCGCCAGAGTGGCGTGTTGACTGAGAGCCCCTCGATGGACGACCGGCTCACCGCGACGGAGACACTGACGCTCTATGGCAAGCTCTACGGCGTGCCGGCCCCCGAGCTACGACGGCGCGTGCCCGAGCTCTTGGAGGAATTCGGCCTCGAGGATCGCGCGCACGAGTACGTTGGGGGCTACAGCAAGGGCATGCGGCAGCGTCTCGCCCTCGCCCGCACCCTCATCCACCAACCCCAGCTCCTCTTCCTGGACGAGCCGACCTCCGGCCTCGACCCCGTCGGGCGGCGGAGCGTGCACGAGCTCATCATCAGCCTGAGCCACCGCGAAGGGCACACGACCTTTCTCTGCACGCACGACCTGATGGAGGCCCAGCGGCTCTGCGACCGCGTGGGCGTGATGGAGCAGGGACGCTTGGTCGCGTTGGGCACCCCGGAGGAGCTCGCTCGCGACCTCCAACAAGGCGTCCGGCTCGACATTGCCCTTGAGTCCGCGCTGCCCGATGGCATCCTCGAGACGGAGGCCGCGCCCGAGGGAGCACAGCAGGTCGCCTGGGACGAGACGACCCGTGTAGCCACGATCTGGCTGCCCACTCACAAGACGATCCCCGACCTCGTCGCTCTGCTCGTCGACATGGGAGCCAGGATCTACCGCGTGAGTCCGCAGGAGCCGACGCTGGAGGACGTCTATTTCGCGCTGCACGACCGCAGTAGCCGCACACGACCTCGCGGAGGTGACCGATGACCACGACGCCCACCGGCCCTGCACAGCGTGACGGGATCCATTGGGGGATCGTCCGCGCCATCGCTGAGCGCGACCTGATCCTCGTGCGGCGCAGCAAGAGCGTGCTCCTGCCCATCATCGTCGTGCCCCTCATTCTCTTGGTGCTGATCCCTGCAGGTATCGGGTTTCTCACGCCCCTGGCTGAGGGCGCCGACGATCTCGACGACATCCAGCGGTTTCTGGAGATGATGCCTGCCCCGATGAAGGCCCAGTTCGACCGCTACGACGAGAGACAGGTGGCGCTCGTCTTCGCGCTTGTCTATATGTTCGCGCCACTTTACCTGATCCTGCCGATGATGACGGCGAGCGTGATTGCCGCCGGCAGCTTTGCCGGTGAGAAAGAGAAGGGCACGCTCGAGGCGCTGCTCTACACGCCTGCCACCGACGGGGAGCTCGTCCTCGGTAAGATGCTCGGCGCCTGGGTACCGGCGCTGGTCGTGGGCCTCGTCGGCTTCATCCTCTACTCGGTCGTCGTCAACGTCTCGGCGTCGCAGACCATGGGGGGCATCTTCTTCCCCAACGCGATGTGGGTCGTGCTGGCATTGTGGATGGGGCCGGCGGCTGCGGCCTTGGGGTTGGGATCTATGGTGCTCGTCTCGTCAAAGGTGAGCACATTCCAGGACGCCTACCAGCTGGGAGGTATTGTCGTAATTCCGCTCGTAGTCCTGGTGCTGGGCCAGATTGCCGGCGTGATTTACCTGAGCGCTGGCTTTGTCTTCGTGGCAGGGGCGGTGCTGTGGGTCATCGACAGCGTGATCCTCTGGTTTGCCATCCGCACCTTCCGGCGCAGCGAGATCATCGCGCGTCTCTGATCCACGACCTGAGACCTGATGCATCGCCAGCGCCCGTCGACGACCGGATCCACGGAGGATCGCCAGGGATGGCGCATTCCCCGGATCGAGCCTGCCCCCGAGGAGACGGCAAGGCAACGCTACGCCGTGACGCTGATGCTCCTAATGGCGCTGCTGCTCTTCGGGGCGCTGATTGGGCTCCTACTGGTGCCGCTGCTGCAACAGGCCGGTCCCAACACCCCATTCTTCAGCCTCCTGAGCCCGGCGCACATCTTCGTCATCGTCCTCAGTCTCCTTTTCGTGATCCCCGTCGCCTATGGCCTGATCGTCTCGCTGAAGGAGCTTCGGCGCAAACCCGCCGGCGGCTCGACCGTCGTAGACGCGCGGTGCCTCGACCGCGACCTACAGCCCGTCGTCAATTACACAGCTGACGGCGAGAGGCATGGATGGAGCTACCGCCTGCTCTGCACCTTCGAGTTTGAGGGTGAGACGTATCGAGCCACGCCCGACGGCCACGACGGATCCCACTACCAGCTATTCGACTCGCCACAAGCCGCCGCAGCCTACCTCGACGAGCATATCGCGCCCGACGGACGGTGCCGGCTCCGGATCCGCCGCCAAGCGCCGCGGGACGCCAGGCTGGTCACCGAGCCCAATGGCCACGGTGGCGGCCAGGCGCAAAGCACTTAGGCCACGGCCAGGGTAGGACGTCTAGCGTCGGCCGGTGGGGCGCAGTATGAAGTATGTTGCATCTTCCCAGTCGGGAGACAAAGAAAAACCGCACAGCGTGCGAATCAGCTGTGCGGTTTAGATTTCAGATGAGAGGTTGAGCAACTCAGTTTCCCGAGCACCCTACCTTTCCTTTGCCCTGGTGCGACTGTTAGGTCACCACAGATTCCTGTGGCAACCACAGATTCCTGTGGCAACCACAGAGGCCTGTGGCAAGCACCAGGCCCTACGGCCATCCAGCGTTAGCGTTACTTACAGGGGGCGTACTGCGACGGCCTTGGGGCCCTTGTCGCCTTGCTCCACCGCGAACTCAACGCGCTGGCTCTCCTGCAGAGAGCGGAATCCGCCCCCGTCGATCTCGGAAAAATGGACGAACACATCGTCGCCCGAATCGCGGGAGATAAACCCGTATCCCTTCGCGTCATTGAACCACTTCACGGTGCCAGTTTCTCTTTCGCTCACTTCTATGCTCCTTGAACCTGATATAGTGTCTTCGTCGAAGTAGCCAAGGCATGAAAAAGGACCGCCCAGTCTCAGCAAGCTTGGGCAGTCCCTAATGCAAAGCCTCAACCTACTTCGTCCGTCAAATACATTCTACCACATATGCGCCAATGTGCAATAGCGAGGTCAACCTCGGACACAAACTCAACAGCCAACCCGACCTCCCCGACACGCGCGTAGATTTCGTGACGAGGACGCCGCCCCGGTAGCATCGCTCCCCCCTCGAAATCGAGGCCGACCCTGAGGCGCCGGTGCAAACCACCGGCGCCTCAGGGATGATTCAGTTTGCTACTCTATGCGTACCAGGATGCCCAGGTCGTCCGTCCGCACGCCGTACGTCTCCCCACCTGCCTCCACCGTCAACTGCCAGCCCGGTGTCATCACTTGGGCGCACTCCTGGTCAGGCTCACCCAATCCGAGACACGCGTCTGGCCACTCCGTCCACTGAGCCTCCACCACTTCCATCTCTTCTATGGGGATGCCCGTCTGGTTGCTAAGTTCCATCATGGCCGCCTCCTCGACTTCGGGCGGCGCGTCCGTCGGGTCTTCTGGCTCTGCTGGACCGCAGGCGCTTACCACTAGCGCCAGCACCAGCACTGTGACGACAGCAAAGATAATCTTCGTCTTGCACCGATACATCGTGCTTACCTCCCCTATTCCGTAGGTAAAGATACACAGATACTCCCTAGTCTCCCACAGCGCCTAGCTTCCTCTTGGTCCCATCGGCTTTACGGGTGCGAGTCAAATGCCGCGAAAGACTCATTG
>CAZPJP010000033.1:0-32185 GCA_964586915.1 uncultured Anaerolineales bacterium
CGGACGCAGGCATCGTGGCGCAGGCGCTTGCGACGGTGGTGGAGCATCTGGCAAGCTTCGAGCGCCGCATCACCGTGGAGACATGGGACGGGGCCCCGATCCTGGAAAGCTCGGGCGCGTCGATCCTGGAAAGCCTGGGCTTCCGCCGCAGCTATCCCACGATGGTGTGGGACTGGCGGCCCTAGTCCAGGACCGCGGCGCTATGCGGATCAAGCCAAAACTCAGATCGGTCGCAACCGTGGACCGCGGGCATCTCCTCTTGATCGGGGACTTCGTTGCCCGCATCACGCGTCAGCGGCAGTCTCCCTGACCCACATGGGCGCTCGCCGAAGTGTATCGAGACCCGGGTTGAAGCGGCGGTGAGGTGCGCCTGCGGCGCATGCGGGCAAGATGCCCGCGGTCCATCATCCTCTCAAGGTCAGCATTGCGGCGGTAGCCGGCGCCTCGCGCCAAATTACACTGCGTGTCCTTAGCCCTGGGCCACCTCCATCGCGATGTCGGCCCATTGCCAGAGGCGCTGGGGTTCGTAGCGGACGGTGCTGATATCCTTGAGGATGAACTCCAGCGGGCAGCCGTACCGTGCGCAGGCGTCCCGCGTCTCCTCGAGGTCCTTCCTGATCGCGTCCTCATTCAGGGTGTCCCCGGCGACGAGGGCGGGACTGGGCTTACGGGAGAAGACGAAGTCGGACCCTATGCGCTCCGCGCCCCTCTCCAGGTCGACCCACGGGCTCATCGAGATCTTGCGCAGGTTGGGGATCTGGCGCACGATGTGGATCTTGTTATCCAGGGGCTCGCAGCACCCGTAATAGACGAGGCCGAACCTCTCGTACCACCTCCTGGCGTAATCGAGCTCGAAGGCTTGATGCATCTTGGGCGAGACGGAGACGAAGATCTGGGCCATGCCGCAGGTCCAGAGGTCCTTGGCCCGAACGTGGCCGGGGTCGTAGCCCGGCGCGGGGAGCTCGTCGGTGTAGGCGCCGGTGCAGTGGATCAGCGATTGGGGATAGCCCAGCAGCCCCTGTGCCTCCAACTGATCGAGCATTGAGAGGTAGCCGGTGGTGATCCGCTCCATCATCGTGTGGATGAAGTCGGGCCGATCCGCCAGGTCGAGGAGCGCGTTCTCCACCCCGTGCCATTCCACGAGGCGATCCCAGACGGCGAAGGTGGGATGGAGCCCCTGCATCCGGACCTCCAGGATGTCGTCGAAGATCTCGCGGGCCTTGGCCTCGGCCTCCGCCGTCGCGGCCTCATCGTGCCACACCGACGGCATCTGGATCTTCTCGAGGTCGGATTCCGTCTGGAGCTGATCGATGTAGTAGTGCCCGACGACATCGTTGTCGGGATCGAGCACCGCCCGATCCTCGATGGGTCGGATGCCGAGGTGGGCGCCGTGGATCGCCTTGGGGATGTCGACAAAGGGCTCCACGATCATATCGACGCGCATATGACGCCAGAGGTAGAGGGTGCGGCGCAGGCGCGTCTCGATGGCCTGGCAGAAGGGGTCCTCGGTGCGGAGCGCTAGCTCCCTGTCGACGTCCATCTCGTGCCAGGGGATCTGGTCGATGAGGACCATCGGCCTGACGGGGTGGAGGTCGTTGAGGGCCTTCCACAGGTCGATGGTCTCCTGTTGGGCGGGCAGGGCCGCGATCTCGGCGACCTGGTGGGCGAGGTCGCGCAGCGTGTGCTTGTCTTGGGTTGTGATGGGCATTGGGTTCTCTCCGTGGTGGTTTGGTGGTCCGATCGTACATCCACGGCACCACCCGTCAAGTGAAGTGCGGAGGCCCTTCAGATCAGCCCTCGAAATAGATTGGGTTCGAGAGCAGGGCCAGCAGGGGTGGGATGCCCGGCAGGAAGGTGCGCCAGATCTGCACGACGGCGAAGCCGGGGGCCTCTACCGGTATCTCCAACTCCAGCGATCCATCTGAGGATGCGGTGAAGACATCCTTGCTGCCTTCGGCGCCGACCACCTTGACGACGTCGCCGGCCCTGAGCCCATCGGCGCGGATGCTCACCGTCAGCCCTGAGTGCCAGGCGACCGAATCGCCCAGGATGGCGCCGGCGCAGGTCATCTCCAGGCTGGGCCCTTCGGGCGCAAAGGTGACGAAGCTCTGCCCCTTTCGCACCGCGGACAGCAGGGCTTGGGGGCTCTCAGACGTGGCATAGACTCCCATGCAGGGTCCGCCCACGATCTGGAAGAGGGCATCGCGGTGGTAGTCACTGCCGCCGGCGATCGGGACCTTCTTGCCCGCCGCCAGCAACTCGAGCCAGTAGTTGACCGCACGCAGATTGCTCTCGCGCATCGGGCCGTTCCAGACCTCGAGACAGTCGAAGGGCAGGCCCTCCATGTCAAACTCAAAGCCGCAATGCTCGTCAAAGGGATGCGCAATCACGATCAAGGCGCCGCGCTCCCGGGCGCTGACGAAGCGCGCGCGGGCCTCTTCCTCGCTATGGGTGAAGAAGGGCTCATCGTAAGGCCGATCGGCGCCTAGGAAGGTAGCGTGTCCCCGGTAGTGGGTCCATTCCACGCCGGGAATCAGGGTCATGCCGGCGATGTGGGGCAGGGCGGCGGCGCTCGCCATCTGGTTGTGATCGGTGATGGCGAGGAAATCGAGGCCGTGACGGCGCGCATGCACCGCCAGCTCCTCGACCGTGAGCACGCCATCGGAGGCGAGCGTGTGCGTGTGCAGGTCGCCTTTGTACAGGCGCAGCTCTTCAGTGGTGAACGCCAGTTCATAGGTGACGGTAACGCCTTCTTGTGCCACTTTGTAGGCGCCCACGAGGATCTGCCACTGTCCGGGCGTGAGGGGGTGCGGCGTGTAGCCTGGGGTGGCGTGTGTCGCGCTGAGGGTGAAGCGGCGCTTGTCCGAGCCAGAAGCGCCTACCTGGCTGCCATCGGGCGCGATCAACCCCAGGTCGATGATGTTGACCGTGGCGCGCGGCGTGAAGGTGCCGTGCTTGAGCGGGATGGCGCGAGCGGGACCGCGCTCATAGGCGTATGTGAGCGTCATCGAGGCCGTGTGAGGCGGCATGTCAAAGGGTAGCGTGAAGTATTCGCCCTCACGCTCGTGGGGGATGAACACCTCGAGATGGGTCTTTGTGCTCACGCGATGTCCCCTGAGTTCTGTGCAGGTTCGCCGAGGACGCGGTTCAGGAAGCGCTTGATGTGCCGGTCCCAGAAGTGCCAGTCGTGTTTGCCGTCTTCCTCGACGTAGTCGTGGGGGACGCCGAGCTGCTGGCAGGCGGCGTGGAACATCTGGTTCACGGGCAGGAGATCCTCTTGCAGTCCGCAGGCGATGTAGAGGTAGGGCAGGCTTGCGGGGTTCTTGGCGGCCTCCTGCAGCCAGACCATGGGATCGTGTTCGCTGCTCTGGAGTTTGCTGAGATCGCCGAAGATGTGGGCGAACTCGGCCTGGCGCGGGTCGTTGGGGATGGCGCGCAGGATCTCCAGCGAGACCGCGCCGGAGAAACTGGCAGCAGCGGTGAAGCGCTCCGGGTAGTTGAGGGCGGCCTTGAGGACGCCGTAGCCCCCCATAGAGTTTCCGGCGATGAGCGTATCCTCGGGCGCGGGGGCCAGCCCGAAGACGTCCTGAAGGTAGGCCGGGAGCTCCTCGGTGAGATACGTGAAGTAGCGCTGCCCGTTGGGTTGATCGGTGTAGAAGCTGCGCCCCACCGAAGGCATCGCGACCACCAGGCCGTATTCATTGGCGACGGTCTCAATGGAGGTGTACCGCTGCCAGGCGCTGCTATCCTCGCTGAGGCCGTGCAGCAAGTAGAGCAGCTTGCGATCACGAACGGGAACCCCTTCGATCCTGCCCGGCTCAGGCAGGATGACGTAGAGGGGGAGGCAGACTTTGACGGTTTCGGGGGTGTGATCGAGGCGGATGAGCGCCATAGTTAGCTCCTTGTTACTCCTCTAGTGCTGCGTAGGTGGCCTCGGAGAGCTTCACTTCCGGCGCTGCCTCAGGTGCGGGCATATCCCTGAAGTGCAGGAAGAAGGAAAAGACGAGGCTGATGATCGATAGGACAAAAGGGAAGACGGTCAAGAGGAAGAGGGACGCCCTGTCGGGGTGGGGGCCGGGATTGTCACCGCTCTCAAAGAGGAAGATCCTGGCGATCAGGACGAAGGCCGCGCTGGTGAAAAGTCCGTTGAGGCGGTTCATAAAGCCGAGCGCGTTGGCGATAATGCCTTCGCGCCGGACGTCATACCTGCGCCGATCCTCGTCCATGATCCTGGCATGCACCAGGTCCATGGTCGTGATCACGCCGGCAAACCCAAAGCCGATGAAGGCGCTGCACACGATCGCGGCGACGAAGTTGCGGGCGAAGTAGAGGGGGACAAAGGCCACCGTCAGGGTTGCCAGCGCCGCGCGCCAGACCGGCATCAGGGAGAAGCTCCGCGTCAGCCGTGCCCATACCACCACACTGCCGATGGCGATGAGCAGAACCGTGGCGAAGAGAATGGTCTGCTGCAGGGCGCTGATGCCCAAAGTGTACTCTGCATAGAAGGGCAGGGCGGCTAGCACCAGAGACATGGCGGCGCTGTAGAAGGCGTTGGCCAGACCGGCGACCCAGAATTTCCAGTTGGTCATCAGGGCCTTCAGGCTATCCCAAAGCTTGGGCTGCTGCTCCTCGGGCTGGACCTGGCGTTCCTTAGAGGTGAGAGACATGTAAAGGATGACGGCGCCGCCCAGGATGCCGTAGATGATGGCGGTCGTGCTGAAGCCGATGGCCTCGGTCACGACGGGGGTGAGGGCGATGCTGATGATCATCGCCACCAACTGAAACGCCTGCCGCATGGCGTTGGTCTTTGCCCGGCTGGCGTCATCGGGGAAGAGCTCAGGGAAGAGCGCGGCGTAGTTGGCGTTGATCACCGAATCCAGCGTGCCGGTGAAGATGTAGAAAAGCATGGCGTAGGCGAGAAGTGAAGTGCCTGCCAGGAATTCGGGCGTGCTATAGAAGGCGATGAGGCCCAACACGAGCAACGGCGTCCCGATCACGAGCCAGGGTTTCCGGCGTCCCCACCGGGTGCGGGTGCGGTCGGAGAGGTATCCGTAGACCGGGTTATCGATGGCATCAATGAACGTATAAGTGAAGAGCACTGAAGCCCACTGCTCAGCGCTAAGCCCCAGGTCCTTGACGTAATAGGCTGCCGCGAACGTCTTCAAGAGGTTGATGGGGATGGAGGTGCCAAACATGCCGATCGCGTAGTTGAAGGACTTCATCCCTTTACGTGCCATAGCGGTCGTTCTCCTTCCGGTGTTGGCCCAAATTGGGCCCAAACTGGGCCCAGTTTGGGCCCAATTTGGGTGTTGCACCATCGATAGGTGGAGTGTAGCAGAGGTTGGTCTGTACGCTATCTCACGCTCCTGTCTTGACCGGCTTCATCTCCGGAGGGCCGAGGACTGTGGTCCTCGGCGAGCGTCAACAGAGAGTGGGCGTGGACTATGGCACTCGGGCGATGCAGCTTGATGCCGTCGGTTGGATTCCTGCTTGTGAGGTGATGTATAATGTGGTCGTCGGTTTGAGGGGGTTCCCAGAAGGCTGGAGGGACTATGAAGATTATCATCATTCTCATTACCATCCTCGTGGTTCTCGTCGTGTTGGGATGGGTCGGGTTGCGAATCCGACCGGCGGCGTTCCCGCCCTACGGTGAGGCAGCGGGGACGATCGAGAGCGTGCCGCTGCCCGCAGGCTTGCCGTCGCCGGTGGCGCGGTTTTACCGCGAGGTCTACGGCGACAGCGTGCCGGTGATCACGTCAGCGGTCTACGGCGGACGGGCGACACTGCGTCCGGTCACGGCCTTTCCGGCGTTCCCAGCCCGCTGGCGCTTTCTGCACATGGCAGGGCAGGCTTACCGTCACGAGATGGACATCACGCTCTTCGGGCTGACAGTGATCCCGGGGCGGGAGCGCTTTGTTGATGGCAAGGGGCGCCTGGATCTGGGGGCGATTGGCGTCAGCGAGGGGCACAACATCGACCAGGCCGCGAATCTGGGCCTGTGGGCCGAGTCGGTCTGGCTACCCGCCATCTGGGTGACCGATCCCCGCGTGCGCTGGGAGCCGGTGGACGACGTGACTGCGATCCTGGTCGTGCCCTACGGCGAGGAGGAGCAGCATATGGTGATGCGCTTCGATCCGCAGACCGGGCTGTTGCGCTTCCTTGAGGCAATGCGCTATCGCGAGGCCGAGGAGGAGGCGAAGACTCTGTGGATCTGCGAGGCGCTGGAGTGGACTGAGATTGACGGGTGGCTTCTTCCGCGGATCGGCCAGATCACGTGGTTCGATCAGGGAGAGCCGTGGGCGATCTTTGAGGTCGAAGACGTGGTCTATAATGTGGATGTGGACAGCTACATCCGGCAGTCCGGACCGTGATCATCTCTTCAGCACAAAGCGCATATCCTCGACCAGGCGAGCGCGAAGCCAACCTGTGAGCGGATGGCCATTGAGATCGATCTTGCAAGATCGGCGACACAGGCGCTCGTGACGGCAGGCTTCTCCGGCCGAAAGCCAGCGGTCATAACGATCCCGCGAAGCTGCTGAACTCAGACTCGACTGAGCGCAATCCTTGGATGGGGATCCGCCTCGCTCACTCCTCCCCACCGGGCGCGCACTCGCCGCGGTAGAAGGCCCACTCGTCACACTCGCTGCCATCGGAGAAGATGCATACCCCGTACTCCCCACCGTCCTCTGCCGTTCGGATTTCGACGGTGTATCCTTGCTCTTCGCAGTAGACCGATGCCGGATTGGGCAAGCCTGCGGACGAGCCGTTTTCAGATGATCGCCAAGGCACCTTAAGCACGCCGGTGAGCACACCCGCCACGACGAGAACGACGACGGCTACGCCGACGATGAGCCACGTCCTCACAGTCCGGTTCATCTTTCACCTCCACCACTTGGGTCGATCTATTGCATCTGCTTGCAGTGTACCACGGGATTGTGTCGGCTGTCATCAGTCTATTGGCGGGTTGTGTGTTTGTTCCCCTGGCGGGGGGGCGCAAGCAGATCTCCGGTCTGTCTTCTCTGACCGAGGCGACAGGCCCACCTTATGCGTTCCCGGCTATCCCTGCCGTCCTTGAGGTCTGTCGGTGCTCAGGGCGCCCGGCCAACGAGGGGCAAGTAGATGGCGTAGGATCGCGGCGATATCACGTAGAAGGGTAGGTAAAGGGTGTACACCGGCGGGGGCTCGTAGGCTTCATACGCGGCCCGGACGTCGAGGCGACCATAGCCAAAGGTGTTGTCGGGGCCGGATTGGCCCAGATCGTGGGCCGTGTTGAGCAGCAGTGAGGCTTGCGTCTCGGCGGAGAGATGCGGATAGGCGCTGAGCAGCAGGGCGAGCGCTCCGGCTACGTGGGGCGCGGCTAAGGATGTGCCGGTCTCCGTGATGTAGAGGCCACCGCGCTCGGTGGTCGTGATTCGCACGCCCGGCGCTACCATCTCCGGGTAGATGGTGGGCGCTTCACCGCAGGCCGCGGGGCCGCGGCTGCTGTAGAGGTAGATGGCGTCGGCGTTGTCAGTGGCGCCGACGGCGAAGGCCGCGGGATTGTTGGCCGGGCTGACGTCGGTGCCGGTGTTCGGGCCGTAGTTGCCCGCGGCGAAGACGGGGAGAATCCCAGCGGCCCGCAGGGCCTCCAGATCGGCCTGGAACTCCAGGTCGCAGCCGGGATTCGCGAAGGACCACGCATTGACCACGACATGGGGCATATCCGCCGTCGCGGGGTCGCCGTCGGGGTCCAGCAGCCACTGGAAGCTCGCGTGGATCGCGCTTGGTCTTGGTGAGCCACGGTCCGGGAAGATCTTCCCGCCGATCCACTGCGCATCGGGTGCGACGCCCAACGCTGTGCCGGTGTCTCCGCCGGCTACCATAACTCCCGTGACCCAGGTCCCGTGTCCCTGAAGGTCCGTGGGATCTGTCGGGTGTTCCCCGTAAGGATCGAACCAGCTGTTGGTCCCTCCGCGCCAGCGATCGATGAGCTCTGGATGGGTTTCGTCAACGCCGGTATCGACGGTCGCCACCACGATGCCCTGGCCCGTGATACCCAGCTCCCACAGCTCGGGGACGCCGATCACCGACAGATTGGCTGCTGAGGCGGGGTCACTCCTCACCGCAGTTGGGGTGCCAGTCGGAACGATGGCTACCTCATCCAATGCGACTCGCGCCACATCGTTCCTGGCGACCAGGGCTTGGATGACCGCTGGCGTCGCCGTCAGCGCGAGGCCGTTGAAGATCCAGAAGGATCTAAGGTCCCGCACCCCATCCCTGACCTCCTTGGATTGCAGCCAGATGAGGATCTCCTGCTGCGCCGCCGTCGTCGCCGCGCGCAGCTGAGCCACGACCGCGCGGGCTCGTGCGGCTCGGTCGACCGCGGCGGGCGCGATCGTCCGCGGGATGGGATGGAGTGCGACCACAATGGGAATCTGCGTGCCCTTTGAGGCGGCGAGCACCTGCGCCCGCAGGTCCAGCGCGAGCTTGGGGCTGTCGTATGGTTCCGGCGGCACTGCTTCCATCCCGAGGGACGATGCCAGTGTTCGTGGCTGCACCTGTGGCTGGGCCATGACCAAGATGGTAATCAACAGCGCGGAAAGCAAAGCTCTGGTATGTTGGATGATCATCTCCCTCTCGATGCGCGACCGGGAGCCCGCCGTCTCTGCAAACGGGACGGTACGTCCAAACGTGATCCTTACCATAGCCGGTTTTGTGGCGGCGTCAACGAAAAGAAGAGGACTCAGGAAGGGGACCGCGCCGTTTGTCACTGGGGACGCAGAACACAGATCGAGGACTGCCGGTCACGTCGAGCTGCTCCAGATGCGAGGCTCTTCGGAGAGGATGAAGCGCTGCAGCGGGAGGAGCTTAGTAGAGTAACCCTGCTCCTCTGTTAGCGTTCAGACACCGCCTTCGTCATTCCACCACGACGCGCAAGCATACGCCTCGCGAATTGCTGTGGCGAGCACCTCAATCGGCACGTCTTTCAGCAGGCAGCAAAAGATGCCGGCTTCCATCACCGCATCGACCAACGACGCCTCAGCCAGATTCGCCAGGACAATCACACTGGTCCCGGGACAAAGGCCTTGAACCTTGCGGATGGCCGCCAGAGAGTCCGGCTGTTCGAGGCCCAGCTCGATTAACAAGACGTCCGGCTGTAGGCGTGAGCAAAGCTCGATCGCTTCCTCTCCGTTCGTCGCCTCGGCAATCAGTTCCAGGTCGCTATAGGCCTGGAAGAAGACCCCCAGGCCACTACGCATCATCTCGTGATCGTCGGCGACCACTACACGGATGGGCTCATGAGCCATCATTGACTCACCGCTCCTATCAGCAGCCTGTCCCTCCTGGCAGCGGGGCAGCCCTAACTTCGCGGGACTGCAGTACCGGCAATACCGAATCATAGGTGTGGCCTCGTTGGCCCGGCAGGGCGCTTGTTATCGTCGTCCGACGGGTCATGTGTGTATCTGACAGGGATATCACGAGTCCCCGTACGCCAGTTGCACGCGGGCAGGTCAACACGCCAGAGCAGTCACACACAGCCTTATCCTAACAGACAGATCGCGTCTGTACATCCAGCACTAGCCTGATTTCAAGGGCAACAGTCGGGTGAATTTGGGTTCGTCCACGTGGCGGACATCGCAATCATCCACATGGCCGATCAACGCATCCGCCTGTTGGACGAATAAAGAATCGTCCATGCATCACGCTCAGAATCAACCGCACAGGCGATTCGGAGAAGGGCGAGTCGTGCTACTCTGATGATGGCCTGATAGGGCGGGGCACGTGTCTGTATGTGCTATAGGAACTGTGTCAGGAACGGGCTCACTCAGCTAGTGCGGAGTCAAGTCAATGATTAGGAGTAGGAGATGGATATGAGAGGGAAAAGCATACTGAAGATTCCAGTGAATCTGCTGCTTGTGACAGCAATGATTGTCCTGGCGCTGCCGGTTTTCCCCCAGCGTCTGCCCGTCGCAGCGAGCAGTGCGTCGGCAGCCCCGGAGGATTCAGATGTGTCGAGCGGGCTAGCAAACGAACCCGCGCCGGTACCGCTAGACCTGACGACGCAGGACCTGATGGCAGTCCAGCCGGCGGCACCGCAAGCGCCGGCCGCTCCTCTGGAGCCGGCGGCCCTTCAGGCGCCGACGAACACCATCTACCTGCGGGTCATGAGCGCTCGCGACGAACCGCGGGCACTGGATGGCGCAGGGGTGGCCGAAGGGGACCCGGTCACGTCCTACAAGTTCATCATCAACGAGGATAACACCGGCGATCCTCTCCAGGATTTCGGAGATGGTCCCAATCTCTGCGTGCGAGAAGAAAACCCTGATTATCCCGAGGGCTGCGACTGGCCCGGCATTCGGACGGTCCCGGGTTGGGCGCCCATCGTCACGCAGGGGACGGATGCGGATCTGAGCGAGACCCAGGGGCTTACGCTGCCGGATGGCAAGTACCTGATCTCGGTTCTGGGGGACGGGTTCAAGATGGACGGTGAGCACTTCACGCTCCCGATAGAGGAGGAGGACGCCACCATCGAGGTGCGCGCGCACCCCCTGCCTCTGCCCACCTCCAGCATGGTGATCAAGGTCTTCCACGACCGGTCGCTGACCAACGGTCAGTTCGATGCTCCGGTGGAGCAAGGCCTCGAAGGGTTCCGTGCGAGCCTCAATGACATCGCCGGCGAGGTGACGACCGACCTCTTCGGCAATCCACTCTGCACAGAATACGAGAAGGACGCCGATGGCAACGTCATCCTGGATGAGGATGGCAATCCTGCCAACATCGTCAAACTAGGACAGGGGTGTTACAGCGATGCCGATGGCATCATCAATATCCCCAATATCGGTGCGATCCGATGGGATGTTCTGGTCACGCCGCCTGACGGTGAAACTTGGATCCAGACGACGACGCTGGAGGGTGCCCACGGCTGGGACACCTGGCTCCAGGAGGCCGGCACCGGCTTGGACAACGAGTTTCTAATCGCCGCCGAGCCCTTCCCCTGGACGATCTTCGGCTTCGTCGCGCCGACGGATACCCTCCAGACCGATGTACCCACCGGCACAATCAAGGGCGTCATCATGGGCGCGGTCAGCTACACACCCTTCTCGGGCGGCTTGCCCTATCAAGGTCAGGTGTGGTCCGGCTTTGCCGGTACCAAGCTGGACCGCCCGATTGACCGACCGTGGCTCGCGCTTAATGACCTCCAGAATGGCGACACCGCTATCTGGGTCGGAGAGGGCAATGCGGACGGCAGTTTCGAGATCACGGGTGTCCCTGAGGGCGATTACGTCCTGACCTACTGGGATTTCAAACAACACTACATCCTGGACTTCGTTCAGCTGTCGGTCAAAGCCGGCGAGGTGACCGACGTCGGGGTACGGACGATGACCAACTGGTTCACCGAATGGTCGGGCTACGTCTTCCTCGACTACAACGAGAACGGCAAACGGGATCCTAACGAGCCCGGGGTTCCGGACTACACCGTCGTGCTTCGCGACAGGGACAACACTGAGATCGACCGTATGTCGATCGCGTCGGTGACCGATTCGCAGGGATTCTGGGAGCTGGAAAAGGGCTACCCGATGAACTGGTGGATGGTCCTGGAAGCGTATCACGACCTCTACCGTCCTACGGGTTACACCTATCAGACCAGCAACCAGACTGAGACGACCACGATCCTGGGACCGGGCGTCGACGTCGCAGTGATGCCCGTGCTGGGTCAATGGGGCCACCTCGACTGGGGCGTTGTTCCCTTTGGACCTGATGAGAACGGTGGCATCGCTGGCTCGGTCTTCTACGACACCGTGCGCGCCGAGGACGACGCACGATACGCCGGCGCGGAGCCGTGGCAGCCGGGTATCCCGGATCTTGAGGTGCAGCTCTACGCGGCCGAGGTCGACGCTGAAGGGAATGTGGTCACTGACACGACCCCAGGGCCGAACTACGGCGCTGTGGTGAAGAGCCATCTCCTGGCGACGACCACGACCGAGAGCTTTGTGCGTCCGAAAGACTGTCAGGCGCGCGACGCGGACGGCAATCCGGCTGACTTCCCGTTCCTCGCTCCCGCCGAAGGCGGCTATGACTGCATCGAGACGCTGGGCATGGGCACGCAGTTCGGCGACGAGTATGCGGAGCTGCCCGGCAACTGGGGCTTCAGTGAGGTCTACACGGATCCGGTCACCGGCGCGTCTGTCCCAGCGGGTATGCCACTTCCACCGTACAAGTACCTGGTAGAGGTGGTGGTACCCGACGATCCCATCCTGGGGCGGCCCCTCTATAAGGTTACCCGCGAGGAGGACGTCAACACCTTCGACGGCGACACCTTCGTGCCGCAGATCCCGCCGCCGGCCTGCGCCGGGCCGCTGCACATCGTGGACGTCGCGGATGTCGGCACTGACGGGTATGAGCTACCTTGGGATCCCACCGCGACCTCCACACCTACCGAGAATCCGAACTTCGCAGCCGAGGGGGGAAGCCGGTTTGAGGGCAAGGCGATGCCGTTGTGCAATATCCGGCTGGTCGAGTTGGGGAACGGGCGGACCATAGCGCCCACCTTCAGCTTCTTCACCGACGTGATGATCCCTGGCCGCTGGAAGGGCTACATCATCGACGATATGAGGATTGAGACAGATCCCAATCAGCTCTTCTTCGGGGAGAAGGCCGGCGTCTCCTACGCGCCCATCGGCGTCTACGACTGGACCGGCGAGCTAGAGCATACCGTGCACTCCGACCGGCACGGCGTCTACGAGATTCTGCTCCCCTCGGATCAGACCACGAACGCGCCGACGCCGAGCGGTATGCTGTCGAATATGTACTACATCTACGGCAACGATCCGGGCCAGCCGGGCGCCTTCAACGACAACTACAATCCGGCTTTCCGCTCCATCGGGACTAGCTTCGAGATCTATCCTGGAGTGATGGTTCCCTCCGATCTGGCGCCGGTGCAGAACGCCGTGAACATCCAGGCACCTGGATCGCAGACGAGCCAGGTCCCTGAGTGCCGGCTGGAGGACACCACTCCACAGATCTTCCGGGTCTCTGAGCCCTACGGCGAGATCGGTGCAACGCTGGTCATCACCGGCGTCGGCTTCGGCGCAGCACCGGGCTCCATCGGCCACGTCTCGCTGGAGAACACGTGGTTGCCGGTCGAGAGCTGGAGCGACACCGTGATCGAGGTCACAATACCGACGATGGACGCTGGACCTCACCAGCTACTGGTCTGGTCTGACAGCGGCGAGCGGACCCGCAGTGGACTTACGTATCACGTGCTCGGGTCGGGCTACACCCCGCCGCTGTATGAAGTGGGCCCGGGTATGGCGTACACGACGATTCAGAGCGCTATCGACGCAGCCGCCGGCTACGCCGATCCCGAGAACCCAGTGGCGCCCGAGGACGCACTGATCGTGGTCTATCCGGGTCCGACCCAGCCCTTCACCAATCCGTTGGGGCTCTGGTTCGAGAACCTCGTCATCTACAGCCCAGTGAAGCTGCAGGGCGTCGGCGCCGGGGGCGTCTACAGCGATGGTACAGCCGTCCGCGGCACCGTCCTCGATGGACGTGGTTACGGTGGCGACACACCCTACACTGACTGGTGGCGCAATCTAGTCGCTGACATCTGGGCGAACCGGGGCGGCTGGGATGGCGCCGTCGTGGATGAGAATGGTGAGCCGCGCGTCTACGAGGGCCCGGTGGTCAACGTCTACGCTGAGGAGGGGGAGTTCACCGGGGCGTTCGAGACAGCCATCGACGGCTTCGCGATTCAGGGCGGGCATCAGCAAGGCCAGCCCAACAACATCACGGTGATCGACGGCCAACTGAACCTGCCGGGTGAGGTCCTGGTGCAAGGCGGCGGCGTCTTCGTCAATGCGTACGCCAACTCCCTGCAGATCACGAACAACGTGGTCCAGTCAAACGGAGGCTCCTACGGCGGTGGTATCCGCATCGGGACACCCGATATCGCCGATCCGGCGCTGAAGGATCTGCAGAACGACAATATCCGGATCGGCTTCAACCGGATCCTAGCCAACGGCGGCACGAACCTGGCTGGTGCCATCGGCCTGTTCAACGGCACCGAGAATTACGAGATTGACTTCAATGATATCTGCGGCAACTTCTCGGCGGAGTATGGTGGCGGCATCAGCCATGTCGGGATGAGCCCGGGTGGGTCGATCCACAATAACCGCATCTACTTCAACCGGTCGTATGACGAGGGCGGCGGCATCATGATCGCGGGCGAGCTGCCAGCGGACTTCACGCAGCTCTCGCCGGGCGCCGGACCTGTGGACATCCACGCTAACCTGATCCAGGCGAACCTGGGGAATGATGATGGCGGCGGCCTGCGCTTCCTGATGGCGGGCAACTTCACCTACAACGTCTACAACAACATCATCGTCAACAACGTCTCGACCCACGAGGGGGGTGGGATCAGCATCAACGACGCGCCGGACGTCCGGGTCATCAACAACACCATCATGAAGAACCTGACCACGGCGACTGCGATGACGAGCAACGGTCAGCCCGCGCCCGCGGGGCTCTCGACAGCCCGCAACAGCGCGCTGCTGCAGGCCACCCTGAATCCGAACGCACTGCTCTACAGCAACCCGGTTCTGTTCAACAACATCTTCTGGGACAATCGGGCCGGCAGCCGAATCGGGGGCGGGGTCTCCGGCATCGGGCTGGAGGGTGATCCCTTCCCGATCAACTACTGGGATCTGGGCATGGCCGACCGCTATGCCAGCCTTGAGCCAACCTACTCGATCCTTCAGGTTCCGTCAGGCAGTGACGACTCGACTAACATGGTCGGCGTCGACCCGCTCGTCGTCGAGGAATACGACGTGTCGGTTAGCCTCTTCGCCTGGCGCGGCAATCCGAACTTCGTCGATGCTAACATCGTGACGATGGAACTGCCGGTGACGCTGATGGGCGACTACCACATCCAAGAGACCTCGCCGGCGGTCAACGCGGGCACGCGGCAGGTACGCGGGATCTTCGCACCCAACCAGGACATCGACGTCGATCCGCGACCCTACGAACGCTTCTGGGACATCGGGGCCGACGAAATCGCACCGCCCTTCCCCTACACGCCGCAGCTCTTCGGCACGACGTTCACGACCCTGAACGATGAGGTCCGCCTCTCGAGCTCGGTCAAGGCGGAGTCAACGCAGCAGCTACCTTACCAGATCTTCGCCCCGATCATCGGACTTACGTTCGGAGACCGGGCGACGTGGAGCGGTCAGCTCGATAGCTATGACTATGACGAGACCACCGGCACGGTGATGGTGCTGGACGACGGGGCGCTGTTCTGGAATAAGACCGGCTTTGGCTACAACCAGGAAGTCTATCTCACCTTCGACTCGGTTGAGGACACGGCAACGCGGCACGATCTGTTGCTGAAGGTTGGCGGTCTTGGCCCTGACGACACCATCACGGATTCCACATACCTGATCGCGGTACGCTACAACCCGGCCACGCGCGAGGTGAGCGTCGAGACGCTGTCGCCGAGTATGGAATGGCAGACGTTCATCACCTACCGGTACGTCGACTTCAATGCCGGTGATCGGTTCGGTGCTCGCTCCGCAGAGGGCGGCATCGTCGAGATCTATCGGAACAGCGATATGATCGGCCGCACCGATCTCTCGGCTGGGCCGCACCCGTGGGCCTACTGTGCCTACAGCGGCTTTGTCGGTGTCTGGTTTGAGGACGCGACCGGCGTTGCGTTCACGGACTTCGGCGGCGGCACGATTCCCTAAAGAAGGGACTAGGGGCCAGGCGCCAGCAGTTCGCGCCTGGCCCCGGGCCAGCCCGGACGGGGACGGCTAACGTTATTCGTTCGGGCGCCCGCCCTGATCTAGCTACTTAAGGAGACTCACAATGACAGGAAATGCTTACAAACGCAGACTCAGTCGGCGACAGTTCCTGAAGCTCGGGGGAGGCGTGCTCGGCACCGCGGTAGCGTCGGCCTTGTTGCCAAGGTCGAAGGCGCTGCTCTCACCCATCAAGACCGAGAGTCAGGTGCAGCTCGCCAAACCGGAGCAGGGTGTCTTAGCTCAGGCGGCTGCGCCACCCAATAAGCACATCGTGGCCAGCGACGGTTGGATCTATATGCCGCCCGATGCTGACGTGCCGCCTTATCATCCCGACAATATGGCGCCGGACGGCCTGACGACTTACATCTTCGGCTTCCGCGACGTCACGATGGTCAATAACGACGATGCCATCTTCGCGCAGAAAGAGAAGATGCAGCTCTCCGCGCCGGTCTTCTGGATCGACCAGGAGACGGATTACACCCTGAAGCTCACGAATCTCGGCCTACAGGTCCGGCCTGATCTGATCGACGCGCATACGCTCCACTTTCACGGCTTCCGAAACGCGCTCCCCATCTTCGATGGCGAGCCACACTCCTCCGTGGGTGTGCCGATTGTGCGCGATCTGACCTACTTCTACCGGCCTCACCATCCCGGCACCTATATGTACCACTGTCACTTCGAGGAGACCGAGCACGTGCACATGGGGATGGTCGGCCTGTGCTTCGTGCGCCCGTCCATCAACCATGACACGACGGCCAACCCTGCCGGCGAGATGTGTGCGTACAACGATCTCTCCACAGCCTACGACCGCGAGTTCACGTTCCTGATGAACGAGGTGTGGACCGAGTCGCACTGGGCCGACTCTCACGTCCAGCTGCCGGAGTGGAGCGATTACGCGCCGGAGTTCTGGCTGCTCAATGGCCGGGTCTATCCGGACACGCTCGCGCCCAATGGTGGGGGCACCGATCCTGACACGGGTGAACTGATCCCACCGGCTGGGCGACCCGAGCTCAAGTACCAGCCTATCTCCTCACTCGTTACCTGCAACGCCGGTGACCGGGTTCTCTTGCGCTTCGCGAACCTAGGCTACGAGGAGCAGTCAATGAAGCTCACCGGGCTCAAGATGCGCATCATCGGCAGGGACGCGATGCCGCTCCGCAGCGAGACCGGCCTGGATCTGTCTCAGCTAACCAATACGGTGACGGTAGGTCCCGGTGAGAGCTTGGATGCGATCTTTGTCGCGCCCGATGTTACGGAATTGACCAAGCTGTTGCTTTACAACCGCAACTACAACCGGCTCAGCAACGGTGGGCACCCCGGGTACGGTGGACAGATGACAGAAGTCCACATCTATCCCGCAGACACCTTAGGTCCGCAGTCAGCGCCCAATGATTGGGCGATGTAGGAAGGACACCCAGATCGGGAGGTAATGAATATGGCGATACTACGGAAAATCAGACCGATCGTCGAGCGCGGGCCGATCCTGCTCGCTCTCGTGATCGCCGTCCTTGTGACGAGCGGAGGCGGTGTCCAGTTGGCGACGGCGGGCCACGAAGATTGGCCTGAGACCGGCGTTATCTGTACGACGGACCCAACCTCTACGTTCACCCTGGTGACGCAGGAAGGCTATGTCACACAGCCCGACGGCAACGCCGTCTATATGTGGGGCTTCAGCGAGAGTGGCAAGCCCTTCCAGCATCCCAGCCCCGTGCTGTGTGTCAATGAGGGGGACACCGTCACCGTCGTGGTCAAGAACACGCTCCCGGAGGAGATCTCGCTGATCTTCCCGGGGCAGGAGAATGTGCTGGCTAACGGGGCACCGTCGCAGCCGCAGTTTGACGCGGGTGGTAACCTTGTCTCGCTGGCTCCAACGGCTGCGGCCGAGGATGGCAGCGTGACGTACAGCTTCGTGGCCACGAAGCCGGGCACTTTCCTCTACGAGAGCGGCACGGAGCCGCTGAAGCAGGTCAACATGGGCCTCTTCGGTGGAATTATCGTCCGGCCTGCGATGGGCGCCAATTACGCCTACAACCATGCGTCGACGGAGTTCAACCCGACGACCGAGTATCTGATGATCTTCTCGGAGATCGATCCGATGCTGCACATGGCCGTGGAGCAGGGCCAGGTCTATAACGTGAACAACTACGTGCCGCGCTACTGGCTTATCAACGGGCGCAGCTTCCCGGACACAATCGCGCCCAACGGAGCTGTCTGGTTGCCCAATCAGCCCTATGGCTCGTTGATCCACATCCATCCCTTCAACGACGACCCCGCCGCAGGCGAGGCTTACAATCCGCTGCCGGCGCTGATCCGCTACGTGAGCGTGGGTACCGAGAACTACCCGCATCACCCGCACGGCGACCACGAGAAGGTCATCGGGCGGGATGGGAACCTGCTGATCGGGCCAAACGGCGAGGATATCACCTACGAGAAGTTCACGGTGGTCATCGGGCCAGGACAGACCATGGACGCGCTCTTCGACTGGGAGGACGTCGAGGCTTGGCATCCGACCGAAAACCCGATCCCGGTGACGATCCCGCAGCTCCAGAATCTGGTCTACGGTACCTTCTACAGCGGCAGCCCTTACCTAGGCAACCTAGATCTCCTGCCGGTCGGTACGCAAGCGTTGAACCAATGTGGCGAGTACTACCACATTGCTCACAACCACGCCCTGCACCAGATCACGGCCTGGGGCGTCGTGCTGAGCGGTCACATCACGTTCACGCGGATCGATCCACCGCTGCCTAATGACTGCCCTTAGGCTAGTGAGCAGAGAAAGGATGAGAACAATATGAAAACACTAAGACGTCTCTGCATCATCGTGGGGGCTCTAGCTATCGCGGCAGCGGCCGTGGCCATTCTCCTCATCGGGGGCAATGGATCTCACACGTTGGCTGCGCCGGCTGCGCAGCCAGTCGCCCGACCCTTGGCCGCCCCTGTCCCTCCTGTGACCTGCACCGAAGCCGGTGGGGTTCGCACCTGTGAACTCTGGGCGATGGAAGGTACAGTCGCGCTGCCTAACGGCGCCTCAGCCAACATCTGGGGCTTCACCGACAGCGCGACAGGGCCTGCCGAATTGCCCGGTCCCACCCTGGTGGTCTCGCAGGGGGAGCAAGTCGAGGTCGTCCTGCACAACATGCTCCCTGAGCCGGTGTCGCTCTCCTTCCCCGGGCAGTTTGTGATGCCCGACCTGGAGGGCGTGCCGAATGGGGGTACGTACACTTACACGTTCACCGCTGACACAGCAGGAACGCAGTCGTATGAGGCCGGCTTGACCCCAAACGGAGCTCGGCAGGTCGCGATGGGGCTCTTCGGCGCCCTGATCGTACGTCCTGAGACGCCGGGACAGGCCTATGACAGCCCGGGCACAGCCTTCGATGACGAAGCGCTGCTGGTGATCAGCGAGATAGACCCCAGCTTTAACGCGGATCCCCTGAACTTCCCGATGGAGCAGTTCAGGCCGGAGTACTGGCTGATCAATGGTCAAGCCTATCCGGATACGCCCAGCATCCCCGTGGCCGCGGGCGATCGCCTGCTACTGCGGATGCTCAACGCGGGCGTCGACCATCACTCTATCGGCTTGCTCGGTCTGGACCAGACCATCGTGGCGCTGGATGGCAGCGCGCTGCCGTATAGCTACACGGTGTCGGCTGAGTCTCTATCGCCGGGGCGCTCGATGGACACGGTCACAACTGTACCCACTGAAACCGTCGATGGGACGCGCTTTGCGCTCTACAACACAGCGCTCCTCAACCATAACTCCAACTGGCGGCTCGGCGCTGGTGGCCCGCTGCAGTTTGGTGGTATGCTCACCTTTATCGAGGTCACCACAGGGACCCTTGCGGCGGATGCCGGCCCGGTTGTGACATCGGCGACGGCGAGTCCTGACACGACGGTCGGGGACACGGATGTGACCTTGACCTTCGAGATAAGCGCCACCAATGGCGGCAACGTGACGGCGGCAGAGTACTTCGTCAACAGTGTCCCCATCACCACAGGTACGGGCACCCCTCTAGCGCTGACACCCGGTCCGGTTGTGACGGCGCAAGCCGTGGTACCCGCGACGGAACTCGCGACCTGGGACTCGGGCTACTATGAGTTCTACGCACGGGGTCAGGATGATCTGGGCACCTGGGGCGCGGTTGGATCGGCCATCCTCAACCTGGACAAGCTCGGTCCAGACGTCATCGGTCTGAGCCTCCTACCCAATCCGACCAACGGCTCGCGCGCGGTGATGTTGCGCGGCACGGCTGACGATCACACGCACGGCAACGCCGCGGTGATCAGTGCCAGCTACGCCATCGGAGCAGGTGAGCCGCAGACGATGGCACTCAATATGGTCGACCGGCCAATCGTTGAGATCTCGGCGCTGATCCCCAGCGCAGATCTGGACGCTCTCGCCGAGGGCCAGCACATCGTCACGGTCGAGGCTATCGATGCCCTGAGCAATCCAGGTACGCCTGCTACGATCACGCTCAGCCTGGACAAGACAGGACCCAGCGCCAGCGACGTGGTCATCACGCCGGACTACCTGGATCTCTCTAGCTTCCCGGCGGTGAACACAATCCGCCTGGATGCTTCGGTGGCCGACCCAATCTCCGGTGGCGTGCAGTCGAACCTGGCCACCGCTGAGGGCTTCATCGGCACTCTCGGGGATCCTGGAACGGGCTTCCCGCTCTTCCCGAGCGACGGGCTCTTCAACGGTCCGGTGGAGGATGTCTACTATGAGATGCCGGTGTCACACTTCGCACAGCTGGCGCAGGGCGATCACGCTGTCTGGGTCCGCGGTCGCGACGCCGCCGGTAACTGGGGCGAGGCGATCTCCGGGACCATCACCATCGATCGCCAGGCGACCGACCTGGTCGGTCCGGTGATCACGAACGTCTCCGCCACACCCAACCCGACGGCTGGGGCGACGGAGGTGGTGCTCACCGCGAACGCCGGGGACTTCGATCTGGTCTCGACTATCCAGGCGGCCGAGTGGTACGTCGTCCCCGACCCCGGTCTGGGCAACGGGATGACGATGGAGGCTGCGGATGGGGCCTTCGACGACACCTCGGAGCAGCTGACCGCCACGATCGACGTCTCGACTTGGAACAACGGCTTCCACCGTATCTGGGTACGCGCGCAGGACAGTGCGGGCAACTGGGGTGCGGCCGATTCGGTTTGGCTGCGGGTCTCGAGCAACTCACAGGTCAACGTCTTCGCCGACACCTTCGACGCTGGGCTTGACGCCTGGAGTGAGCAGGTGGGCGATGTGGTGGCGACGACCGACGCACAGATGGGCGATGGCATAGCGGCACAGTCCACCTCAGCTGGAATGGGCATGGCCGCCACGCTGTCGAGCCCCGATCCCGATCCTGCCTACGTGGCGCTGTGGCTGCCTTTGGGCGAGCGCAGTGTCGACATCTCCTTCGACTTCAGTCCGAACAGCACGGCAATGAACCAGGAAGAGCACGATATCCTCGTGGGACTTATGAGGACGCCTTCTGGCGATCTGCCGATCTTCGGTATCCAGGTCGAGGGCACGAACGAGGCCTACGAAGTAAGTGCGTGGGTACGGGACAATGGCGTGAGGACCGAGACCGAATGGGTCCACATCCCCAACGGGCCGGTGACTCTGGGGCTCTTCTGGGAAGCCGGGACTGACCCCCGCTTCGTGTTCACCGTCGATGGGGAGGAGATCACGCTACCGATCGCACCTAGCACTGGAGTCTACCTGCTGCAGGAGCTCCGCCTGGGGCCTTCGGACCGTCTCGATACCGATCTATCGGGGACGGAGTACTTCGATAACTTCGCGCTGGACCGGATGGTCTTCATCTACGCGCCCGTGATTCACGGGGGGCGGTAGGGAAGCAGATAGACAATACTGTTGGACGGCGGCAACGGCCCCTGGGGACGCAGGTTCCTGGGGGCCGCGGCCCGAGCCAGGGCCAACAGACTTGGTTCCTAAGGAGACATAACTATGGACGGAACGATAACGCTACCGCAGCCGTTGCGGAATCCTTTTGTTAGAAATGCGCTCTTGGGCGCTCTGCTCCTGGTGATCACGGTTGGGGGCGTGGCGGTGCTGCAAGCAAGGCAAAACGCGCCGCTCGTGCCGGCGAACTATGTGATGCCGAAGAGCCCTGAGATCGAGGAGAAGTTCGGCGTGCGGTTCACCTTTGTGGCGACGACGGCCAATGGCGGCTTCATTGATCTTCGCTACCGGATCGTCGACAGTGGAAAAGCACGCAACTTCGGTCATTACACTGAGACCTCGCCGATGATCGTGAATGAGAAGACAGGTGCGATCGTCGACGTGACCCGCATGGGCTTGCACAATCACCGCGTCGAGCCGGGACGCATCTACTACGTGCTCTTCCGCAACACCGGAAACAGCATGCAACGCGGGGATCGGGTTACGCTCCAGGTGGGCGACCTCAAACTCGAGAACGTCATTGTGCAGTGAGACTAGGAGGATTTGAACCTGGGCGGGGTGGGGGCGCTTCGACGGAGATGAGCGGCCCTCTCCAGGTCGTGCTCTCAGGATGCCGTCTACGTACGGCATCGCTGGATTCCTGCACGCTCTAGCCTACACTATCTGAGTGCATCACTCATCGATCAAGCTAAAGGAGATCTATCATCCATGAGAGCACTGGCAACTCTTACAATTGTCATGGCGTTGATTACCGGTATCGTACCGCAGTTCACTAACTGCGAATCCCAGGGCAGGATGCTGACCCTGGAGGGTGGCAGGCAGATCCCGATGAAATGCCACTGGACGGCGCGAGCTGAGATCGCTCTTGCGGCGCCGCTCGCGGCGACGGGCGTGATGCTGCTGGTCACGCGGCGCAAGGAGACGCGGCGAGCGTTGTCGATCACCAGCGGCGTTCTAGGCGTCTTCACGATTCTGTTGCCCACGGCGCTCATCGGCGTGTGCGGTAACCCGGACATGATCTGCAACTCGACGATGCGCCCGCTTCTGATCCTGGTGGGCGCGCTGACCATCGTGCTCGGGGGGCTCGGGATCGTCTTCGCTACGACTCAGAAGGACACAGCGGCTTGAACCTGGCCCGACTGCTCATAAGAAACATCGCGGGGAATGCTTTCCGGAGCGGCGCAATCCTTATCTGCGCCGCTCTGGTCGCGAGCCTGGCGCTCTGCGCTACCTTCGTCGTCCGGGGCGCTGAGGATCAGCTGGCGCACAGTCTAGAGCGCCTGGGCGCCGACATCATCGTGATCCCGTGGGGGACGATGGGGACCGAGACCATGCAGGGCGCGCGGCTGCTGAGCATGGCCACAGAGCAGTGGATGCCCCGTGCCTATATGGATGAGATTGCGGGAATGGAAGGGGTCGAACGGGTCTCGCCGCAGCTCCACCTAACGACAGTCGAGTATCCGGCATACTCTACCCGGCCCGAGGCCTACATCGTCGCGTACGATCCAGAGACCGACTTTGCTGTCAAGCCCTGGCTAGGCGGTCAGGAGATCGCGCTGGGACCGGATCAGGCCATCGGCGGCTCGATGATCTACGCGCCGAATATGTCTCGCGAGATCGAGGTCCTCGGTCACCGGCTGGAGCTCGTGGCGAACCTGGCGCCGACAGGGGGCGATCTCGATCAGGCGGTGCTGGTCTCGTTTGAGACGGCGCGGCGAATCGTCGCGACTAGTGAGGCGCGCGAGGACGTGCGGCCCCTCTACTTGGCCCCCGACAGCATCTCAGCGGTTATGGTCCAAGTCGCGCTAGGCGCAGACCCTCACGATGTCTCGGTGGCGATCCTCGAAGAGATCCGCAGCGTCCTGCCGATCGAGAGCACGAATCTCTTCCAGACCGAGCGCACCCAGATGGTTGGGCTGCTGCGAAGCGCGCTGCTTATCCTGGGCGCGATCTGGGTGCTCTCCATCATCTCCGTGGGCTTGATCTTCTCGATGGCGGTGAACGAGCGGCGTCGCGAGATTGGTGTCCTGCGGGCTCTGGGCGCGCCTCAGAGTTTTGTGTTGGGATCGCTCCTGGCGGAGAGCGCAGTGTTAGCCCTGGGCGGGGGCATCAGTGGCTCCTTCATCACGATTCTTATGATCAAAGGCAATGGCGGCGATCTGCTTCGATCAATGGGACTACCGATTGCGGTACCGGCGCCGATGGCGCTGGTCGGGTTGGCCCTGGCGGGCCTTTCTTTCGCTTTGCTCAGTATTGTCCTGGCGGCGAGCGTACCGGCTGTGCGCATCAGCCGCCGAGAAGTCGCCCTGGCTATGAGGGAATAACCATATGAATCTGATTCGTCTGACTTGGCGGAACATCAACGATAGCGCCTTCCGCAGCTGGGTAGTCTTTGTCTCGGCCATCCTGCTGGCTGCCTTCGCCGTCACCGGGAGCGTCGTGGTGGGCGGCGCGCAGAAGAGCCTGCAACAAGCTCTGGAGCGGCTCGGGGCCGACATTATCGTCGTGCCCACGGGAAGCGAGACGGGGGTGGAGAACGCGCTTCTGATGGGCGTTCCGGTGCATGCCTGGATGCCACGGGCGAATCTGGAGGAGATCGCCGCCGTTCCTGGCGTGACGGCGGTGTCGCCACAGCTCTACCTGGCAACCTTACGCGGTGCGACCTGTTGCTCGGTGCCGGAGATGTTCCTCATCGCCTACGATCCCGAGACAGACTTCACGCTGCGTCCCTGGCTGGAGACGCACATACAGGAGGGGCTGGATGTTGGCGAGACGGTAGGCGGCAACTTCACGTATCTGCCTGCGGGTGAGGAGTACATTTATATCTACGGCTATCCTGTGGATCTGGTGGGCAATTTGGACGCCACAGGCACAGGGCTGGACCAGAGTCTTTTCTTCACTTTTGACACAGCTCAGGCGATCGTCGAAATCTCGTACGAGGAGGCGGTCAAGCCCCTGGAAATTCCCGCGAACAGCATCTCGTCGGCGCTGGTCAAGATTGATCCCGCCGCTGACATCGATGCGGTCGCAGCGGAGATCCAATCGCGTCTGCCGGACGTGACGCCAATGATCAGCGGCAACCTCTTTCAGACCCAGCGCACCAACATCCTGGGCCTCTTGCGGAGTGTGGTCGCATTGATGGGGATCGTCTGGGTACTGGCGATCGCGCTCATTGCCCTGGTCTTCACCATCGCCGTGAACGAGCGCCGCCGACAACTCGGGGTGATGCGGGCACTGGGCGCCACGCGTGGCCACGTGCTGATGTCGATTCTGGCGGAGGGCGGCACTCTGGCCTTGGCCGGCGGGCTGGTCGGGAGCTCCGTCATGGCCTTCGCCGTCTACCTTTTTCGGAATCTGATCACAGACTTGATGGGCGGTCCCTTTTTCTATCCCAATCCTTTCGGTCTCGTGCTGCTTATCCTGGAGGTGCTGGCGGTCACGCTGGTCACGGTCCTGGTGGCAGTGCTGATTCCGGCGCTTAAGGTGAGCTTCACCGATCCGGCCATCGCGATGCGGGAGTGAGTGATGACACAACCTATGATTCAGCTGCAGAACGTCAGCAAGACCTACACCCTCAAGGGTGATCGGCAGGTGCGCGCCGTCGACGAGGTCTCGATGGATGTCCAAGAGGGCGAGTTTGTGGTGATCACCGGGCGCTCTGGCTCGGGAAAGACGACGTTGCTCAATCTCGTCGCGGGGCTCGCCCGCCCCAGCTCGGGGAAGGTCCTGCTCGATGATATCGAAGTCTGGCGCCTGCCGGATAAAGAGCAGTCTATGCTCCGTAACCAGCGTCTCGGTTTCGTCTTTCAGTTTCCCAGCCTGATGCCGTCGTTAACGTCGCTGGAGAACGTGATGCTGCCGCGCATGTTCAGCTCTGAGTCTCCAGCCTCCAGTCCTCAGTCTCCAGACGGGACGAGCGAGGCGCAGGGAGCGGTGGAGGAGCGAGCTGCGCAGCTACTGACCGATGTGGGACTCTCCGACAAACTCGACTCCTTCCCACGGCAACTCTCGGGTGGGCAGCAACAGCGGGTGGTCATTGCGCGCTCGCTTATGAACCAACCGGATCTACTGCTGGCAGACGAGCCGACCAGCGATCTCGACGAGCAGACCGAGCGGGAGATTATGGCGATCTTCCGCGAGATCCACTCGCGAACCGGGATCACGATCCTGTTGGTCACCCATGCCAGCGAGCTGGAGGTCTTTGGCACGCGGGGGATGCGTATGGCTGGAGGTCGGATCGTGCCGCGGGGCTAACGCGGGCCGCGGCGCTACCGGCTGTCAGGTGGCAGTTTCACGTTGGAACGTTCTCACTCCGGACTTGGGATGTTGGCGCTTGCGGGCCCTTGTTACAGCGGCGAACTCAGTGGTCGTGGGATGGGGGCGTGACGAGGTGGTGCTGGAGCGCCAGCGTCGCGGCCTCGATGCGGTTTGAGACGTCCAACTTTGAGAGGATGTTGCTCACGTGGGTCTTAGCTGTAGCGTAGCTGATGACCAATTCCTGGGCGATCTCCGCGTTTGTCAGACCTTCCACCACCAGAGCGAGCACCTCGCGCTCTCGCGCGCTTAAGTCCTCGCCGACAGTCGATCCATGGGTCGCCGCACCCATCAGACTGCGGAGCGCCTCTGGGGAAAGGGTAGGATCTCCCTTCATCGCGTCCCGAATCGCCTCGGCGAGATCGTCGATGGACGTGTTCTTGAGCAGGTATCCTGTGGCGCCCGCTTCAACGGCCGATTGAACGAGATGCTCATCGCAGAAGCTGGATAGGGCGATGATCTGTACCTCGGGATAAGACTCTCGAATGATCTTGGTTGCGGTCACCCCATCGGTGCCGGGCATAATCAGATCCATCAGGACCACGTCCGGTTTCGCCTCGGGCAGAAGCTTCAGTGCCTCCTCGACCGTCCCTGTATCACCCACCAATTCCAGGTCTTCAAAGGCTCGAAGGAAGACGCCGAGCCCGCTCCGCACCATTTCATGGTCGTCGATGATCATCACCCGGATAGACGGCGTGTCACACATTCATTACCTCTCCTCTCTCTGGCCCCGTGGCCAACGTACGGAGACGCGCGTACCCTCATCAATCGCGGATTGGATATCGAGCTGCGCCCCGATCGTCGCGGCGCGCTCGTGCAGAATCTGGAGCCCTAAACAGCCTACAGGGACGCAGCTCGGATCGAACCCCTTCCCATCGTCCTCGACGACAAGCTCGACACGGTCTTCCAGCCGTCTCAGGTAGACCTGGGTGTGCTTCGCGCGAGCGTGCTTGACCACATTGTTCAGGGTCTCCTGAGCCATACGATACAGGGCGACCTGAACGTCCCCGGGCAGGGGGCCCGTTCCCTCCAACTCCAGAGAAACGGACATTCGCCCACGCGATGACATAGCCTCAGTGAGCTGACCCAGGAGCTCGCCCAGGTCCCCATCGGTCAAGGCGGTTGGTCGCAACTCCAGCAGCAGCGTGCGCATCTCTGCCAGGGCACCCCGCGTCAGCTCCTGCAGCTGCGCTAAGCCGCCAGGCACCGCCTCGGGGTTCACTTCCCAGAGCCGCAGCAGGGACTCCGCAGTCACTTTCGCCGAGAAGAGGAGTTGGCTCACAGCGTCATGGAGATCACTGGCCAGTCGCGTGCGTTCTGCCACCACGGCGGCCTGCTGCGCTTCGCGATGAAGCATCGCGTTTTCGATAGCGATCGCGGCCCACGCAGCCAGGGTGGTCAACGTGTCGTGCTCTTCACTGGTCGCGTCCCACTCACGACCGATAATCTCGAGTACGCCGATCAGCTTGCCACGCGCCCGAAGGGGCACGCGGAGAGTCCGATCTTTATCCCCTGAGTGTGATAGGATGGCTTGCTCTTCCTGCCACACTCCCGCGCGACCAGGTGAGCCCTCGGTCTGAGATGCAATGAGGGTGTCCAACAGCACTCGGGTGCGAACAGTTGAGCCAAACGCAGCCCGCGGCATAACGGCGCTGCGAACCAGCCATTCTGAATGCTCGCGATCCACGAGCCAGACAGCAGCTTGATCCACGGAAATCACGTCGCCGATGGCCACCAACAGCCGGTCGAGCACCTCGGTCAACTCAAGCGTGCCGCTGAGCTCGCGACCAACGGCGTTGAGCAACTGAAGCTGCTGATTCCGATCCTGTAGCTGGTTCGTCTGGCGTGCTAAGTGCTGATTGGCGTGCTCCAGACGCTCTTGCACCGTCCGTAGCTCGGTGATATCTGTGAAGACGGAGACGGCCCCGACAAGGTGGCGATCGGGTCCGCGGATGGGCGCGGCGCTGGTGGAGAGCCAGACCGGTCCGTCTTCTGCGGCGTCGCTGGATGCGAGCTCACGTGAAGGCTCCAGTTTGGTGATGAAGCCGGGCATCGTCTCTCCCTGGAGCGCCCGGGTCACCGGGAGCTCTCCAATCCACTTCCTGCCATTTTGACCGCCCTCACGAGCGCGCTCACCGTCCTTTGCGGTCTGAGATGGGATGCCGAAGTGTAATCCCTCACCACGATCAATGATGCGCTGTGCCGCTGTGTTCATCCGGACCACCCGGCCGGCCTCGTCGTAGATGACGATTCCGTCCGCGATCGATGAGATCGTGGCGTCCAGCTCGGCTACACGACGATCGGCCTCGTGACGCGCTTCGATGTGCCGTAGACCTAGGGAAGCCAGGGCTGCCATCTGGGCCACCAACGCCTCGTCAGACTCGCTGAATCCATCGGGCGAAGTCCCGGAGACGATAATGGTGGCGCAGCTCTGGTCGCCTTGACCTATTAGCCGGGCGCCCAGGAGCTGGAGGGCTTCGGTCGGCACCTGTGGGATGCCCCACTGAGCCAGGTAGGTCCGAACTTCCTCGTCAGTGAGGGACAGACGGGAGGATCCTTCGTCATACTCGGAACGCGCTGCCATGATCACGGCCAGCGGCGGTCGTCGAAGGCGCGAGGAGGTCCCGTGGGCGTCGGATGTGACCACTAGGTAGGGGGCATCGCCGTGGCCGTGGACTGCAAATCCGAGCCGCGCGCCGGTCAGCCGACGCGCCGCATCCACGACCTGCTCGAGCAACCCCTTCAACGTCTGCTCTGCCAGCACTTGCTCGGATACCTCGAGCAGACGTCGCATCCGCCTGAGGTGAGCCTCCCGGTCCCTCGCCGCTACCTCCTGCTCGGTGACGTCCATCAGAGAGAGCACGAGACCTTTCACCGAGCCACTGGCGCTTTTCACCGGCACCAGGGTCCAATCCCAATAGGTCACGCCGCGCTCGGGCTGATTGGGGAAGACAAAGGGTTTGGCGCGTACGGTGAAAGGCTTGCCCGTCTCCCGTACCCGCTCGAAAATTGCCTGATTCTCGGCATCGGGGTAGAGATCGAAATGGTTACGCCCGATGAGCTCGTCAACGGTGTAGCCGGAGCTGTCGACGTAGGCTGCGTTGACGTGCACAAAACGGAAGTTTGGGTCCAAATAGGCGAGGTGCGCTCGGGTGTTCTCCATGATGGCGCTGAGAACCTCTCGCTCCTCTTGAAGGATCTCGGCGAGGTGCTCAATTTGGCGTTGTGCTCGGATCTCCTCTGTGACGTCCGACGCGATGCCTCCAAGGCCGAAGCCATTCTCCACAGGGACAGGAAAAAGCCTGTAGCGGAGGTGCCTTTCGCTGCCATCCTTGCCCTGGATGACCTGCTCGCCCAGCTCGAGCTCGTTGGGCAGTTTCCCTGTCGTCAAGCCCCGCTGGAGCTGCTCTCTCAAGTCCTGCTGACCTTTGTCGTCACTGTATCGGACCGGAGGCGCGAAGACAGTCGGGTCCCAGATGCGCTTCCCGAGCGCTTGGTGCGCGGGCACACCGGTGATCGCTTCTTTCCCCCGGTTCCAAAGGACAATGCGCCCTTTTACATCAGTCAAGAAGATGCCGCCGGGCGATGACTGGGCGAAACGGGAGAACTGGCTCTCGCGTCGCAAGAGAGTGTCTCCGACACGAATGTGCTGCAACGAGAAGACGACCAGCTCGGCGAAAAGCGTCGCGATCAGCGCGTCCGTGTTGCTGAATCCCCGCGGGTTGTTCGCTAGCTCCAGGAAGCCAATCGCGTCTTCATCAAAGATCAACGGGACACAGAGCACTTGTTCCAGGGAGAGATCCTCCGGCGCCAGGTCCCACCATCCTGTCCGTCTTGCGTCGTTGGTGTACACGACCTTGCGCTGCCGCAGGGCCTCGCCTCGCGCACCACAGACGCGCATCTGTAGGCCGCCCTCCAGCTCACACGAATAGGGGAGCTCATCGACGCAGATCACGTCGACGGCATCGCCCGATTCGGAGAGCAAGCCAATGTACCCGGCTTCGGCGCCAATGACCTCCTTGCAGCTCTCCAGCACGAGACGCGAGGCGCGTTTGAAGTCGCGCTCTCTGAGAATCGCTCGGACTGTCTCGATCAGGGTTGCGACACAGAATTCCTGCTCGATTGGGATCACAACGGGAGCTAAGGTCTCTGTCTGGCCCGCCAGATGGCGGGCCACGGCACCGAGGCGGTCAAGCCGTCGTAGAGGGAGGTAGTCGGTCACCCCAGCTTTGAAGGCGTCGGCGACCACCTCGTCATTGGCGTGAGCACTGACCATCACGATCGGGAGGCGCGGCCGCCGTTGACGTACATCCCGGATCACCTGCGGGCCGTTGCCCCAACCAAGACGGTGACCGGTTACGACGAGAGCGAGGTTGTCTGCTGTAAGGGACGTTGCTAGCTCTTGTCGCGTTGCGGCTTCTATGATTTGGGCATTCGCAAACTCCCGCCGTAGCGCGCGAACGACGGACGCCTGCGTCGCATCATCCTCGGCAACGACCAGCATCCTCACATTACGCCTCCGAGAACTAAGCAGTCACTGTGTTGACGAAGACTGACGACATGCCAGCACGTGAGGCTTGACGATAGGGCTACGCGCAAGATGCTGGACGTGCCAATCTCGCGCTTCACGTTGCACCATCTCATATTCTACCCGGGCGCGGCAGCAAGGCAACCTGGAAAACGGCCCGACACGAGCGACCAACCCACTTTCAGGCTTGCGACGGATCATGCCCGAGCGAGCTCGGGACATCCGTCGCTCCGCTTGGTCAGACACCGTTTTCCGAGCGAAGGACACAGTACCAAGGGCCCGGGACTGTGCTTGCCGCCCCGACGCCAACGACTGACCGCCGCGACTTCAAGTCGCGGCGGTCAGTCGTCCTCTGTAGGCAGTGAAGCTGTCGAAGCTAGGCTGCCATCTCTGCGAGGCAGGCGTCGACGTCCATGCCCTGTCCCAGGATCTCGTGGACGTGCACCATCCACTCGCTGATGGGGATCGACTGCGGGCACTTCTCCTCGCACTCGCGGCACTGGATGCACGCCTCGGCGCGCTTCTCCTCGTCGAGCCGCATATAGCGCTCGCGCGCTTCCTCCAGCTTATTGTACATCACGCCGCGGTTGAGGATGTCGAACAAGCGCGGGATGTTGAGCTCGACGGCGCAGGGTAGGCAGTACTCGCACTTAGTGCAGGGGATGGGGCAGAGCTCCTCGTACTTGGTCCTGACGCGATCGATGAGCGCGAGCTCGTCGTCGGACATCACGCCGATGCCAGAGCGGCCAGCGTTGGCGACATTCTCAATGACGTGCTTCATCGTGGACATGCCGCTGAGCACCACGGAGACCTCGGGCTGATTCCAGAGCCAGCGGAGGGCCCACTCGGGCGGCGTGCGCACGACCGGGGCGCTGTCCCAGAGCGCCTGCACGGGGTCTGGCGGATCGACCAGGCGTCCACCCAGCAAGGGCTCCATAATGACGACCCCCAGCCCCTTGGACGCCGCGTATTTCAGGCCCTCGGTGCCGGCCTGGTTCTCGATGTCCATGTAGTTATATTGGATCTGACAGAAGTCCCAGTTGTCATAGGCGTCGACGATCTTCTTGAAGACCTCGACGTTGTCGTGGAACGAGAAGCCGATGTGGCGGATCCGACCGTCGGCCAACGCCGATTCCGCCCAGTTGAGCAGGTCGAACTCCTCGACGGTTTCCCATCTGGCCTCGCGCAGGCCGTGGAAGAGATAGAAGTCGATGTGGTCGGTCTGCAGCTTCTCGAGCTGCTCGTCTAGGATGCGCTCGGCATCCCCTTCCTCCTCCAGCGCCCACATGGGCAGCTTGGTCGCCAGGTTGACCTTCTCGCGGTAGCCGTCCTGGAGCACGCGCCCGACGAACCGCTCGCTCTCCCCGCTGTGGTAGGGATAGGCGGTGTCCACGTAGTTGATGCCGTGGTCGATGGCGTAGCGGATCATCCGCGTTGCCAGCGGCTCGTCGATCTTGGTGCGGTCCTTGGGGTCGGTGGTGGGCAGGCGCATCGCGCCAAAGCCCAGCGCCGACACCTCCACGCCGGTGTCGCCGAATTTCCGGTATTGCATGAGGTATCCCCCCTTCGATAAAAATGGTGTTGATTTATCTACCCTAATGCTACCAAGACCGTGGGGTTGTGGCAAGTGACGCGTTGTGC
>CAZPJP010000034.1:0-7162 GCA_964586915.1 uncultured Anaerolineales bacterium
GGGACCTACGCGGGGCCGGTCCACTATCCGGGGCGCCCCATCGCGGATAAGGACCTCAAGGGTCTGAGCGATGAGCTGCTGGAGAAGATGGACGAGTGGAACCGGTTCTTCGACCGCGATGCCATCGTGCAGGATCTGGCCCAGCCCCTCGCCGTTCGCAAGGACACCGGACTGCCGCTTTACTGCGGCGAGTTCGGATGCTATGACCGTACACCGCGAGAGCTACGTCTAGCCTGGTATCGGGATGTCCTATCCGTCTTCGAAGAATACGACATTGCCTGGGCCAACTGGGATTACAAGGGCTCTTTCGGCATCGTCGACGAGGATGGCGAAGAGACCGCAATTGCCGAAGTCCTAATGAGCTAGCCCACGGTGATCGAGCCCGGGAGAATCTGCCTATGAACATCATCCTCTGTGTCATCGACACGCTGCGCTACGATTACGTTCGGGCGCACGGCGTCAACGACTGGATTGAGACGCCAAACATCGACCGACTGGCGGCCAAATCCGTCGTCTTCGATCATGCCTATGCCGCCAGCTATCCGACGATTCCGCATCGTACCGACCTGATAACCGGCGAGTACGCCTGGCCCTACAAGGGCCCCTTTCATCCGTGGATGCCGCTGCGCTTTGATGTCCCGACGCTGCCGCGCCTGTTGGCGCAGGCGGGCTACGCGACACAGCTTATCCACGACACGCCGCATCTGGTCAACGGTGGGCACGCCTTTGACTGGCCCTTCGCGGCCTGGACTTTCGTCCGGGGTGCTGAGGTCGACCGCCCGTGGATCGATGATAAAGGCTTGGCATGGCTGGATAACTGGGCCCGCGATCCCCTCTTCGATTACGCCTTCGGTGACGTGGACGATGACGTCCTTACCGGCGGCACGCGGCGGATGCTGCTCACGTACGCCCGGGCTCATCGCAGGCGACACTCGCTGCACGCTGCAGGCGAAGATTGGAATGCAGCCCGGCTCTTTCTCAAAGGGGCCAAGTTTCTGCGCGACAATGCATCTCGAGGCGCAACCCGAGACGGACATTTCTTTCTTTGGCTCGACTGCTTCGATCCCCACGAGCCGTGGGACGTGCCACCGGAGTTCGTCAAGCGCTATGACAAGACCCCCGGCTATGACGGACGAGTTGATCCCCGGGCGATGCTCCCTGAGGTGCGAAATCCCAAGGACGGCGCCTTCCCTGAGGGCGTGGCGGAGCGCTTGACCGCCTTCTATGCGGCCAAAGTCACCTGGGTCGATCACTGGTTCGGGCGGGTGCTGGACGCGTTGGAGGAGACCGGGCTGGATGAGACCACCGCCATCGTCCTGACAGCGGATCACGGGACCCGTCTCGGCGAGCGAGGCGGCTTTGGGAAGAGGAGCACGGTGAACGAGCAGGAAGCTCACGTACCGCTGCTGATCCATATGCCTTCCAGTTTTGCTCACGATGGTCCGCCGCGAACCGACGTCATCGCCCAGCCACAGGACATCGCCGCCACCATCCTGGCGATAGCCGGCGTGACGCGACCCGAGCATTGGGCGGGCGAAGATCTTCTCTCACTCGAGCGGCCCGGTCGGGACCCGCGCCGACTTGCAGTGGCCGGTCCCTCGGTGGTCAGCTGGCGCGGCGACCCCGACCAGATCATCTTCACGGTTTTCGACAAAACCTGGTATCTCAACGTGGCGGCGCGACCCGAGGCCTGTCGGCTCTTCCGCTACGGCAGCGTTGTGGACGTCGCCGCGGAGCATCCCGAGATCGTCCGGCGTTTGCGAGAGGCAGGGCTGGACGAGGTTGCCCGGCGCGGCACCGACCCTAAGCTGATGGCCTGGTTGCGCAGCGAGGGAGCCACACCATTCCCAGTGGAATGCACGCAGTGGTTTGGGCCGGCGGAGTGGCGCACCTATTGGGAGCGCGTCTATGAGGAGTAAGACGGTGAAGATGAATAACCGTTGGGGCGCACGATGACGGCGTGGTGGAAGGGACGAGCGCTTCGCATTTACCACCCCAATCCCGGCGAGACGGAGCTCCGCGATCTCGATGTGGACCGCTTCGTGGCCGACTGCCTCGCAACCCACGCCGAGGCCGTCGTAGTGAGCACCGGTGGGATCTACGCCTTTTACCCCAGCGAGGTTCCCTATCACTATGTCAGCCCGGTCACCGGTGAGCGCGATCTGGTCCACGAGATCACCCAGGCTGCAGAGTCGCAAGGGCTGCGGATCATCGCACGCGTCGATTTCTCCAAGGCGCGAGAGGACGTCTTCGAGGCGCACCCGGAGTGGTTCGCCCGTGACGCCGATGGAACAGTGATGCGGAGCGGTAAATACAACCTGACCTGCCCAGTTGCAGGTTACCAAAACGAGGACTTCGCTCACCCGGTGATCGAGGAGATCCTGGACCGATACCGGATGGCGGGATTTCACGTCAACGCGGGTGGTTTTCCCGGTGTCTGCTATTGTGAGGCATGCCGCGCCTCCTTTGGCGAGGCAATCCCCGAACGTCCCGAGGCGGACGCGCGGGCCTGGGAGCGCTACATCCGTTGGCGCCGAGAAGCGTTGGCCGATCAGCTCAGCAGCGCTTATCGAACGGCTCAGGCGATCAAACCTGACGTCTTCTTTATGGGCGAGCTGGCCGGGCAGGAATATCCCGACTGGGCGCACAGTAAGGGCTTTTATCTGCCCACTTTGAAGGATGCGTTCAGCCAGATACTGGTCAGCTCCGGCGGCGTGGCGCACGCTTGCGATTCGCGCTGGTGGGTGGGGATGTCCGCTGACCGAGTGCAAGCTGCGGGTCAGAAGCCAATCATCAACATCAAGATTCATATGCGCGACCTGAACATCAACGCGACCGTTATGCCACCCCGGGAGTTCGCCTTCCTGGCGTATCAGGCGATCGCCCACAACGCCGGTCTAAAGCTGCCAACCTTCGGTGTACCGGCCAAACTGGCGGATCCGCGTGCGATGCCGGCCATTTCTGGTGTACTCGAGTTTATGGAGCGGCAGAAATCCCTCCTCGACTCAATGGCATCCGTCGAGCAGGTCGGCCTGGTCTGGCCGAGCCGGGCTTTGAGCTACGCAGCCCTGCCCGGTGTGGACGACGAGCGGTTGGAGCAGGAGTTTGTCGGACTGTATACGGCGCTGACGGCCGCACACGTTCAGTTCCGGCTGATCTATGACGAAGATCTATCCAAAAAGCGCCTTCGGGACCTTGACGCTGTGGTCTTGCCCACCGCCTCCTGGTTGGACGACAAGCAGGCACAGGCCGTGCTGAGCGTCGCGGAGCGCGGGGGTCGCGTGATTCTCTTGGACGCGCCAATCGCCGGTGAGGAGGGCTTCCGTCCCGTGCCGATCTCACTGGCGAACCGCCTGGGACGCGTTTTCACCCGGCAATCCGACACAGCCCCCTATGGCCTTCCCGCCGCAGCGTTGCCGCCATCGTTGACAGAGGGGGCGCCACTGCCTCTCTTGCGACGCTACCGACGCTTTATGCCGTCGTCTGGTGCGGAGGTTTGGTTCTGGACAGCCCATAGCGAGGAGATGCGCGTGCCCGAGGATGCCAATCCACTCACGGCCTCCGAAGATGCTCTGGCGGTGCGCGTTCCGGTGGGAACCGGGGACCTGATCTATCTTGCGACGGGTCTCGGGGAGACCGTGATGGCCGTGGGCCACGTCGACCACCTGATGCTTCTGTCCGCGCTGCTCTTCGGCGACGGCCGAATCGTCCCCCTGCTGGAGACCGATGCCCCGACCTGTGTGAATGTGGTGTTGGGGCGATGGAAGGAAGGCTGGGTTATTCATCTTGTCAGCGCGGTCGGGCCTGCGCCACTCGTCGACGAGGTGCCGGTGGGACCTATCACGCTGACGATTCCCACCGGTGAGGGCACGCCGGTAAACACCACGGGCCCTGTCAAATGGGTCGCGCCCGGCGAATCCGTAGAGCCTCTGAACTATGTGCAGGAGGCAGATCGGCTCAAGGTGACGGTGCCCCGCCTCGGCGTCTACGGACAGGTGGTGATAGGCTAACGCATCCTCGCGCTGATGAGGTGTAGGGTTATGTGAGGGCCAGCTGGTGTGGTCCACAAGGTGACGCTGCCTAGATATCGAAGCTGGAGGTATCACAAGCGATGAAAGCCATTGTCCTGATGTTTGATTCCCTTAACCGCCATTTTCTGCCCCCTTACGGCAACGATTGGGTCCACGCGCCCAACTTCGAAAGATTGGCCCGGCGGGCGGTGACCTTTGACACATCCTACGTCTGCTCCACGCCGTGTATGCCGGCGCGGCGCGACTTCCATACAGCGCGTCCAAACTTCCTCCACGCCCCATGGGTACCCCTGGAGACCTTCGACGACTCGGTGCCCGAGCTCCTGACGCGTAATGGCATCTACACACACCTGGTCAGCGACCACTATCATTACTGGGAGGATAACGGGCACTATTACAACACGCGATACGACACCTGGGAGTTCCTGCGCGGGCAGGAGGGCGATCCCTGGATCGGCCAGGTCAGCGAGCCGGACATTCCAGAGAACATCAACAAGAAGGGCCGTCGGCAGGACTGGGTGAACCGTCCTTACATTGCCGCGGAGGATCAGCTTCCCACGACGCGGACGGTGCGCGCCGGCCTGGACTTCATCCGCCGCAACCATACGGAGGATGACTGGCTTCTCCATATCGAAGCCTTCGATCCGCACGAGCCCTTCTTTGTCCCCGAACAGTACCTGGATCTCTACGAGGATGACTACGAGGGCCCGCTCTTCGATTGGCCCGTCTACGATGCGGTCACCGACGAGACGCCGGAACAAATCCGCCACCTCCGCACCCGCTATGCGGCCTCGGTCAGCGCCTGCGATGCGCGATTGGGCGAGGTACTGGATCTGATGGATGAGCTCGAGCTGTGGGACGACACAATGCTGGTGGTCTGGACCGACCATGGCCATATGCTCGGCGAGCACGACCTCTTCGCCAAAAACTACCAGCCGTGGTACGAGGAGCTTTCGCATACGCCGTTTTTCGTCTGGGATCCGCGGTCGCGTCAGCAGGGCGAGCGACGGCAGGCGCTTATCCAGCCTGCGCTCGATCTAGGACCCACGCTGCTCTCGTACTTCGGCGTCGAGCGGACACCGGATATGCGAGGGTATGATCTAGCCGAGACAATCACGTCCGACGCGCCCGTCCGGGAGGCCGCGATCTACGGCAACTTCGGCCACCACGTCAACGTCACGGATGGTCGCTACACCTACTATCGCGCCCCGTCGCCCAAGAACCAGCCGCTCTATGCGTACACGCTTCAGACAGTTCGCCTGCGACAAGCTTTGCTTCAGGGCGATGCTGTCCCGGATATGGAGCTGGTGCCACCGCTCCCCTTCACCAAAGGTATGCCGGTGCTCCGGATCGAGGTACCTGGGACAAGCCGCTCCGCGCAGTTCGGCACGTTACTCTTCGATCTGGTCCACGATCCCGGGCAGACAGCGCCGCTAGACGACCCGGTGGTTGAAGCGCGGTTGGTCGAGCACATGATTCGGCAGATGCGAGCGTGTAACGCCCCTGAGGAGCAGTACGAGCGGCTGGGGCTGCGTGCGCAGATAGTCCAGTCCGGAGATGAAGATGACCTTTAGCTGGAAACTTCCATACCGATCACAACGTATGCCCGTGCTGGCCGAGAACGTGGTAGCGACGTCGCAACCGTTGGCGGCCCAGGCCGGGTTGCAGGCGCTGAAACAGGGCGGCAATGCCGTCGACGCGGCGCTAGCGACGGCTATCACCCTCACCGTCGTCGAGCCGACCAGCAACGGAATCGGCAGCGACGCCTTTGCCATTGTCTGGGATGGAGAGATCCTCCACGGCCTGAACGCCTCGGGTCGCTCGCCGCAAGCACTCACGCCCGATCGATTTGAGGGCCTGGACGAGATGCCGACGACCGGATGGGATCCGGTGACCGTGCCGGGCTGTGTGAGCGCGTGGGTGGCGCTCTCGGAGCGCTTTGGGCGACTGCCCCTTGAGGCTCTCTTTGAGGCCGCTGTGCACTACGCCCGCGACGGGTACCCGGTCTCACCCATCACGGCGAGGGTGTGGGCTTACGCCGAGCGGCGTTACCGTGATTATCCCTCCTTTGCAGCGACGTTTCTGCCTGAGGGGCAAGCGCCACATCCCGGGGAGCGCTTCGCATGTCCCGACCAGGCCGCCACGCTGGAGACCATCGCCAGGACGAAAGGGGAGGCCTTCTACCGCGGTGAGCTGGCCGAGCGCATCGTGGCTCACGCCCGCGAGACGGGTGGCCTGCTCACGCTGGAGGATCTGGCCTCCCACGAGCCCATCTGGGTGACGCCGATGGCGCAAGTGTATCGCGGCTACCATCTTCACGAGATCCCGCCGAATGGCCAGGGTCTCGCAGCCCTCGTCGCCTTGGGCCTGCTGGAGCATATCGAGATCGCTCAGTACCCCGTGGATGCTGCTGACAGCGTCCACGTACAGATCGAGGCGATGAAGCTGGCATGGGCCGAGGCCTATCGCCACATCGCCGATCCCGCCTGGATGGAGGTGCCGCCGGAGGCCCTGATTGACGATACCTTCCTCGCTGAGCGGGCAGAGCAGATCGATATGGCCCGAGCTCGGTTCCCAGAATCGGCCCTGCCGGTCGACCACGGCACCGTCTACCTCACCGCAGCCGATGCGGATGGGATGATGGTCTCGTTCATCCAATCCAACTATATGGGCTTCGGCTCCGGCATCGTCATCCCCGGGACGGGGATCTCGATGCAGAATCGCGGCGCGTGTTTTGAGTTGGCAGAGGGCCATCCGAATCGGGTCGCGGGTGGCAAGCGTCCCTTCCACACGATCATCCCCGCCTTTGTGACGCGGGACGGCGCGGCGGTGATGAGTTTTGGCGTGATGGGCGGTCCAATGCAGCCCCAAGGCCACGTTCAGATGATGGTCCGCATCTTCGATTATAAGCAGAACCCACAGGCCGCCTCCGACGGTCCCCGATGGTTCGTGGATCGAGATTACGACCTGTGGCTGGAGTCGGGGTTTGCGCCCCACGTGGTCGAGGAACTGCGCCGACGTGGCCACACGGTCCACGTGAATCAGCCGCCCGGTCGCTTCGGCGGCGCGCAGTTGATCTACCGGCTGGCAAGTGGCTACTGCGCCGGCACCGACTGGCGAAAGGACGGCCA